>NZ_BBCC01000003.1 GCF_001311845.1 Desulfosarcina cetonica JCM 12296 | reverse complement strand
CCATTTGATGGCGCACAGATTTTTGGAGGTTTGAGGTTTATTGGTTTTAGCGGTGTAAGTGGGGATCTGATTTTCCGAAGATGTCATCTGCACGACATATCGCTTTACCCATTCTACTTCCGAGGAAAAAATCTTATTCTGGAAAGCAATTTTATCGAAAACTGCAACGGCTTGTATCTGACCTTTAATTCCAGTGACATCAATGCCACCATAAAACACAACACGCTTGTCAATACACCCCTGTTGGATGGAAGAACCAATGTTTCGTACAACAACGTCATTATAAAAAACAACATCCTTTACGGGACTGCGCCAACCATAAGGCTGAACAATATCGAAGGCAGCTGGGAGTGCAGCCACAATCTTCAATACAATACCGCCCCGTCTGTGCCGAGAAGAGCTGCGGACTATCCAGTGATTAAAATCAATGGCACAGGAAACAATGTACAGGAATTCGTGCAGAACTCTTATTATTTCGATCCTGATTTCACGACACTGCCGCAATTGAATCCATCCTCCTATGCCATCGGCCGGGCAGAGCCCAACGAAGTGCGCTACGCTTACAATCATGGCGGCGTCGGGGCCGACCTGTTCGATGCGGCCTTGCCGACCATCGGATGCTGGAGCCCGGTTACCGGTTCCAAGCGTTCGATCGACTCCTCGCAGAATAAGATCGCTCTTGTCGGCGACTCCATAACCTATGGGACCGGCGTATCGGCCAGCGACTGCTATGCCGGCAGATTGGAAAATTCGATTTTAGATCATGTTTTTATTAAAATGCCGGGCGATCCAAGCAGACACCTTGGTATTCCAGGAATCTGGAGTGATGCTGCTCATTTCTTGGCCCAAGAATTTGCCATTGCCGAAGAAGTTGAAAAAGTATCTCTGTTTATCGGCGTCAACGATCTGGCTTATGGCGAGTCCGTCGGAAAGGTAGCCCACCAGATCATTCAATCCTTAAGGATTCTTAAGGATCTGGGCGTTGACAACATCCTTTACCCTGGAACGCCCATCATGAATCCTGACATGACCAGTTACGATGCTTCCATCAGCGTAGAAGATGTCGTTTCGGCCTACTGCAAAACAAACGCTATTCGTTATGCAAAAATGTCCAGCCGGTTTGTTAAAATTAATTTTCTTTCAAATCAAGCGGAGCCTCTGTACGATTTGTTAGAAACGCATCCCAACAGCAACGGACACGAGGTTATCGCCGATTATCTGCAACCATTACTAATATCCAAATATATTCTGGTTGAGGACAACGAAATGCTGCAGGATTTAACAGACGACGGTTCTCAGGGATCTTATGATTACGGTCTCGTTGTTCAGGGGGATAACACTGTCTTGGATAATATCGATCTGAGTTCATTCCCAGCGGCCGACATCCTGATTCAAGGTGACAATCCCGTTCTGATCAATATTAATCCGGGTGCGAATATTCAATACTACTAATTGCCGGTTTGTCGCTTATGCGCGAAATTTGATGATGCCCGGCATTTCGACCACTCACCTCAGTCAGGGCACCTCGTTGTTTGGCAAAATCATATGCTTTCTTTTTCTGTTGTTATTGACGCAAACGGATCTGTACGCCGGAGAGTGGTTTGTACGACCAGCGGGAGGGGCTTATGGCAGGGAAGACGGCACCTCCTACAAAAATGCGTGGAACGGCCTCGCGGGGATCATCTGGGGCACAAAGGGCGTGCATCCGGGGGATACCCTGTGGATCTGCGGTTTGCATTTGCATGCGATCCGGGACCGCTACAGCTTCGGCAACAGAGCCTCAAGCTGGGCTCGGGTACCAGTGAGAATGAGCGGATTGTTCTCCGGGGCGATTACCCCAATGATGCCGGCATCATCTGGGGGGCCGGCAGAATCGAATACGCCCAGTGGACGGACGAGGGGAATGGGGTTTGGAGCATCCCGCTGATAGCCGCCATCTGGGCCGGGGATTGGATCTTTCAGGATATCGGCCAGAACGGCGCCAACTCTCATGTTGTATTGGACAAGGCCGACAGTCTGAGCGCATGTCGTCTTCAATCGGGTTCACATTTCAGCCCAAGCTATAAAAAGGGTTCAAAATTATACGTTCACCCAACCGATGAGCGCAGTCCCAAGCGGCGCATCAGCATCAATTGGTGGGGCTACCGCCTTGAATTCAATCGGCAGGCGTACCTTACCTTCAAAAACATATCATTTCTAAATCCTGGAAGAGTCAGCCTTGATGCCAGGCTGCATCATATCCGTTGGCACGGCTGCAAGCTAATTTATGGCATGCACGCGTTGATTGGTCTGCATGGAGAACACTCAGCAATCGAGGTCATCGGATGTGAACTTGCCTGGGCCGGCAATGGAATTTACACGATCCAACAGAACTGGCAGGCGGGCAAGACGGAGATCAACAAAACCGTCCGTGACTATCGTTTTGCCGGCAACCATATACACCATATCGGCGTGCGGCCGGTGAACTGGAACGGGGATGCCCATGCTATCGGAATTCAAGGCGGAAGCGGGGGCATCATCGAAGACAATCTGATCGAAAATTGCGGTACCGGCCCGGGCTTGTATGCTTTTACGCACCAGGAATGCAAAAATACGGTTGTTCGCCGAAATGTGGTCAAAAACCTTCATCGACTGGGAGGCGCGACCGGATACGGTGTCTTTACCATGTGCAATCAGGATTCCCTCTCAGACAAGACCGGGAATATTTTTTATCAAAACGTGGTCGTCAATGCGCATGTGGGCTATCGCTTTCAATTTGAAGACAAACAGCGTGTATTCCATAACATGGCCATAAACTGTAATATTGGATTTGAATCCACACGCGGCTACAAGGGCAACGGCGCCAATGTCGAACTAAAGAATAACATTTTCTACAACTCAAAAGAATGCCATGTCAAATGGACCGGGGCCGCCGAGCAATTCACAATAGATTTTGACCACAACATCTACTATCCCGACGAGCACGATAAATTTTGGCTGATACTGAAACGGGATGTTAAGGGGTGTTCGATCGTCATCGAGAATCGCAAATCCAATTTCAAAGAATGGCAGCGGCATCGAGTTAAGGGTTGCCGCTTTGATCCCAATTCCCTCTCGAGGGACCCTCAACTTTTATATTTAAATACATTTCGTATAGATACATCAAACTTGGTACTGTCCGACAGATCTCCGGTCATCGACGCCGGCATACCCGTTGGGATTAACGAAGATTTTTATGGACATAAGATCATCGGCATCCCGGACATCGGCCCCTTCGAATTTCAAAAGATTGACACCAACAAA
This sequence comes from Desulfosarcina cetonica JCM 12296, assembly GCF_001311845.1. GTDB lineage: Bacteria > Desulfobacterota > Desulfobacteria > Desulfobacterales > Desulfosarcinaceae > Desulfosarcina > Desulfosarcina cetonica. The sequence goes on along the minus strand of NZ_BBCC01000003.1, from coordinate 87,724 downwards.
TAGCAGATAGCGTTGTGTCCCGTCTAAAAAGCAACATAAAGTACAACTTTATAGGTCAAGGCAGCCTCGTCTTACTGAGCATTTTTTCGGTCAAGTACATCCATGGCGGACTCGGTGAAGATGTTCTCGGTATCGTGTTTTTTACGACCATGGTCAATCTCCTTGTCGCTGAAATGCTGCAGGTCGGTATCTCGGTGACAACCGTAAGAGAGATTTCCTCCCATTATGCAACAGATAAGCGGTATATCGGTGATTACATCCGCACGGGAACGACGCTGTATTGGTCGGCCTATTTTCTCATTGTGGCGGTAATATTGATCGCGGCGCCGTGGCTCGTAGAAAACTGGATTAAACTGGATTCGCTTGATCCGACTGCAGCAACTTACATTCTCCAGGTACTGGGTGTAACTTCACTTCTCGTGCTGCCACGCTGGCTGTATGTCAGTATGCTTAGAGGCATCGAGCAGATGGGGTTGACCAATCTGATTGACGTGTCCACCACCGCCATGCAGCATCTGGGGACGATATTACTGATTGTTTCGGGCCATCAACTGTACACCATCATTTACTGGTACAGCTTTTGTTATCTCTTGCGGCTCACCATATATTTAGCCGTATGCACTCGGTTTTTCAACTTTAGTATGCTCCTTCCCGGATTCAAGCTGTATGTGATCAAAAAAAACCTGCGGTATACCTCCAGGTTGATGCTGGCGACCGTCATCGGAGCAACCATGCAGCAACTGGATAAGATCATCATCAGCAAATTACTTCCCATTGCCTCCATCGGATACTATGGTTTTCTGTTCGGCGGCCTGTCCAAGATGCGCCTAATGCCCGCAGCCATTGCGCAAGCCGCGTTTCCGGCACTTTGCGCACTGCACCAGGCAGGCAAAGTTGAAGAGTTGCGCAGGCAGTACAATGTACTTCAAGAAATTGGCACCTATTCATCCATCCCGCTGTTTGCCCTGGCGGTGTATGTCGCGATGCCTGGCCTGTCTTTTGTGTTCAACCAGGCAGTTGCCGTATCATTGTTTTGGCCGACGGTATTACTGTGCGTTGGAATTTATACGTATGGGGCTTTGACGTTGCCTTACCTTTTTTCTCTGGCCGTAGGAAATTCGGGGATTCAGGCTAAACAGAATCTGATTGATTTGGTAGTTTATCCGCTACCCGCGGCATTTCTGATATGGAAATTCGGCATGCTGGGTGCGGCCTGTTCCGTGGCCTTCCTGTATGTGCTGCATGCCGTGTACGGCTTGGTCAGAATCTACAGGGAATGTATCAAAAGCCGGACCTCCTCCTTTGTTTTCCAGCAGTTAAGGCTGATCTGCCTCGTTCTGTTAACCTATGGATTGGCATTCTTCCTTATCCGCTTTGGTGAGCGGCAGATGGACATTCCCATCCTGGTCGTGGCGTACCTGGGCGCCAGCGCCGCCTATCTAACCGGAGGCTATTATCTGCTCCCTGCAGAATCCAAGGCCAAAATCAGAGCGGCATTGCCTCCTTTTCTTCGCGGCATGAGCAGCACCTCCCTTTCTGGCAATGGCGTGCGATAGTGGCGACAATAACGGAAAAACATATGATGCAGGACTACTTCAGTGGCTGCAAATTATACGGCGATGATTTTACCGGGATGAGATAACGCGGTGGTACGAACTGGAGACCGAGGGGTACGCCGACAAACTGCGAAACACAAATTCGCCTACTGACGAATCAATTGCGTAAACACTGAATTTAGAATGAAATGGCATGAAAAAAGTTTCATGAATTTGGTTTTCAAGATTAAAGGAAAATTACTTGCCACTTATCTATTACTGCATGGTTGTAAAGTCGGCGGTGGCCTAAAGTGTAAACAATTTCCGATTTTCCGTTATCCACCGCATAAAAACATGGAATTGGGAAAAAATGTTAATGTCGGTTTTAGGATAACTTTCGATCCTACGCCTAAGGGTAAAATCATTCTCGGCGACAACGTTAATCTAACTCAAGATATCGTTATAAGTTCGCATTACCGTGTTAAAATTGGAAATTATACTCAAATTGCTGAATTTGTAAGCATTAGAGATTCAGATCATAATATCCAAAAAAGCGAGTTAATCGTTTTACAAGGGCATAATGGCATCGAGATCGAAATAGGAGAAGACGTTTGGATAGGAGCAGGGACGAGGGTGCTCAAAGGTTCCAAAATTCCAGAGGGAGTTGTCATAGGGTGCAATTCATTAGTAACTGCAAAATCCATTTTAAAACCGCATGGAATTTATGTCGGCTCTCCAGTACGTCTGATTCGATTGCGTAATGATTGAGCCAAAATGAACAAGACAAAGAAATCAAATTCATCGATGAATATTTGCCACTTTCTGATATCTGGAGGCTTTGGTGGCATTGAAAGACAAGTCCACAGTTTGACAGAAGAACAGAGCAAAAAGAATAGTGTCGGTGTTATATTCGGCATGCGAGGCGGGATTTTTGAAGAAAGAATAAAAACCCTTCATAATGTTTCAACCACGGTCCTGAATTTGAAGAACGGAGTGGATTTAAGCCTATCGGCGATTATAAAGGCCATTCGTTTTATTGAAGAATACGACATTATTCATATTCATTCCATTAATTATGTAATACTGGTAGCAGCCGTTCTTACAAAAAAGAAAATCATTTTTACATTTCATGGGATCACCCATCTGAGAAGGAAGCTTGGACTGCGTGATAGGTTTAAATACCATAGCTTAAGCTTTTTTGCGAATCATGTTTTTTGCGAACTTACTGCGGTCTCACTATTTATGAAGAAGATGACAGTTGAAAAATTAGGTATTCATAAGAATATCAAAGTAGTTTATAATATCACACCTTCTGTTTCCGACAAGCAAAAAAATCGGCTAAACATCCGTAACCGCCTCTATCTACACAAAGATAATATACTTATACTCTCATATGGGCGTATCGTTCACAACAAACGAATGGAAATGTTATTGGATGCGGCCGCTCATCTAAAATGTCTTGGGATAGAAAGCGTTAAATGGCTGATCATTGGCGATGGACCCGAAAAAGCTTCACTCATTGAAAAGGCCTCGGCTATGAATCTGCAAACTGCCGTCACCTTTCTTGGCTTTAAAAGCAACATATTCGAATATATTAACGCGGCAGATTTATGTGTTTTCCCTTTCCGTCAAGAGCCTTTTGGGATTGTCGCACTGGAAGCCATGACCCTTGGAAAGCCGGCTTTCGTGATGATGGATAGTGGGGGATTGGTAGAAGTTATCAGCCCGGTAAATGACTGTTACTATGTAGCCTTCAATGTGGAAAACCTATGTAATAAAATAATTGGTTTCGTAAACGATCCAGGAGCTTTCTCCAGAGACAAAGAGGCATTTATCCGCCGAGCGCGTGATTTTGAACCACAGAAGATTTCAATGTGCTACGAAAAACTTTATCGCCGCGTTAATTTGAGGAATTAATAATGGTAAAAATCCTCTGGATCGCGCCTAATCTGAACCATTATAAGGCGCGCTTTCTGAGTCGTCTTAATCAACGCAGGGAAATAGACATCTACGTTTTTGCAGGTGCAACAAACAAGCAGTTAGGCCACACAGAGGGTAAGGAACGTGATTTCAAGTTCACGACCGTGCCTGTTGTTAAAGAAAAGTTCTCATACAACCCAATTGTTTATATTAGAATTGGCTCATTAATCAGACGGGAAAATTTCGATTGGGTGCTAATGCCGGCTGAAAAAAAGAACATCCCTCTGATTCTATACCTGTACATACTAAAAAAAATTATTGGGTTTAAGCTTATAACCTATAATCACCCCATGCTGCGTTTTAACTCAATTCCGGGGCGATTGGAAAAATTGACCCCTCTGACGCTATTCAGCCTGTATGATAAAGTTATTTTCTACACTTATCAGAGTATGAAGCTGGCGATAGAAAGCAACATCATCAATAGAGCCAAAGCAGCCTATGCCAACAACACATTGGATACCGACCATATATGGAAATTTTATTCTTTTAGGGTGAACTCAAGCGAGCCAAAAAGGCTTTTGTTTATCGGCCGACTGGTGCCCTACCGCGAACTTGATCTGCTTCTCAGGTATTTCAGATGGCTTAAAACGATGCTTCCCGGTGTCGAATTAATAGTCATCGGCGACGGTCCCGAGGCGCCCAAGATCCAAAAAGCCGCCGCGGACGATCCGCAAATCACTTGGTGTGGAGCCATCACCGACGAAGCGCTGGTCGCAAAAGAGATGCAACGGGCCCACGCGGTGTTCATGCCCGGACACTCCGGGCTATCCATTGTTCACGCTTTTGCCTACGGCAAACCTTACATCGCTTCGGCAAACTATCCCAACCACCCACCGGAAATTGACTATCTGCAGGACGGGGTCAACGGCCTGCTGCTCAACGGCAACATGGAATCCAACCTGGCGCGAATCGCAGGCCTGCTCGATGACGCCAAGGCATACGAACGCATGTGTCGGGCGGCCTTCGCGAAAGCCCAAGAATTGTCCATTGCAAATTGGTGTGCTCAGTTGAAAACGGCACTGATCGACCGACCAATTGCAGACGTATGCCTAACTCGGTAAACATTTCAGTCACGGCGACAACTACATCACCGCCGATCTGAACAACCCGCTGGCGAGCATCAAAATGGACATTACCGACACCCCCTACCCGGATTCGTATTTCGATGCGATCCATTACAGCCACTCGCAAAAATGAACGCGAAGCCGAAACTGCTGATTATCGGACCTTACCCGCCACCATACTCGGGTCCCGACGTGCAGATGAAGACCATACTCGGTTCTTCCCTGACCGAGCGTTTCGACGTCACCTTTCTCAACACCAACATCCACACCTCCAACGCCCAGCGGGGCAAACTCGATTCCAGCGCCTTGGCCGCCATGCTGCGGTTTTACCGGCGGATGATATGGCTACTGATTAGCCGTCGGCCAGCGCTGGTCTACTACTATGTCACCGCCACCAAGGCTGGTTGGTTGGGACGAGACATTTGGTGCATTTTGCTCTCACGCTTGTCCGGCACGAAGATCGTCATCCATATGCGCGCCGGACATTTCAAACGCGGCTATCTCGCCTGGCCGGCATGGGCACAATGCTGGTGAAAGCCGCCTGCCGCCGCGTTTCATTGGGACTGGTACAGGCCGAAGTGCTCAAAGATCAGTTTGCCGGGCTGATTCCCGAAGAACGCATACAGGTGGTTCACAACACCGTGGATACCGAGCTTTACAAAAACCCGGTACCGGAACGTTTTACTCCCAAGCGTGTTTTCTTCATGGGTCATTTGAGTTGCGCCAAGGGCTATTGCGACGTTCTTTCCGCCATTCCTGCGGTGGCCCGCAGGCATCCAGAAGTGAAGTTTGTGTTCGCCGGCACCCGTTTGGAAACCGAGCGCAACGTCTTTTTCAATCAGTTGACAGGCGCGCCCATCAACTGTTCCCCCCCCCATGAAAGCCTGGAAACACTCGAAGCCAGCGGGTTCGGCAGGCACCACCGGTACGTCGGGGTCGTCGAGGAACCGGAAAAGCTTGAACTGCTGGCCTCCTGCTGCCTTTTTCTGTTGCCATCCTATTCCGAAGGCTTTTCCCAGGCAGTTCTGGAAGCATGGCCATGGCCAAACCGGTAATTTGTACTCCCGTGGGCGCCCTTTCTGAAGCGGTTCGCGATGGTAAGAACGGCTATCACATCATGCCCGGTGATATTGATATGCTGGTTGAAAAAGTCGATCTGCTACTCAGCGATAAAGAACTGCATGCACGCATATCCGCTTATAATCACAACGATATTAGAAATCGTTTCGATGTGGACACCATTGCCAGCCGGCTCGGTGATTGCTTTGAACAGGTGATATCCGGAAAAAGCCGCCAAGCGTCCTCAAATCCTCGCAGATAACCAAAGCACAACGGAACCATATCTTCATGCGACTTGCATTCAACCGACGACTTTTTGAAATACCAGCACCTTTGCCTCGCACGGACGAGACGATTCTACATGTATCACGATATTATCGTTTCAAACTTCCGGACGATCCAAAGACAAGGATGTTCCGGTTTTCTCACCCATTCGCGAAACTACTGTATTTCATTTGGCGAGAAGGTTTTCTGTTGACCTACTACAAAATTCGCTTGGCAATGCTGCAACGCGTCTTGATCAACGAGAAGGCGTTAGTATTGTCATTGGGGCGCATTGCTGGTTCAGACAGGTGGGCCGTGGGTGTAGGGCCCGTTGATTGGCCGGAGAGTGAATGTCACGTGTTCCCATCGGTCTGTGTCAACGAGGTTCCAGCTAATTGTGACTTTCTGAAATATGTAAAAATGCTGACCCACTTCTTCAAACGTCAACCCGACGTCCAGTTAGCCCTGTACCACTATTCGCCATATGCAGGCGTTTCGGTACCACTCGAATTGAATAAAGTTTTATCCGACAATCATGATAGTGAACCTATCGTTTCTGATCTGGCTTTAAGTAAAAAGTTGCTCAAACAGCCTTTGGCCGATGTGGTAGCGTCAACACCAACGGTCAAGCGAAGTCGGCAATCTGGTAAAAAACCAATACACGGAAATGAACTTTTCATGGCAGGGGCTGGGGTATACGCATATGCGTTCATCTTGCCGATGCTCAAAGACTTTAAATTTCACAGCATCATTGATTTGAATCCGGGACTGGCAGCCGCGATGGGCCACAAATTCGGATTCCGATATTGTGACACGGATTGCTCTATCGCTCTTAAAAGGCTTTCTGGTGTCAAAAAACCCGTACTTGTTGTGGCAACCTACCATAGCACGCACTTAGATATTGCTGAGACTGCAGCATCCTACAATCCCGAAACCAAAATAATGCTTGAAAAACCACCGGTGACAACCATTGATCAACTTGAAAGCCTCATCCGATTACGACAAGCCGATTGTCATATTGAGATCGGCTATAACCGGCGATATGCACCAATGCTGCAAAAAGCCAAAGCACTGGTATCGAGCCAATCCGGACCAATTACCGTGACGTGTATTGTTCGCGAAAAATATGGTGTGCCGCTTACGCATTGGTACTACTGGCCGACGCAGGGGACTCGAATTGCAGGGAATCTGAGCCACTGGATCGATCTTGGGGTATGGTTTATTCAGAGCAAACCGATTGCGATAACTTTCATGGCCGGTTCAAAGGAATTTCCAACCGATGAACCGTCAATTACCATACTGTTTGAAGACGGTTCCATGCTGATCATCGTGGGATCCGATCGCGGTAACGCGCTCCGCGGGATACAAGAATATATCGATATCCGGCGGGCCGATTTGACCATCAAGATCGATGATCTTGTCAGGATGGAGGTCCAAATCAATCGACATCGCAGAGTCTATCGGCGATGCATACGCGACAAAGGCCATGCAAGAATGTATAGGGCCTTTAAATCCAATTGCGATGCCGGCGGCCTCCGATTTACCCCGTTCGGGATCTGTTTTATTCAACCAAGCTTTATATCGATATCAAAGATGCAGCAGTCAAAGGCGAGAAATTTTCAGAACTGAGCGGATATGATGCATATCGATAAGTTCTTAGGTATCAGCAAATTTGGAAGGATTTTGATCCATCACGTTGGAAACTGCCTTCGCTGGTTGAAAATCAGCTACTTGCGCACACTCGGGATTCATATCGGTGATGACTGCATGATCAGCTTGAGAGCAAAATTCGATACCCGCAGGGGAGAAATCATCGTGGGTGACCGCTGCACCATAACCTATGGTTGCATGATTGTTTCTCACGATGCATCGGCCATGCATATCCATCCGGCTGACGATGGAGAAGGCGTTGTGCGTATCGGCAACAATGTTTATATCGGGGTTGGATCCATTATCCTCAGGAATGTCTCTATCGGAGACAACTCAGTAATTGGTGCCGGGTCGGTGGTTATACGGAACATCCCGGCCAATGTGGTGGCCGCTGGAAATCCGGCTAAAGTTCTGAAAAATATAGATGGTTTACAAAAAATAAAATGATATCGATATTGGGTCTGACAAGCTTGGCGGTTTGTATATTAAGTCTCGCCATAAGACCATTCCATGGAATTTTAATTACCTTCATCCTAAAACCTTTCATCGATGCCGCGTTTCTCACATATGTCGGCCCGTTAAGGGTTACGGAAATATTTGGAGTGGCGGTACCGTTGTTGCTTCTTCCCCGGATCTGGGTTTTCCATGGTGCCAAATTTTCCAAAATGCCGTTTGCAATAATCGCTACAATCTATCTATTCTCAAATCTCGTTGGTTTAGCGCTTATCTTTGAGTCAGGAAACACTATAGGCGCTGCAAATGTCACCTTTCGGATCTTGAGCGGATATCTCGGCTTTTTTGTGCTGCCCTTATTTATCAATGACCGGAGAAAATTCAAACTATTATTGATCACTTTGCTGATTGCTGGATTATATCCTCTCGGTACAAGCTTGTTTCAGTCCTTTACCGGCCATGCTTGGTACTTGCGCCAGGCAACGGGGTTCACAAGAAATGTTGGAGTGTATCACGATGCATTCGCCATGCGTATTTTTATCATTCAGACGGGCACAGCCATATTGCTTTACTGGTCGTATTTTACATCCGGCAAACCATTCCAAAAAATGATCCTGGGGGCATATGGAAGTATTTGTATCGTAGCGCTTTACAACCTTTATTCAAAATCCGCAATCTTGGTGGCGATTATCTGGTACCTGGTATGGACCGTTTTTCAAAAGAAATATATTTGGCTGTTAATGATCCCGTTTATGGTCATTGCATTGAACCTGCTATCTGGCGAAAAATTGATTAATAATGTAGCCCATGTTTTTTACAAGGAGATCGGGGCCGTTGAGGGGACCATCGATCAGCGACATGTGTTGAGCGGAAGAACGGTTATGTGGAAAGATTACTTTAATAGATGGCTTGAAGCCCCAATATACAACAAGCTTTTCGGAGATGCGGTCAGTGGTGCCCCTCACAACGATTATCTGCGTGTGCTGATTACCAATGGCATCTTTGGTCTGTTGATTTATTTGTTCTTGCTATCTTCACTTTTTTTTTAAACTAGCAAAATCTTTTTTAGAACAATCGACATCATTGAAGGTGATGGGAATAACGCTTTATTTGACATGGCTGATCGATGCAATCGGGATGACACCAAGTATTTATCCCGCGTATCAATGGTATATGTGGGGGTTTATGTGTTTGGCTATTCGGGGTGTCGTGGGCTTAGATTTTAATAAGAATAAAATTGATCTAAAGAAAAAGTCTATCCATAGCAAAATTACCCATTCAGTTCACTATGAATCAAGTGCGATTTAATGACATTAAATATTGCAGAGGGCCTAAAATGTATTCTGAATTTAATGACGCATTCTGGCTGTCAAAAAATTATTTGAAAGGGATCTAAATCAAATTTTTTCCAATAAGACCGAGAATTAACTACATTTTCATTTCGAATGGCATGCCAGTTAAAAAACGCAATGTGCTTGAAAAAAAACCAGCGGCGAGCACCTACCAATTTCGGCTGAGATCTTATTTGATAAATAATACGATTAATGCTTCTGCATTTGGATTCCAATGGCTTCGGGTCACTGGACCCACAAGAACAACCAAGAAATATATTGGCAAAGAGTTTGATACCATCTGGATGGTTTTACTGTACCTTTCGGCCACATAACGATTAAATGCTATGCAACAAATTGCTCAGAAGCTCAAAAATGGAAACATCAGGTTAATGGAAATGCCGGTTCCCAATTTAAGACCGGGAATGGTATTGGTGCAAAACCATTTTTCACTGATCAGTGCAGGCACTGAATCCAATACGGTCAAAACCGCTCGAAAAAGTCTGATCGGCAAGGCTAAGGAAAGACCGCAGCAGGTCAAACAGGTGTTGGACGTGTTGAAACAACACGGACCGATTCAAACCTATCGTGCCGTCATGAAAAAGTTAGATGCGTATTCACCGCTGGGGTATTCCTGTGCTGGCGAAGTCATCGATGTGGGCGATGGTGTCAACGAATTCAGGATTGGGGACAAGGTGGCCTGCGGTGGTGCGACGGCGGCTCATGCAGAAGTTATCGTAGTTCCGGTCAATCTGTGCGTAAAACTCAATTCCGACGCGGATTTAAGACTTGCGGCCTACAACACCCTTGGCGCGATTGCGTTTCAAGCGTCCGCCAGGCGGATTTGCGGATAGGCGAATCGTGTGCCGTGATCGGACTGGGGTTGCTGGGACAGTTGACGTGCTTGCTGCTGAGAGCGGCTGGTGTTCGTGTGATCGGTATCGACATCAATCCACGGATGATCGATATCGCTGGCGAGAACTGTACCGACCTGGCGCTGGCCCGGGATGCCGCCGGTGTCGAAGCCCGAATTAATGCATTTACACAAGGCATCGGTTGCGATGCGGTCATCATCACAGCCGCATCAGATTCCCTTGACCCGATCAACTTTGCCGGTGCAATTTCACGCAAACGCGGCACTGTTGTCGTGGTCGGCGCCGTTCCGACTGGGTTCGATCGCGAACCACACTATTACCAAAAGGAATTGCAGGTCAAAATGTCCTGCTCATACGGCCCTGGGCGATATGACCCTGTTTATGAAGAAAAGGGCGTCGACTATCCGCAGGCATACGTTCGCTGGACCGAAAAACGCAACATGCAGTCGTTTCAGGATTTGCTGTTCAGCGCAAAAATCGATGTCGGTTATCTGACAACCCATATATTCAGGCTCGAAGAGGCTCCTGCACCTATGATATCATGACGGCCAAGTCCGAACCGTTTATCGGCCTTCTCATCGCGTATGATCCTGGCAAAATCGTTAAACGGAAAAAATACATGTCTCTCCAGGGGTCGGGCACCGATCGTCGGCCGTCCTAATTGGATTCCTTGGCGCCGGTTCCTATGCACAGGGTCATTTGCTGCCGAATATTCCAAAACGGGACGATGTCGTGCTCAAAGGAGTGATGACCTCCACAGGCACAAGTTCGCGGTCAGTGGCGGAAAGGTTTGGTTTCGAGTTCTGCACGGGGGATGCTGCGGACATCCTTGAGAACGAAGAGATCAATACGATCTTCATCGCGACACGCCACGATACCCATGCAGACTATACGTTGAGAGCCTTGAAGGCAGGTAAAAATGTATTCGTCGAAAAACCGCTTTGTTTAGCGTCACACGAGCTGGAAGAATTCGGCTCCTTTTTCAAGACATCTCTTGAGGCCGGCAACAGTCATCCCCTCTTGATGGTAGGTTACAATCGGCGCTTTTCACCGTTTGCCCAAATGCTCAAACAGGAATTCGGTGATGGGCCCATGGCGATGTCCTATCGGATCAATGCAGGGCCGATTCCGCCCAACTCCTGGATCCAGGATTCAGAGGTCGGCGGAGGCCGTATCATCGGCGAGGTGTGCCATTTCATCGATTTTCTAACTTTTTTAAATGGCTCAAATCCGGTTTCTGTACATGCATGCGCTTTGCCGGATCCCCATCATCATAACGACTCGATTCAGGTATTAATAGCTTTCCAGAATGGTTCCGTTGGAACCGTTGCCTACTTAGCCAATGGAAGTAAGCGTTTTGGCAAAGAGCGTATTGAGTTGTCTGCAAACGGCTGCACGGCTGTGATTGACGAATTCAGGAATCTGGCAATCTACACGAACGGGCGTAGAAAAGAAAAGAAATTAAGGGGACAGGACAAGGGCCAAAAGAATGAAGTTGAATTGTTTATTCAAGCCGTTCGGGAAGGCACCGGACCCTTGATTCCTATTGAGGATATCCTTTGTACATCATCGACCTGCTTTAAAATCATCCAATCGATACATTCAAGTCAGACAATGAAAGCCTGAAATTAGGGTGCTTATGCAAAAGCAGATAGTCAACGAACGATGGATATACGCCTTTCCATCTAGTGATGACCTCGTGACATATGTTGGCGACAAGAAACATATTCTGATTGCAATCGGTACTGAAAAAATTCTCAATGAAGATAAAAAGCTGGTGCGCATTATCAATGAGAATATTGGCTATCCGGATGGGATCGGGGCGGTGGCGGCCCTTAGGAGGAAAGGCAGCCGGGCAGTCAAGATCAGAGGTGCCGAGCTATGGCTGGAAATCATACGACGCTACCAGCATGAAAAATCTTTCTTCCTGATCGGCGCCGAGCAGATGGTCATCGAGCGTACAATTGAGAAGCTTCGGTGCGAATTCCCAAATATCAACATTCTGGGATACCGCGACGGCTATTTTCAGGAAGATGAATTGCCGTCCCTTCTTGTAACACTCAAAGCGAAAAAGCCGGATATTGTCTATGTGGCCATGGGGTCGCCGAGACAGGAGTACATCATGGAGAAGATGTACCGTGAATACCCGGCATTGTACATGGGATTGGGTGGGAGCTATGATTTATTTATAGGCAAGGCCAAACCTGTGCCGGCATGGTGGAACAAGATGTTTAAGTGGGAAGGCCTTTACCGGGCATTCAACGACATTGGCAATCTTAAACGATGGAAACGTCAGCTCCCGGCACTAAGAATCATTTACAAACTGCTTTTAAATAAAATCTAAATTTATTATCCGTTGAATCCCTCTAAGAAATGCAATTAAACTGGTACCTCCACCGTCTCCGGAAGATGGCACCCCGTGAGCTCTTAAAAAGGCTCATAGAGGTGATTGAAATACAGAAGGATGCAATACTATTCAGACAACCCTCAAATTGGTCATACCAAAGGTTTGCCAAAAACTATATTTTAACATACCACTTCTTGCCGGAGGGATCATGTACAAGAAATACTGCTTTTTTGTACTATGGCAAAACAATTGATCTTAACTCCGAAATTGACTGGCATGAAAGTGAATCAGCCAATCGTTGGCCAAATTGCCATTATTCCAAAATCAGCTATAGACCTGGGAATCCCCATGGAGATATTCGGTCTAACTGGGAATTAAACCGACTTCAATTTCTTCCCGTTCTAGCCCTATACAATGAGCAGCTGGCACTGACTATTATTTCACAATGGTTGAATAAAAATCCATACCAACAAGGACCGGCCTATATCAGCTCAATGGAAGTGGCATTGAGATGGATCTCCATTTATCGTGCACTGAACTTGGCAAAGGAAAAACCCGGTAAAACTCTTGAAAAAGAATTGATCGGGCTTGCGGTGTGTTCAGGTCGATTTATTTCCAAACGCCTGTCAACGTTTTCGTCTGCCGGAAACCATCTTGTTATTGAGGCTGTGGGTCTTTTCTGGATCGGAAAGGCATTAGATACAGCCCATATCGGACAAAAATGGATATCCCTGGCTCGGGAAATTTTGCATAGGGAAACGCTACGGCAGATCAACCCGGATGGCAGCAATAAAGAACAAACGTTCTGGTATTTGGGGTTTGTGGTTGATGCTCTGTTTCATTATCTCCTATTGGAAGAAAAAAAGATTCCACAGGTGTTATCTGATCGTATTATAAGCGCACTGGATTTCATCAATCGTCTGATAACTGAAAAAGGCAATTTTCCTGATTATGGAGACCGGGATGACGGATTTGTTTTTCGGCCCTTTTTGGACTACCGCGAACCTTATTTTCAAGGGCTCTTAAATCTCGGTGCGAAGTGGTTTCAAAAACCGGAGTGGGAAAAGGGTGCAGGTGCGACCGACATCCGTTCCACCTTTTTCTTAATCAAGGGCCGTCGGCAGAGCGAAGACAGGACTGCTCACGGCCTTCATCGCCAAACAGAATCGAAACCGAAAGCGATTGTGAGTACTTATCCGAATGGCGGGGTTACCTGCATCCAAAACGGGGCAGGATGCCTTGTTTTTCGGCACGCCCCATTGGGATTGGCACCCACATACGGTCACGGTCATGCGGATGCACTCTCAATCCTACTTTTTGGGACGGTATCCCGTTATTCACGGACATTGGCAGCGGCCAGTACAATGGGTCTCAGGGCATTCGAAACTACTTTCGCTCGACCATCGCTCACAACACCATTGAAGTTGGCGGCATAGACCAGAGTGTCATGCAGGGGCCATTCATGTGGGAACGACCCCACGCATGTCGATTGCTGTGTCTGGAGGGCGATCCGGTACCGTTGATTGAAGCATCCCATGATGGGTATCGGTGCAGACTCGGCGTTACACATTATCGACGGCTCACGTGGGATTCACCTGAGCGGATTCTCATCGAGGACCGGCTTGACGGAGAGGAAACGATAAATTGCAGGGGTGCGTTTCATTTTGGGCAAGATTGCCAGGTCGTCAAGACAGATAGACATTTAATAGAAGCATCATTCAACAACGGTCGGATGGCGATGCACTTTCCTGAAGAAGCCGACGTATCACTCTATCGCGGGTCAACAAAGCCTTTTGCCGGATGGATCAGCTCACGGTATGGATCGTGGGCGCCGATTACCACCTGTATTTTTCATTTCAAAAGCCGAAAAAATCGGACCTATACCACCAAGATCGAAATAAACAGAGAGTGACCAAGTGAACGGGAGTCTTGAAAACAGAACGTCTGAGTCACCTTCCGACAAACTCCGGGAATGGTATGGACGTCAGGTAAATTGGGATTCGGATTCTAAAAGAATCAGAGAGCTGTTCGACTCGACCTGGACGGGACATCGCATTACCAATCCAGACTACTTCAAGTGGCACCTGCTCGACAATTGTTACGGTCAGGCAATCGCCTTTTGTGCCGAACCGGCAGACGGAAGGCCGATGGTGGCGGGGGTCTACTTGGTGATTCCCGGCAAATTGCTGGTCGCCGGAGAAGCCATCGATTTCAACATTTCCTTGTACACGATGACTCACCCGGAATTTTACCGGAAAGGCGTTTTCAAGACGCTTGCCAACATGACTTACGACCGGTGCAGGAAGATCGGCATCCGAGGGACGGTCGGCGTACCCAACAACAATTCCCTCCACGGCTTTTCCAAGGGATTGCAGTTCGACGTGATTGGGCAATTTGGAATGTTTGCGCGGTTCGTTTCACCGTCCGCCGTGCTGCCTCAAGGAGCGGGCTCTCCGGTGATTCGTGAAATCCGGTCGGATCAGGACCTGGATGGCGTCGATTTATCCTTTGTCCGGGAAAAATCGATTGGCGGCGTCCATCTCTTTAATCGGAGTGCAAAATTTATCGCATGGCGTTTTCTAAAGTGCCCGACTTTGTCCTACCGTGTGTTTATCGCCGAGGTTGAAGATGACAAAGCCGTAGGATTGTTAGCGTTGCGGAAGGCCTATCGAAAAGGAATCCCAATCACCATTTTAATGGACTTCCTGGTTGACTGCAACACCAGTGACCCAGAGCGTGTAGCCCGCCTCATGATGAAAAAAGTGCACCGGATCGCCATCGCAAACGGTACGCCGTTGCTGTTTACGTTAATGAACCATCATTCGCAAGAATGCCGACTCCTTAAAAAAAATGGATTTCGGAACTTGCCGCCGCGCTTGCTACCGCACAACTGCAACTTTATTCTGCGTTTTCATGGGCTTGAGGACAAAACTGCAATTTCGCGGTTAAAGTGTTTTGAGAACTGGTATTTTTCATTCAGCGATCTCGACCTCTATTGATCGCGGTGTGGGCGGACATCAGATGATGAATAGAGGATCATTTCCAAACATCATGACATTCGATCTGGAAGACTGGTTTCACATCCTGGACATTCCGGATTCCACCCGAATCGATAGGTGGAAATCGTTTGCCAGCCGAGCTGAAATCGGGCTTCGAATCTTTCTGGAACTACTAGATCACCGCAAAGTGACGTGCACGTTCTTTATTCTCGGCTGGATGGCTGAAAGACACCCTGGGCTGGTCAGATTGGCGGCGGAAAGCGGCCATGAAATCGCCTGCCATGGCTATGCACATCAATTGATCTACAACCAGCGCAGAGACCTTTTTCGCGAGGACTTGCGGAAATCAAAGCAAGTTCTGGAGAATATTTCCGGGATGCCGATTGCCGGTTATCGCGGCCCCGGCTTTAGCATCACCCCGGACAACCTCTGGGCGTTCGACGATATCGCTGAGTCAGGCTTCACATATGATGCGACTATCTTTTCCGGAAATCATGGACACGGAGGTATTCCCGGGATTCCTTCAAAACCATTTAAGCTAAAGACCTTGTCTGGTCTCGAATTGGAAGAATATCCGATTGCGTCGGTATATTTCGGAAAAGCGAAAACAGCATTTTCCGGGGGGGGATATTTTCGGCTATTTCCGCGCCGGTTCATTGCCATGTGTATCGAGCGTCAAAATCGACAGGATATCCCCGTTGTTTCCTATTTTCACCCTCGCGATTTCGATCCCAATGTGCCGAGGATGAAAATGTCTTTCAAACGCCTGTTTAAGTCCTACGTAAATGTTGGGAAGACGGTCGGAAAGTTGGATTTCGTTCTGAGCCGGTATCGCTTCATGTCGATTTCCGCCTGGCGCAGAGAAGTTTTTCAACAGCCTCAGGAAGTGACGATAATCGATTTCGCCTCGACAGGAAGAGGAAACGCGACCAGTCCTTAACTGTTTGAACGTATCGAATCAGCAAAATCAATTCAAAGGGAAGTACCATGCTTGTCCACCTAGTTGCCGGTGCTCGGCCAAATTTCATGAAGATAGCGCCGATCTATCGGATTGCACAACAGTATCCGAATGTGACGTGCCGAATCATTCATACCGGCCAGCATTACGATTATGAAATGTCCCAGGCTTTTTTCGATGATTTCGGTCTTCCTGAACCGGACCATTTTTTACATTCCGGATCCGGGAGCCATGCGAAACAGACCGCTAAGATCATGATCGCTTTTGAGGCGATATGTGAAACGGAAAAACCCGATGTGGTGATCGTGGTCGGAGATGTAAATTCCACTCTGGCATGCAGCGTGGTAGCAAAAAAGATGCTCATACCAGTTGCCCATGTGGAGGCGGGGCTACGTAGCTTCGATCTGACCATGCCCGAGGAAATCAACCGGATGGTAACTGATGCCATCTCCGACTATTTTTTTGTCACCGAGGATTCGGGGGTTAAGAATCTAAAAAACGAGGGCAAACCACATGACCGAATTTTCCTGGTCGGGCATGTCATGATAGACAATCTTTTTCACCAGATAGAGCAGATAAAGCGCTCAAACGCTTCATTATTTGCCTCCCAACAGTTAAAAAAACGGATGGGTGCATACGCTTTTATGACGCTGCACCGTCCCTCCAATGTAGATAAGAAAGAAAATTTTGAGAAAATCGTACACGCGATTAACATAATATCAACGGATTTGGAAATTGTGTTCCCGGTTCACCCCAGGACCCGTAAGATGATAGACCGCTATGGCATCCAATTTTCCGACAGAGTGCACCTGATGGAACCGCTTCCATTCCGCGAATCCCTTTTTTTATGGAAAGACGCGAGGGTCGTGCTAACCGACAGCGGCGGGCTCCAAGAAGAGACCACGGCATTGAAAATCCCATGTCTGACACTTCGACAGAATACGGAACGGCCGATCACCATCGAAATTGGCAGCAACAAGCTGGCGGGCACTTCCAGTCATTCGATCCTGGAAGCCTTTCAGAGGGTTATGGGCGACACCGGGGATGACTATCAGGTTCCCTCGATGTGGGATGCAAGGCGGCCGAACGGATATGGGAGGTGCTGATTAAGGAGTTGGGAAGATAAGTTTAGATTGTTTGGAGTGTTGAGAACTTAGGATCACCAATTTTTTAGCCATGATTTGTAAGCCTTCATTAGCTACGCTAAAAGCAATGCATCATGCAATAGATGAAATGGAGACTAAATCGTGAAACCCGAGATAGCTCTCAAGGAAATCTCTTGGGAGAAGTGGCTGCCGTTCGGCGTACTCATGGTGCTACTCTACTACAGCACCTATGCATGGCTCATTTCAAAGGACTGGAGCCGGGAGGATTACAGTTACGGGTACCTGATTCCATTCGTATTTACCTACCTGGTCTGGGAAAAGCGGAAGGCTTTTGCGAATGTGTCGGCATCAACAACTTGGCTGGGACTTATTCCGGTACTAATAGGTGTTTGTCTATACTGGGTGGGTGAACTCGCAGGGGAAATTTTTTCGATCTATCTTTCTTCCTGGCTTATTTTCAGTGGCGTGCTCTTGATCTTATTCGGGTGGCAGAAAATCAAACAGATCGGTTTTGCATTGAGTATGCTGATCTTCATGTTTCCGCTGCCCCATTTCGTCAACAATAAGGTCACCTTCCAACTCAAACTCATATCTTCGAAATTAGGCGTCTGGATGCTCCAAGCCTACGGCATATCCGCCTACCGGGAGGGCAACGTCATCGACCTGGGTTTTACCCAGCTCCAGGTGGTGGATGCCTGCAGTGGCCTCCGCTACACGCTGCCGCTGCTCATAATGGGACTGCTGCTAACGTACCTGTCAAAAATGCAGCTCTGGAAAAAGGCCGTGGTCGTGGTGTCGACCGTTCCGTTTTCCGTGGTGGTCAATGGCCTACGTATCGCGTCAGTCGGCATTCTGTATCAGTACTGGGGGCCGACGGTTGCCGAGGGATTTTTTCACGACTTTTCCGGCTGGTTCATCTTCATGACGTCTCTGATAATTTTGTTGGGAGAGATGGCGTTTTTGAAACGCATTGGCGTCTCAAAAGCGAGGAAGATAGAGCGCATAACACAGAATAAGAAAGAAAAACAAAATGATACAACACACGACCAGGGCTATCGAGAATCAAGCATCACGAATTCAGGATCCAGTATCAAGCATCCAGCACCAAATCTCAGCGATCAACATGCAAAAGGAATAGCAACAATTCTCAAACCGCCACAATTCTTATCAGCAATGGCGTTGCTGGCAATCACGTTGGTTCTCACTCAAGGCATCGAATTTAGGGAAAAGGTGCCGATTGCCAAGTCTCTTGAAGAGTTTCCCATGTCAATCGGTTCCTGGCAAGGCTATCCGAAGAAGATGGAACAGAAATTCATCGACGAATTGGATCTGAGCGACTATCTGATCGCCGATTTCAACGACACGAACGGCAAACAGGTGAATTTCTACGTGGCCTACTACCAGAGCCAACGCAAAGGCGAGGCCATCCATTCGCCGGACACCTGCCTTCCCGGGTCGGGATGGACCTTCAGCCAGTCGGGAAAAATCGATGCGCCCCTGCGGCAGGGAACGGCCGGCACCCTGCCCGTTCGACGGGCGCTGATGCAAAATGGCAGCGTTCGTCAGCTGGCCTATTTCTGGTTTCCCATGCGCGGCCGAACGCTCACCAGTGCATGGGAGATGAAACTGTATAACTTCTGGGATGCCCTGACCCGCCAGCGCACCGACGGCGCCTGGTACGGCTGATTACGCCCATCTACGGCGGGGAGGCGGTTGAAACGGCAGAAGCGCGGCTGCAGGCCTTCATGAAGGACATCGTTCCTGTCCTGGATGGGTTCTTACCAAAATAAGTCAAGGAGTTACGATTTACCCCATGGATTGAATAGCAATGCGCCACTTGGCTTCATATCTGCGACATTGCGTGTTACCACAGTCATGTTGTTGGCGATGCCGGTCGCTGCGATAAGGCCGTCGATGGATGGGATGAGGATCCCATTTTGTTCGGCAGTTGCTTGAATGGCCCCCCAGTCCAGGGCAACCTGTTCGTCAACGGAAAGAATGCGGCCCTTGAACCTTTCCAACAGATCTGTCTGCAGCCAAATCCTGAGCGTTTTCTTTTTATTCGATTCGCTCAATTTCGATATTCCTTTTTGAATCTCACCAAGGGTGAGAACGGATAAAAACAGATGATCCTCTTCCTGCGAGGAAATCCAGCCGACGACCTTTCGGTTCGGCTTGGGTTTGACCAACTCGGATATCACACAGGTGTCCAGGAGGTAATTCAAAATACCACCTCCCTTGGCCGATCTTTATTGCGGGATAAATCGATTTGAATATCGTACAACGGCGACTGTTTGAAAAAGGATACCAAATCTGTCTTGGGCGCCGAAAGTCGCCGAAATTCTTTTACCGAAATGATCACCACCGAATCGGCCCCGTGGCGGGTGACAAGCTGAGGCCCGTTTTTCATCGCCTTGTTAACCACCTCGCTGAAGCGATTTTTTGCATCTTGCAATTGCCACTTTTCCATGGTTAAGCCTCCCGTTATTTGACTAGACAGACTAGACTATACTGCGAAACAAGAAGGCAGTCAATTCATCATCCTGCGACTATCTTTGAAAATATGTACCGTAGGGGTTTCTTTACCAACGCAATAAACGCGTCTGTTCAGCTTTCAACGCCACCATGATCCTCTTCCCCACATTGATGCTATCCCTGCTGATCACCATCGGCATGATTCCCGTGCTCAAGGTGTTGGCTCTGCGCTTCAACGCGGTGGACCTACCCAACCCGCGCAAGGTGCACAACGTCCCCATGCCCAAGGTCGGCGGCGTGGCCATGGCGCTGGGAGCCACGGTGCCCATCCTGCTATGGTCGCCGGGTAGCCGTTTCGTGGATTCGCTGTTGCTCGGATCGGCGGTACTAGTGGGATTCGGTTTCGTGGACGACATCAAGGAGATGGGCTATCGGGCCAAACTGGCCGGGCAAACCATCGCGGCGCTGATCGTTATGGGGTTCGGCGGCCTGAGCATCACCGGTCTGGGCGACTGCCTGCCGGGCATCTTCCTGTCCCGCTGGATCGCCCTGCCGCTGACCCTCTTGGTCATCGTGGGCGTAACCAACGCCATCAACCTTTCCGACGGCCTGGATGGCCTGGCCGGTGGCATATCCATGATGATCTTCATCTGCCTGGGATTTCTGGCCTACCAGAATGGCATGCCCGACCTGGCCCTGCTGGCGGTGGCCGTCGTGGGAGCCATCTTCGGCTTCCTGCGCTTCAATGCCCATCCGGCCATCGTCTTCATGGGCGATGCCGGCAGCCAGCTGCTGGGTTTCCTTGCCGTATCACTGGCCATTCATATTACCCAGGCCAGCGAGCCGCTGAGTCGCAGCCTGCCCCTGCTGCTGCTGGGTTTTCCCATCCTGGACACACTGACGGTGATGATGGAACGTATCGCCAAGGGGGTATCGCCCTTCAAAGCCGATAAAAACCATTTTCATCACCGTCTGATGCGGTTAGGGCTTAGGCATGCCGAGGCGGTGATGGTCATCTACTGCCTTCAGTTCAGCCTGGTGATGTCGGCTTTTCTGCTGCGCTTTCATTCCGAATGGACCCTGCTGTCCACCTACCTGGCATTCAGCAGCAGTGTTCTCCTCGGTTTTTACTGGGCGGATCGGGCGAAGTGGGTTCTGCCGCGGCACGACCTGCTGGACCGGATGATCAAAGACAAGCTGGTGATGATTGTCGAGCGGCAACTGCTGATCAAATTTTTCTATGGCACGTTGGAGATCGGCGCACCGCTGGTGCTCTTCCTCTGCTGTATCGCACCTCAAGACACGCCCCGCTATATCGGTTATCTGGCGGTTGGGCTGCTGTTCGCTTTAGGTACGGTGTGGCTGATTCACCGGCAGTGGATGATCGGCATGTTACGGCTGATCCTGTTCGTGACGGCCCCATATATGGTGTTTGCCGCCCACCTTCATCTGCCGCAGCGGGTCGGCCCACATGCCCTCACCAGCTTTGACCTGGCCTTTGGCGTGCTGGCCTTCTTGGCGGTGATGACCCTCAAATTCACCCGCCGGCGGCAGGGCTTCAAGGCCAACCCGTCGGACCTTTTGATTATTTTTGCTTTCGTGATTGTCACCAGCATTCCGGAAATTAAAAACGCCGTAAAAGATATCGCGTTGATCACCGCTAAGGTGATCGCACTCTTTTTCGCTTTTGAGGTGCTTCTGGGTGAAACCCGCGGCAATGTCGTCAAACTGAGTATCTTTATTGTCATTTCGCTGGGGACGGTGGCTGTCAAGTGTTTGATCGGGTAACGATAATTTCTCATCCCGGCCCCATGTTCCCAACGACCAGATCAGCCCCACGCAACCTCTCAACTCCCACTTTGAGGATGACCCAATCATGATAAAGAAAATAGCATCCGCAGGACTGGTGATGGTATTAATGGTCTTTTTCGTCTCCTGCAGTTCTCCGGCGGAGAAAAAGGCCAAGTTCTACGACAAGGGAAAGACGCTTTACGAGAAGGGTGACTATGTGCGGGCTTCGCTGGAGTTCAAGAATGCCCTGCAAATCGACCCTAAATTTGCCGATGCGTATCAGATGCTGGGTCAGGTGGCCCTCAAAGAGAAAAAATTCAAACAAGCGTTCGGCAGTTTCAGTAAAGCGGTGGAACTTAACCCGGACCTGCTTGACGCCCAGGTGGAACTGGCCCGCATCTTCATGGCGGCAAGGTCCGCGGATCGGGCACAAGAGAAGGTGGATCAGATCCTTGCCAAGAATCCCGACAACAGCGGTGCCCGGCTGATCCAGGCGGCCATTTACAGCAAGGCAAAAAACCTGGATGCGGCCGAATCCATTCTTAGCGATCTTTACCAAAAGGGTGAGACGTCCGGGGAAATGTACCTGATGCTGGCGTCCATCTATGACGCCCGTAAGGACACAGCCAAGGCCGAGGCCATGCTTCGCGAAGGCATCCAAAAAAACCCCGATGCCATGACGTTGCGCATTATTCTGGCAAACTTCTACCAGAAAGCGGACAAGCCGGAAGCAGCTGAAGCCCTGCTACGGGAAAATATCAAGATCCAGCCGGATGTCGCCGGCCACCGCCTGGCCCTGGCCAATTTTTACTGGAACGCCGAAAACACGGAAAAGGCGCTGGGCGTATTAAAGGATCTGGCCAAGCTGGAGACGAACCGGGAGAAGAATATCATCACCGCCGCCCAATTTCTCCTCAAGCAAAAGGATGCGGACCAGGCCGAAACGATGCTGCGGCAGGGCATCGCCGACGCACCCAAAAGCTTCGCGCTCAGGGAGGCACTGACCGACCTCTTCCTGTTGAAAAAAGAGCCGGGGAAAGCCATGGACGTTCTCACCAAAAGCCTGTCCTTGAGCAGCGACCCGGCCGATCCGGGCATCTTGGCGGTAAAAACCAAGATGGCCCGGATCCACCTGCTCCAGCGAGAACCCGATGCGGCCGAAGCCCTTGTCGATGCAGTTCTCAAAGAGAACGCCAAGAGTATCGAGGCTAATTTCATCAAAGGTCAGTTGCATCTTCTGGCTGGGCGCCCTGCGGAAGCCGTGACGGCGTTTCGCACCGTCGTGGCCGAGGCGCCGGACAACGTCAGGGGCCATCTGCTGCTCGGCCAGGCGCACCTGATGAACAAGGAGATGGCCCTGGCCATCGACACCCTCAACCAGGGGGTGCGCCAGAACCCTGCGTCCAAGGAGATTCGCCGGGCCCTGGCCCGCTTGTACATGGCCAACAAGGATAAGTCGGCCGCAGCGGAACAACTGGTCAAGATTGCCGAAATCGATCCCACGGATATCCGCGCCATGGGCGACTTAGGCGATTTCAAACTGGCCCAGGAGGCTTACGATGAGGCCAAGATCCAGTATGAGCGAATGGTCGACGCTCGCCCCGAAGTCCCCGCCGGCTATCTGAAACTGGCCCACCTGCATGAGGTGAAGGGCGACCGCGATGGGGCGGTGGAGATTCTCGAAAAAGGTTTTGCGAAAAATTCCGATTCCATGCCATTGCTTGCGGGCCTGGTGAAGGCTTACCTTCTGGTCGATAAAGCCGATGTGGCGAAAAAATACTGTGAAGAAAAAATCGCTGCCTATCCGGACAACGCCTTCACCTACAACCTGCTGGCCCAGGTGCACATCGTCGAAAAAATCCCGATTTGGCCGAGGACGCGCTGAAAGCGGCCATCGCGCGCGCGCCCCAATGGAACGTTCCCCATGAAAACCTGGCGAAGCTTTATCTTTCTCAGGGCAAAACCCAACAGGCCATCGCCAATCTCGAAAACGCCATCCAGAAAAATAATAAGAATTCAGGGGCCGTCATGACACTGGCCCTGCTGTACCAGAAAGACGGGCAATTGGATAAGGCCAGGGCGGTATATGAAAAAACCCTGGAAACCGACCCCCGGAGCTGGGCCGCCGCCAACAACCTGGCGTTTCTCCTGGCCGATACCACGGGTACCGATGCGGATCTCGACCGGGCACTGGAACTGGCGAGACAGGCCGAGAAAATCAAACCGGATGAAGCCACGATAAAGGACACCCTCGGCTGGATTCACCATAAGAGGGGCGACGACGAAATTGCCGTGACCGTTCTGGAGGAGGCGCTCGAAAAATTTCCTGACTCCGGCGTGATCAATTATCATCTGGCGCAGGTATTGGCCGACAACGACCGGCTGGACGAGGCACGCGAAAAGCTTGAGCAGGCGCTTGCCGCCGACGAAAATTATCCGGAGCGTTCCCGTGCGGAGGCCTTGCTGAAATCGATCCAGGGGACCTGATGGACAAGCAAACGACGCTGTTCAAAATCAATAAGTTAACGAGGACTTATATGACAGATAGCGGAAGATCGATATCAATCCTGGAAAGGCCGTTTGTGCCGGCCATCATCGGCGGTGCGCTGATGCTGCTCATCGGCGGGTGTGTTCATTCCAAGCCGGCGCTTCAGCCCGCTCCCCTCACGGCGCCCCTCGTCCAGGCATCCACCATCGTCGCCGAGGACTATACCGTCGCGCCGGTGATGTGCTGGAAATCAGTGTGTGGAAAGATCCAGCACTCACGCGTCAGGTCGTCATCCTTCCTGACGGGACCTTCTCATTTCCCCTGATCGGCCGCTTCACGGCAGCCGGAAAAACCGTGGATCAAATCAGAACCGAAATGGAAACGGCATTCACGCGCTATATCCCGGAACCGGATCTCAGCGTGATCGTCCAGCAGGTCAACAGCCAGGTGGTCTACGTCATCGGAAAGGTCAACCGTCCGGGCCATTTTCCGCTCAATCGCAACATTGACGTTCTCCAGGCCCTGGCCATGGCCGGGGGGCTGAATATCTTTGCCGACGACCGGGACATCCGCATTTTCAGGAAGACCTCCGAAAAGGCCATGGTGATTCCATTCGATTATAAGGCGGTCACGGAGGAAAACCAGCTGGACACAAACATCCTGCTGCAGCGGGGCGACGTGATCGTGGTGAAGTGATCGATATGCGCGCCACCCGCTTTTCAATACCATGGGGTATCCACCGGCACCTTTTTCGGGTCCTCATTGGGTTGTTGTCGACCCTGGCCGTTTCATACGCCCCACTCCCCATTGCAACGGCCGCCGACAACCAGTTCAATACATCCGTTGCCGCGAGGGTCGAATACACCGATAATATCTTTCTCGACGCCGACCACGCCTTATCGGACAGCATCTATACCGTCGCGCCCAGGCTTGAATGGGTGCACAAGGAAGAACGGCTCTCTGCACGGGTCGACGGCAAGGCGGAGTGTTACCGCTATCAGAACCATGACGAATATGACGATGTCGATCAATGGTACAACGCCAACCTGGACTATCGCCCCGCGGAACGCTGGCAGTTGTCCATCGCGGGGCATGCCAGCGATGACAACCGGCCGGACCGGGATATCGAAACCACCGGTATGGTACTTAGCAACATCCGCCGCAAACGGTTCAACACGGCTGTCATGGCAAGCTATACGCTCTCCGAAATCACTTCCGCCGGCATTCAGGTCTCGGTCAACCGGGAAGATTTCGACGACCCGGAAACATCGGACCGCAAGGACTACAGCATAGCGTTTTTCATGAACCGAAGCCTGGAAGCATGGATCGCGCGAACCACGGGCCGTTTGAATGCTGTTTTCAGCCACTACGACTTCGACCGGGAATACGATTTCAGCCAACACGGAGGATGGTATGACAGCACATATGCGTCGAAGACCGGTCAGCGATGGACAATTACTCGGTTACCCTGGGGAGCGAAACGGCGCTGTCGGAAAAACTTGATTTTTCTGTTGATCTGGGCGGGCGTTATGCCCGATGGGAATCGGAGTCGACGACCCGGCAGTGGATAAGCTTCGTTGCCCCCCTTAACCTGTTCTTCAGCGATCAGTACCAAGAGTTTTCTCCCGAGCGCAACCGCTATGACAGTTGGGGATTCGTGGGCGTCCTCGAGTTGTCTTATCAGGGAGAACGCAGCGATGGCAGCCTGCTCCTCTCCCATGATCTGACACCGGTGAGCGGTAAAAATGGCACGGCCAACCGCACTGCGGTAAAAATCGCCGGCAGCATGCGCTTCTTGGAAAAACTGCGCGGCAACGCGGCGATTCAATGGTACCACAACAAGAGTGAACAGAATGATCCCACCCAGGCCGACATCGACACCCAGACCTGGAATTTCCAGATGGGGATAAGTTGGAAACCGAACCGGCATGTGATCGTTAACGGGAATTACGTTTATACCGTCTACGATAATCGCAGTTCGGGAACGACCGCCTACCGCAACAAGCTTTATATCCAGCTGGTCGCCGAGCATGACTGGCTGGAGTGAGGGCGATTCGGAAAACGTCCCACGCTTCCAACGTTCAAATCGATTGAGACGAAAGGCAAAACAACGCACATGGAAGAGCACCCCCTGGTCCTCGGAGATTATGTGGACATCCTCAAACGGCGCAAGTGGGCCCTGGCCGTCCCGGCAATCATCGTCGTTCTGGTTGCCGGACTGGTGGCCCTGCTGCTGCCCTCCATATACAAATCCAGCGCCACGATCCTCATCGAGGAGCAGGATATTCCGGCTGAATTTGTCATGACCACCGTCACCGGATACGCCGAACAACGTATCCAGTCCACCCAGCAACGCATCATGAGCACGGGCCGTCTGGTGGAGATCATCGATCGTTTCAATCTTTACCCCGAATACAAGGATCGCTGGACCACGGAAGAAATTGTCGAGAAGATGCGGGATGACATCCACCTGGACCTGATCAGCGTGGACACCATCGATCGGCGCACCGGCCGGCCGACCGCCGCCACGATCGCCTTCACCCTCTCCTATGAAGGCAAAGATGCCGCCACGGTCCAGCGGGTGGCCGATAGGCTGGTTTCACTTTTCCTCAGCGAGAACCTCGAGGTACGCCAGCGCCAAACCACCGAGACCACCGAATTTCTAAAGGAGGAAACCGATCGGGTCGGTGCCCAGTTAGCCGAGCTGGAGGAAAAGATCACCGTCTTCAAGGCCCAGCATGTCAACGCCCTGCCCGAAATGCTGCAAGTCAACCTGCAGTCCCTCAACAGCATGGAAACCAACCTCCAGCGCATGGACGAGCAAATTCGTTCGCTCAGGGAGCGAGAGGGGTACCTGCGGACCCAGTTGTCCAGCATCCCGGAGATGGAAGACCCGGAAAAAGAACGTCTGAAAGTGCTGGAAATGGAGTTGGTCAACCTGAAAAGCAAGTTTACCGACGACTATCCGGACGTGAAGAAATTGCGCCTTGAAATCGCCGAACTGGAAAGTCGTCTGGCAAAGAAGAACGGACCCGAAAACCGCCATGAGCAGCCCGATAATACGGCCTACATCACCCTGGCGGCCCAGCTTTCCAGCACCCGTGCGGAAATTAAATCGATGCTGATGCAAAAAACGGACATGACGGCAAAAACGGAAACCTATCGCCAGCGGATCGAGACGACGCCCAAGATCGAACAGGCCTACAATGCATTGTTGGTGGACCGCAACAATACCCGGGCCAAGTACGAGGATCTTCTCAGAAAGGCCATGGAGGCCAACGTGGCCCTGGGGCTGGAGAAAGAACAAAAGGGCGAACGCTTCACCTTGATCGACCCTGCGCGGCGGCCGGAAAAGCCTTTCAAGCCCAATCGGCTGGCCATCGGCTTGATCGGTGTGGTGCTAGGAATCGGGGCTGGCGTCGGGTTTGCCGCCATACGGGAGTTCTCCGATCAAGCCGTTCGCGCCCCCCAGGATATCGCCAGGATTTCCCACCTGCCCCTTCTGGTGAGCATCCCCACCATCATGACGCCGCTGGACCGCCGCAACCTGCGCCGCAAGCGCATGATGTGGGGGCTGATGAGTGTTTTGGCATGCGGTGTCGGCATCCTGGCATTTCATTTCCTGGTCATGGATCTGGACGTTTTCTGGGCCAAATTAATGCGGCGTCTTCCGCCGATGTAAAGGATTCGTCAATGAACCTGAAAAAAGCGCTGAACAAGACCAAACAGGAACGGGAGAGCCATGGCGGGCGTGGAGGTTCCTCTTCCCCTGCGGCGTCCCCGTCATTTCCGGCGGCCCGCTCCGGATCGGATTGGCACGCCCCCGTGTACTCCGAATCGAAAACCGTTTCCATCGACCTTGATACCGCGGTCCGCAACCATTGCGTGGCCCTGTCCGCCGATTTTACCGAAGTGGACTATTACAAGGTCCTCCGAACGCAACTGCGGCAAATCGGCAAGGAGAAAACCTGGAATACGATCATGGTCACCAGCGTCGCCCCGGGTGAAGGTAAGACGGTCACGGCCATCAACCTGGCCGCCACCTTCGCACGGGAATACAACCAAACCGTGCTCCTGGTGGATGCGGATTTGCGCCGGCAATCGATTCACCGCTACCTGGGCTACCCCAGTTCATCGGGTTTGCGGGACTACCTGGAAGAACGGGCACCCATGAACGATATCATCACGTGGCCGGGAATCGAAAAATTCACCGTTATTTCCGGCGGCCAGCCGGTTGAGGAGAGTGCCGAACTGATGGGTTCCCCGCGGATGCAGACACTGGTGGCGGAACTAAAAAGCCGCTATGCGGACCGTTATGTCATCTTCGATGTGCCGCCGGTCATGGGGGGGGCGGACGCACTGGCATTCGCCCCCCTGGTGGATTGCATCATCATCGTCGTCGGGGTCGGGATTACCCTCCGGCAGGATCTCACCAAGGCACTCGAAATGCTTCCCCAGGAAAAAATGGCCGGATTCGTTCTCAACCGATTTGACCGGGCCACGGCACATCGGTACGGTCATTGACGGGCAACACATGATGGTCGGGCGCAACGATAGTATTCAAGACAATGTTTTTGGGCCGCGTTATCGGTCGTCGCAGTATGGTTTATACGGCTTCCTCCTCTGGCCTTGCCAAAAACATTGTCTTAAACACGATAACATCCCGCGTCCGCGAGATTGCATCCAACAAAACGGCAATTGGGCCTTGTTCCCAATTGCCGTTTTGTGTTCTTAGCCTTTTATTTTCAGGATTCGCAAGTCTTGATCTCGGGCTTGTTACGAATCCGTCGGAAATGCGACTTTTTACCAGTGCATCAGCTTTTGGATCCGAGCTTCTTGAGCATGGCTTCGGCGCGCTCGCGCCCCATGAACGCGGTATCGCCACGGGTGGCGGTCTTCAGCCGTTTTCTGGCCGATTCGATATCGCCGTTTTTTTCCAACACCACGCCCATATGGTAGTTAATCAACGGATCTTCGGGAGCAGCGGCAATCAACTTCTCATAAATTTCCAGGGCCTGTTTCGTGTCGCCCTGCTTGAAGTAGATCCAACCCAGGGTATCGACGATCGCCCCTTGGCCGGGTTTCATGCGATAGGCGGCCGAAGCGATCTTGAGGGCCTTTTCAAGGGCCTCTTTTGAATCGTTCCGATCGGCCATCAAGAACGCCAGCCGATTGGCCGCGGTCCAGAAACCCGGCACCTGACCGACACCTTTTTCATAAACGGCAATGGCTTTCTCAAAGGCGTCCTTGTTTTCATATAGGCTTCCCAGGGTGAGGTAGGCGACCGCGTTCTTGGGGTTTCGGGTCAATGCCGTCTCGAGATGCCGGATGGCGGCATCCTTCATGCCTTGCAGGAGGAAAAGAGCCGCCAAGTCGTTGCTCGCCTGGGGCCATTGGGGATCCAGCGCCGCGGCCTTTTCGAAAGCCTGTTGCGCCTCCTTATACTTCTTCATTTTGGCGAAGGCCTTTCCCTTGAGGTCATGGGCCAGGGCTTCGTCGGGATGGGCCTTCAACCGTGCGTTGCCCAGAGCCAGGACATCGTCATACCGCTCGGCTGCGAGCAAGGCGCCGGTCAGTTCGGCGGCCAGAAGGGAGTTCTGATCGCTTTGACGATAACCGCCACGCAACTGGTCGATGGCGAGATCCGTCTTTTTCTGATAGGTATAGAGCCGCGCCAGCTTGACATAACCCAGGGGGGTCCGCGGTGCCTTGCGGATGATTTCGTTGTAGGCCGCTTCGGCTTTATTCTCTTTTTTCCTTGATAGGTAGAAATCGCCCAGTTCCGCCTGCACATCGACGGCATTCGGGTATTTATCGACCAGATGGCGAAGGTGCGCCTCGGCCTGGATGTCATCCTGGTCCTTCAGGCAGACCCGGTAGGCGGTCATGCGCAGACTCGGGTTGTCGGGCGCGATGTTGAGTCCCTTGTCCAGCGCCGCCTTGGCATTTGACAGTTGGCCGAGAAGAACGTAGCAATCGGCCAGTTGGACATACCCATCCAAAAATCGGGCTGACGCGCCAGAACGGCGTTGAAATCGGCGATCGCGTCATCGATCCTGCCACGGGTTTTGAACACCACCCCACGAGAGGCCAGGGCCTGCAGGTTGTCAGGGTCCTTGGCCAGAATTGCGTCGAGGTAGGTTTGGGCGCTTACCGGATCCTTGATCGCCAGGTAGATTTTGGCCAACGCGTTGCGCAGATCGTTACGCTCCTTTTCATTGGCTTTTGACTTCCCATCAAGGTCCTTTTTCAACAGGTCGATGGCGGCCTGGGTCTTTCCTGTTTTAAGGTACAGCTCCCCCAGCGCCAACCGCAAGGTTGCCCCCGGATCGCCGGCGGCGATCCCCTTCATCAGAAGATCCGTTGCCCGATCGATCTGCTTTTGTTCAAGATAGAAGTTGGCCACGGCGATTCTGACGGCCGGATTGTTCGTGTTTTTCTCGACAGTCTGGCTCAGGAGCCGATCGGCTTTGGCATCATCCTTGGTTTGCCCGTAGAGTTGTGCCAGGGCAATGGCATGGTCGGCATTTTCCGGGGCCAGGCGGGTGACCGTTTCCATGGAAGCCTGAGCGCCTTTCACGTCTCCGCCACGCAGGAGAAGGTTTGCCATTTGCAGGTGCAGGACGGCTGCCTTGGGATTCTTCTTGATGCCGAACTCCAGGATGACCCGGCCCTTGATCGCGTCCCCCTTTTTAAAATAGGCCCCGGAGAGCAGCAGGATCAGGTTTACGTCGCGCTCTCCTTTCACATAGATCGGGTCAAGCAACTGAATCGCCGCATCCGTCTGGTCCTTTGATAGCAGGGCCGAGCCTTGACCAGGGTTGCCGCCAGGTTGTCGGGCTGGCGTTTCAGAATCGTTTCGACCCGCTGCAATGCCGCATCGGGCTTGCGCGCAAGCATGTAAATGCGGCTCAGGGCCAG
The DNA here is from genome assembly GCF_001311845.1 of Desulfosarcina cetonica JCM 12296. GTDB lineage: Bacteria > Desulfobacterota > Desulfobacteria > Desulfobacterales > Desulfosarcinaceae > Desulfosarcina > Desulfosarcina cetonica. The sequence continues at coordinate 56,428 of NZ_BBCC01000003.1, read as the reverse complement.
TTGGGCATCGGTATGGTCGGGGTCGAGGCTCGTGGCCTTGACGAAATCATCCAGGGCTTTTTTGATGTTTTTCTCTTTAAGATTCACCTGGCCGAGGTTGAAGTAGGCATCCGCATAGTTCGGATACCCAGCAATCGCTTCGGTCAGTTTTTTCCTGGCGGTTGTGTAATCCGCTTTTTCATAGGCCTCAATCCCCTTTTTCAGGGCCTTGCGGGCCGACCGCCCCGGGCCGTCGGCGGCCACGGTGGTGCAGGCAGCGGAAAACAAAAAAACAATGATCAAAATGGCTGCACGCGTTGATATCATTTTTCCTCGAAAGATGGCGTTACGGTAACTGGATATGTTCATCGTGCTATCCCTTCTCCATCATATCGGTCAGTGTCTGTGAAGTGGGCGGTGTTTCAAGCCAACGATTCGTGACACGCCCGTTGCTTACAAAAAGATACTGGGGCAAGGGCTGTTTATCCATTATTCCTCATCCCGGATCGTCTGGTCATCGATCTTATCAAGATAAGCCTGGATCAGCTTTTCCAATTCGACCTTCTTGATCTGGGTAAAGGGCTCCACCTTGAGAATGGACGTCGCAAAAATTCCTTTTTCATCATACCGGGCCAGGATGGACTTGGCGGTATCGGCCATTTTTTGGTTTTCGTTGTGGTAACGATCCCGGGTACGGCTGGCAAACTGCAAGTCCGACTGCAACTGCCGGAGATTCTCCTCCATCTCCGCTATTTTTCCATCGCGCTGTTTGACGGTTTTCTGGGCTTGCCGGTAGGATTCGGTGAGCGAATCGAGTTTCTCCCGCCATTTTTCGATGGCGTCATCTTTCTCTTTTATCCGTGTTTCCAAGGCAATGACCTTGGCACCGACTTTCTTTTCGATGGTCGCCATCTCCGTCGTCTGCTGTTTCAATTGCGCGGAGAGTTCATGGATTTTTTGCTCAGCCTGACGCGTGAGCCCCTCGGCGGCCAGTTTTGCCCGCTGCATGGCCGCCGCCTGGGCTTTCTGCTCGACATATTTGCGCTGCAGCAAGTCGGCACGCCGGTTTGTGGCGTCCATCTCCTTGATCAACGCCGCATGGGCTTCGGAGAGGGTATGCAGGCGATATCCCAGAAAACTGCACAACGCGGCCATGATAATGACAATGATCCAAACCGTGCGCTTCCTAACCAATGTTCTACCCTTTTACTCGTCGTGCTTGCGTGTAAAAATCAAGGCGAAACCCGATCCCTTGCCGTTTAGAACCTGGCGTTGAAGTCCACCTGCAGCGTATCGACGCCGAATTGCGGCCCTTTAATTTCGTCTGACGAAAGCCAGCGGGCGGTCAACCAAAGATTACGATACAGACCGTATTCACAATTGAGAATCCATCCTTTGGCATTGGTCCCCCCCAGGTGAAAATCGGAATCCGTGAATGCATCCAATACCGCATCCGCCCCAAGGTATTTGTACTTCAGCCCAACATTCCACTCACCAAAATTACTAATTTTCGGATAGCCGACCATGGCACCAAACATATAGCCATCGGTGTCTTCGACCGGGCTGTCGTCTCCGGTGACCTCCGCCACGCGATCAGCATCAAAGCCAAAATTTTTGACGTATTGGGCGTCCAAGATGATGTGAATCGGATGAAAAATCCCGATATCGGTTTTTAGGAGAATATCCAATATGTTGTAATCCGTCGCCAAGGCGGTCTGAATGGTATCCTCCGGGTCGATATCCATCAGCGTATTGCCTTTCTGCTGATATAAAGGCGCCGTGAAATTATTCTCATTGGGGTATGCTAATGTATTTTGAATCCCTTCGACATTCTGATAGTCGTAATAGGCGGCGGATAGGGCAAACGCCATATTGTAGCTCGGCTGGTACTGGAGACCAACCTGTGCTCCCCACAACCATTTGTCGCGGTTTGAGAATTCCTCTTCCTGCAAGGGGAAAACGCCCGCCGTGAAAAACAAGTTCATTGGTCGCATCTGCTCAGTATCGGTTTCGTAACTGACGGCCAACCCTTCGAAGTTCAGATCCCCGTCCCACACCAGATCCGTGGAAAACCAGGGGTTCGCAAACCGTCCGCCGACAATACTGATCTGTGGCATGCGATCAAACCACGGATTGATAGGATGCCACTTCCACTTGAGGTAGGCACGGTCAAAGACAAGACTGTCCCGGTTGAAATAGTCCCCCATGGTGTCGTTTGTAGAAACCGGATCCTCCTCGTTGCCAGTGGTGAATCGAAATCCTGTTTCTACTTGACCGACGTTGATCTCCCGATAATCGACGAGTCTGGCTTTCAAACCCAGGCGAGCCCGATATCTGAAACGATGTCGGTCCTCGGTAGTATTCATCACACGGCTGGTATCATCCGGGTTGACGAAAATTGCATTGCCGTCCACGAAAGCGTCCTGTTGGTAGCGCAGCCTGACATCGCCGCTGATCGTAATTCGCTGGGCCCACTCGGACTTGATGGATTTGTCCACCAGCTGATCGAGAACACCGGCTTCCATGTCGTCGATACGGCGGGTTAACAAACGGTGGTCGAGCATCGTGGCGCCGCTTGTCCGCTCGAACTTTTCCTGCAAGGCTGCAACGTCTTGCTGGGTTGCCGGTTCGGGTTTCGGCGTTTTTTCAGTCCCGGTCAATTTTGGCTGCCCCCCGGCAGGAATCTGCGGCCCACGAATTCGCTGCATAAAAGCGGTTGCTTCTTCTTCGGTAATGATGCCTTTCTCTTTTAACAGCTCGAGAATAGCCCGAGTTTGGTCGTCGGACAAACTCGCAGGATGACGCTCCTGGGCCGGAAGAATGCCAACAAAACAAAATAATGTAACACTCACAATCAATACAAGTCGTATAAATCGTCTGGGCATAGATACGCTCCTACTTCACCGTCCATTAGGTTCTTGGGAATGGTTGCAACGATGGGTTATCCCCACGGTTGCCGTGTAAAATGGCAGGACGAAATAAAACGACACTATCCTTTTGCTGAAATTTTAAGTTTTATGATACGGGGCATTCCACGAGGCGGGGGCTCGCTGATGGAGGCCAGTTTAAGAGCATTGATCACGGCATCATCCATCTTTCGGTCACCTGACGACTTGGCGAGCTGGTAGTCGACAATTTTACCGAAATTATCAATTTCTATCTGAATCAGCGCCTTCAGGTTGCCATCCGGAATTCCGCCATTTTCTTCCATATGACGATTCATCTGTTTGCGCAGTTCGTCTTGAATAATGCGGGTATACCAAGCGTAACGGTGCATCAGCGTAACGGAATTACCGCCCCCGCCGATCAATGCCCTTCCGCCTTTGTTGGCCCGCAAACCAAAACCGTCCGTTCCAGCAGATCCTTCGGCATCCAATCCCAGATCTTCTCCAGGAGGGGTATCGTCGGGGGGTTGATCTTCCGACGCCTCCGGAGGTTGGTCTTCGGGTTCAGTTTCGAGGATCTCTTCCTGCTTCTTAACCTCCGGTTCGGGCGGTTTCTCTTTCATCTTTGGCGGAGGCGGCGGTTTGACCACGGTTACCATCTGGATTCGTCGCTGGCGGTGGCGGCCATCATCCCTTAACAGATATTTGACCCCATACACTGTTCCGGTGACCATCAGGGCTAACGCTATCACGAGAACTCCCCTGATAAGAAGGATGTTTGCCTGTTTGTCTTGCGTTTCCATTTTCAATCCGTAAAATAAAAGAAGATCGGAAAAAATCGTTGGTCTCATGTAGAGCTGGAATTTGTAGGGTAAGTTTGTTTGGAAAATATTAGAGAAAAAAAATATAGGAGTATATCATCTGATTATCCATACTTCGAGTTGTGGAAGCGGGCGATGATAGAGACGAGCGGATTAGACGTTTTTACCCGAACCACCAGAGGGTGTGAAGTCAAGGCAAAAATCGCCTGAACCATTTCGTCAATCATGCAGATATAGATCCGGTTAAGCGGCACCCAAGGCAGAAAAGGCAGACTGGAGAATGCCGGAAAGCGTATGATAAAGTTGACAAGGGTGCGCCTGAATAGCAGGACAGACGACCCTGAAGCATCAGAATAGGCGAATCACAACCACTGTCAGAAGCATGCCCGACTGACCCTGTATTGCTCACTTTCCCCGCCTACTTCACCAGTTTTTGGGTAACCAGTCCCATTTGGGTGATTTCCAGCCGCTGCATCAGATCCAGCACATCCACGACTTTCTCATAATAATTTTGGCATCTCCCTTGATGACAACAGGGAAATCCGCTTCCACGGCCTTGTACTGACGCAATCGGGTCTCCATCTCGGCAAGGGTGACGGGATAGGCATCTAGGTAGTATTGGCCGCTGGCGTCAATGGTAATGGCCTTGGTTTTGGGTTTGACCAAGCTGGGCGTGTTGCTGGCCTTGGGAAGGTTAACCTTGATCCCCTGAACCGAGGCCGTGACGGCAATAATGAACACTACCAGCAGCGTCCAGGCAAGATCCAGCAAGGGCGTGACATTGATCTCGTCATAGCCTTTCAGGTCAAACAGATCCCGTCTCATGCCGTTTCTCCCGCTTGGTTTTCGGCCTTCATGGAAAAATCGTCTATAAATACGGCCAGATCCACCGTGATATCCTTGATCCGGGTCGTCAGAAAGTTGTAGGCGAACAGGGCCGGGATGGCCACGATCAAGCCGACGACGGTGGTCGACAGGGCCGAGGCGACACCCGGGGCGATGGCCATGATATTGGCTTCGCCGGCTTCGGCCATGGCGGCGAAAGTATTCATCACGCCCCATACGGTACCGAGAAGCCCCAGAAACGGTCCTCCCGAGATGGCCAGGGTCAGCACGGTCAAATTGCTGTTGAGCCGCTTGGTTTCATCGATGTAGTTTTTCTCCAGCTCGTTCTTCATGGCCTTTAGCATTTGCGGGGATGCCATGGGCAATGTCGCCCCGTCAGCATCGCCAAGCATGCCGTTTCGAATAACCGCATATCCGGCGCGATACAGACGGCAGAGGCCTAAATTGGCAAAACGATCCGTTTCAACGGAGGTGACCACCGGGTTGTCACACGCTTGAAAGGCCGTCATGAATTGGCGATTCTCACGATCGGCCCTGAGCAGAAAACCGGCCTTGCCGATAAACACCATCCAGCTAACGATGGAGAGCACCATCAACAGCCCAATGACGATCAAACCGTCCAAGGTGACATTCCTCAAGATCGTGCCCAGGTAAAAGGCCGGCATGCCCCCGCCGCCGCCCATCTCTTCGATTCCATAGGCGATCATTTTTCCTTCGGGGCCCTGATTGGCGAAGATCGCCCGAATCCGGTCGGCGGAAAGGGGACGGGTGTAGATTCCGACTTCGTCCAGATCACCGAAGACACCGTGGCCGCCGGCGTCGGCATCGCCGATCATCAGATCACCCTCGGGCAGTGGCAATGTCGTGGGCAACGCGATCCAGGTCATCTGCATGCCATCGATAAATATGGTGAGATTGCCGCCGGAAGCGCCAGTCACCGTAACCAAGTGCCACGACCCGGTGGGCAAATCACTGCTGGTGTCCGTGGTCGCCGACTCGCTTTCGTCGGCGTTGGTCACGGTGGCATACACCCGGGTTCCATCGATGCCGACCCTAAGGGCGGCTTTGTCGTCCTGACGGGCAAACAGCCAGGCATCGGTCTGACCCTGGTTGATCCGTACCCAGGCGCTGAAGCTGAATCCGGCGGAAAACGAAAGGCTGGGCGAGCTGGCCGTTTCGATGTGGTCTCCGGCGCCATTGAGGGTGATTCCGTTGCCGATCACCCCCGGCAGTCCCTGACCGCCGGTAAAAACAACGGCGTGGTTGTTATTGACGGTGGCATCCTTGGGGGGGCCTTCCATCTCCCCCAGATGGTAGGCGACCACCTGATCGGCCGCGAAGCTACCCCCCGGATCCTGGCCGCCGACAGCCTCTTCGTTGCCGTAATACATCCAGATAAAGCCCTGATCCGTGGCACCGCCGATTCTTGGCACCTTCACCCAGATCAGGGCAATCTCGTCGAGAACATCGATCTTCTCGATATGGTGCTTGAGCAGGGTGACATCGTCGGCATCCACGAAGCGGATATCGCCGCCGTCGTCACGGGCGCTGGTGAAGGCAAAATTCCCCGAATGCAGGCGGATCAACACCGTTAGGTCGTTATATTTTCCTTGACGTCCGCCGCCGTGGAAGTCGTGTCGAAACTGATCTTGCGCCGGTATTGCCAACCCTCGTTCCACCATCCGTCTTCGGCCGAGCAAAGGCCTGGCAAAATTAATAGACCAAGGAGCATCGATATTAGCCAGACCCAAAACACCGTCGTCGTTCTTCTCACACGAGCCTCCAGGATAGTGCTGATAGACAAAACAAAGCAATCATTGCGTGTCAGCGTTATTATCGGATGCGCCGGATGCTTCCGTCCCCCCAAAACCGATTACTTCCACAGCCAGCCACTTGGGCACCAGATTCTCAGAGAGGTCATCCACATATTTGGAAAAGCGCTCCTGGGCACTGGATAGGCCGGCTTGTTCTTCGGCGACCTTGCTGGTCTCTGACACCGCCCCTGATCCGGCAAGGGCACCCAGGCTGGTAGCGGCCAGGGAGGTGTCGGGCACCCCCACGGCGGCTCCGCCCACCTCGATGTTTTGGACGTTGACAACCTCTATCGCCGCCAGGATGATATTGCTTCCGGCAATACCGGCTTCGCCGGCATCGATTTGGCCTGTCGGCGCAAAAAGATAAATATCGCCGGCATCGGGCTGTTCGATGTTTCCTTCAGGGCCGTCCGGATCATAGGTCAGGGCGCGAATGCCGCTGCCCACCGAGGGCGGTGACCATACGACGTAGGGGTCGCCGTTCTCATCATAGTCGATTGTCGGTGCAGAAGCGGTGATCGCCGTTTTCGAGCCTTTGCCGGCGTTGATATCCCCTTCTTGGGACCACACCGTAATGTCTCCCATACCATTATCGCCACCTAGAAAAGTCATCACCCGCGACTCGTTGACGTTCAGGTCCCCGTTGACGTAGATGTTGATGGACCCGCCGGAGGTGGTGTAGATACCGGTATTCTCTTCGCTGGATGCAGAGAAGGTCGACTTGCCCACGTTCATCTCGCCAGTGGCCACCATGTATATGTGTCCCGCATTTCCGCTGGTGAAGATTTCTGAATTGACCATGTTGATGTCGCCTTCGCCAATCTCGACACCATCGAAATAGGGATTGATCACATTCTCGTTGATATCCTCGAGGATCTCCTGGGCGCCCTCGGTATTCCCTTTTGCCAAGGCCTCGCTGTACGCCTGGCCCAGCTCCCGGATATCATCGAAAAGGGTTGCTGTATCCGCCAATCGAGCGGAGAGGTTGGTCAAATCCAGGTCCAGGCCAGCATAAATGGTTAGGGTCGCGGGAGGATCACCGGCCGCTTCGTCCGGCGTTGGCAATGCCGGGTTCCAAATACCACCCACCGCCCGGATGCCTTCGGAGGATCCCAGGTCGATGGTGTTGCCGGCTGAGATGACGATATCGCCGCCCCCCCCGATTTCAATGCCCGAATTGTTTACCGTGACGAGGCCGGTCGTAAAATAAATATCGTGGCCGGCGGCGATCACGGTGGTATCGTCCAGATTGATGTTCTGGGCGTGATAATAAATATTGGCGATATCCCCACCGGCGATCAAGGTCGATGCCTTGGGAATGTAAAACAGCAGATCACGGACATCCCCGCCGGCGGTAATAACAGCCGGATCGGGGTCGTCTTGATGTAGCAGTTCGTCGTCATGGGCATAGCCGTCGATGATGAGCTGATAAACCGATTTGCCATTCTCGGCAACTCCGTAGATCAGGGAGGGGGCCACATCGGACATGGCCAGGATGTAACGCGCCTGGAAACTCGATTCGCTGGTTGCGCTTCGGATGTCTCCACCGGCCGATAGATTCAGACTCCCGGTTGCACTGGGGGCCAGGTAAAAGGACTTTCCCAGGATAATGTCGCCGGCCGCATCGATGGTCAAATTGGCCGGCAAGATGCGAATCCTGCTATTTTGATCCGCCAATTTATCGTAAAACCGCGTATCCCCCGTCAAAAGGACGCTGCCCGTGACTGACGTCAAGGTGACCGAGGACGCCTCGGTGTATCTCAAATCCCAACTATTGAGTGAGGAGTAGTCAAAGTTGGCGATCGTCGGATTCAGCACCGTGCCCAACGCGATGCTGCCTTGGGCCACCAGCTCGATTTGGGCATCGAAGGCTTCGATGGGTTGGTCGTCGAAGTTTTCCAACGTACCAAAATTTTCCAGCGTGCTCAGCCGGGCCTGCCCCTCGCTGATCAGAAACCGGCCATTGAGATTTCCACCAGCGGCCAGCGTCAGGTCGCCTTCGCCAAAGAGACCGACAGCGCTGGTCACATCGCCGTCAGCCTGGATGGTCACATCCCCGCCGGCCATGGCAACGATGCCTTTACTACCGCCATGTCTATACGCTGCATGATAGTATAGCCCGTTGTACGATGATGCATCCCAGGCATCCTTTTTCAACGTCTTCCCGCGGATGTCTTCGCCCACCTCCAGAATGATGCTGCCACCGTTGGTGTATGACCAGTATTCATTTGAGAGAAGTCTAAGCTCAGCGGTTGTCGCCGAGGCATCCGGCTCTGGTGCTTGGCCAACGGTACGGATGGCACCGCTGTAGTTCCCGTTGGTCAGGACAAGATCTCGGGAAACCGTCAAATGGATATCGCTGGTTGCCGTCTGGATACCACTGCCGTATGTACTGTCATCGGCCTGGAAAAACAGATCCCCGCCGGTATACCCCTCAACCACTCCGGAGAACGAGCCGATGTTGTAGCCCATGTTCGCAGTGGTCATGGGGTCCTGCCTCCCGGCAGCACTGCCCACCACCGTATCGCCGGCCGAAGCGAAGCGGATGGCACCGCTTTCCGTATAGACCCGCACATCATCTTCGATCGTCAACTGGCCTGCCACGGCAGAGGGGTTGACCGCCATGAAATCAGTGCTGTCAAGGTCTGCACCGGCAACCAGGTTGATCCCCCAGGAACGCTGGGTGGTGCTCGCCCGCAGGGTCAAAGCATTGGTGCGCGCATCGATGATGTTTTCGTTAACGGTCAAGTCGCCAGCGCTGCGAAGGGTCAACACTCCGACGGCCGAGTATCCCCCATAATCGCTAAAGTCGATCTCCTCGGCCACCCGCAGGTCATCCTTGGACCGGATTTCAACGCCCGCGAGAACCTGCAGGTCGTCATCGCCGACCCCTGTCAATTGGTGGGTGAACGCCAGGTTGTCCACCCAGGCCTGGGAATCGGCCAAAAGGGTTTGCATATCAACCTCACCCGCTTCGGAAGCGCCGTCGCTCAAAAGCGTGTCGACATCCTCGTAAAGGCTGACCCCTTCGACCGAAACGCTTGCCGCGCCGGTGATGGTGCCTTCAAGGCGCATGTTCACATCGGTCCGATCTTCGTTCTGCTTGGCTCTGAAATAGACGCTGCCGCCATCTTCGCCACCACCGCCGGAAACGTCGATCCGGGCGTCGGACAGGGTCAAGGCCTCGGCGGCATCGCCCACGGCGTTGAGCGTCACACTGCCCCCCTGGCCTTCGCTTTCGGCCGAGGCATCGATCTCGCCGGACAAGAGAATGGTGTCGGCATTGACCTCTACCGAACCACCGTCAGCACTCGAGGCCTTGATGGTACCGGCAATTTCCACGGTTCCACTGTCGGCAGTCAGCGATACCGCATGGGCGGTCAATGTGTCATCGCCAGCCAGGTAAAGGCCACCCCGGCTGACCAGCAGGTCGATCTGCTCGTCGAACCCGCCTGCGGCCAACATGTTGGCAATACCTGAGAGATCGTCGATCAAAAGGGTATCCAGGGTGAAACGTCCTCCCGTGCCGCCGTTGGCCTGCCCGTATAGGTTGCCGGCCACCCGGACCTCGCTGTCAGGCGCGACGATGGTAATGGATCCCGCATCCCCCTGGGCCCCCGCGGATACATCCACGACCGCCCCGTTAACGATGTCGACTCCCCCCGTAACTGCCTCCAAAAAGATGCTGCCACCGGTTGCATTATCGGTTCCGGAAACATCCAGGCTGGCGCCGGTCCGCAAATAGATACCGTCATCCGCCGCCGTTCCGGTGGACGTCAGACGAATCGTTCCCGAGGCTGATGATCCGGCCGCCGTGATTGACGCTCGCCGCTTGCAGGGTGATGGCGCCGCCGTAGCCACTACCGGTTTCTGCCGTGCTGCCGTTGAATCGGGTGGTGATGGTTCCATTTTCGGCCACAAAGGCCGCATCAGCCACGGTAACCGTGGAGAGATCGTCCGCTTCCTCCCCGGTCGTCTCGATCAGGGCGGTTACCAGGGCGGCCGACTCAATGTTCAGGTCGCCGTCGGTGGTCAGAACGCCCTCTCCGGAAACAACCAGACTGTTGGTAACCGAGATGGCCAGCTCTGCGGCACCCACCACCGCCAGGTCGTTGGTGGCATCGCCATCGGCGTTTGTATCGGCCATCTGGCCAAACGTGATGGCCATGTCGGTGGCGGAAAAGGCGATCGCCCCCGTTGCGTTTGCGGACGTCTCGGCAGCCGTGAAAACCTCGTTCGCAAGGCTGGTGTTTTGCAGGATGACCTGGGAAGCCGCAACGGCAACACGGCCACCGTCCAGCACGATGCTATCGCTGTCCATCACCAGGTCCCGGCGGCCTGCAGAGCCACATCGCCCATGAAGGTGATGTCCGATCGGCTCGCGAGACTTATGGTCCCGATCGTCCAAATCTTGTTCCAGAGGGTTCCGTCGATGACGAGGCCGTCCATGGCATCCTGCTCAGCGGCATTTTCGACAATCACGATGGCATCGCTGGCCAATGTCAGCGCACTGTGGTCCACGACGATATCGCCGTCCAGATCGAGGATGCGGGTGTCAATCGCAATTTCGTTGGTGGCGTGCAGGGTGGCCGATTCGTCCACCGTCAGCTTCCCTCGGGTGAATCCAGGGTGAGGATGCCTCCCGCCTCTCCCGAGGCGCTGAGCAGGCTGTTGGCTCCGACGGTGATACTTTCGGTAGCGGTAATGGTGATATTCTCCGCTCCCAGGGTCGAGCCAGCCTCGAAGCTCACCGTCTCGGTGAGGCTGGCATCACCGAGTTGCACACTGCCGAAACCGCCGTCGCTGATGGCGCTGGCGTTGATGATTAGCTGATTTGCAAGGTCGTCCGGCAGCAAACTGGTATAGGTGAACCCGTCCGGCAGTTCGGCACCGGTGGTACTGGCGGTAATGGTCTGGCTGCTCAGGGCCAGCGTTCCTCCGCTGTATTCCTCGGCCAGGGGTGCCGCCGCATAGGTGCCGTTGAGCAGGATCGTACCGGCGGTAACCGAAAAGGTTCCAGCGTCACCGGCAGTAATGCTTTCCACACTGTAACTACCCTCGGCCAGGACATCTTCAGCGCTGCGCACGCTGTACAAATGCTGCTGGGATGCGGAGAAATCCGTGCCCGCGACGACTGTGTAGCCCTTGCTCACCCCATAGCCGTCAGCGGTCAGGGAGGTGCTGCCGTTTGCGGTGGTTACCGCCCCAAGGTCCTCGATAACCATGGCCCCCTCGGCAAAGGCGTAGGATTCGTCCAGAATGGTGTACACCCCCTCCGCAATCAGGTCGTTGCCAGCCAAATAGACCGCCTCACCAGGCAAAGACGCCGAATAGCCGGGAACGATCACGTAAACACCATCCAACGGGTCAGTGGATCCGTCGACGCTGGCAATCCACTGGTATCCGAAAACCTCTCCGCCACCAGAGATGTCCACGGTCGCCCCGTCCCGCATGATCACTTCGTCGGCCACCAGGGTCACGGCAACCCCCGGCGCATCCTCGATCTCCTTTGATGCGTCCTTTGGGGATGTTTTGTCCTTCGTTTGCCAGACGATGCCCTCATCGTCAAAATAGCCGTAGTTGACCGTGGTCTCGCCGGCAACGGAGAGCAAGCTGTCATCGTCCAGGTAAATGCGCCCGCCTTCCGCTGTGGCGGTCATCTCAATCTGGCCCATGGGGGCGTACCAGCGCCCGGCATGCTGGATGTTGGCGGCTTCCAGGGTGAGGCTGCCGTACGCGGAATAAACCGGGTTGGTCGATGGGTTGGCAGTTGTCGCCCGAGTGGTGATGTTGCCGGAAGTAACAATGGAAAAAGCCGTCCCCGTGGTGGGGTAGACCCGGTCGGCATCGATGATCAGGGTCGCCTCCTCGGTGTCAAGGCGGCCCGACCAGACATAGGTATTCCCTAAGTCGTATTGAATATCCTCCAGCCGCAGGTCATGGGTGGCATTGAGGCTGACAGTATCGAAGCCGGAAAGGATGATGTCGCCGGCAATGTCGATCCAGCCGGCGGACAGATGCATTACGCCGCCAACCGCGATCGCTGAGTCGTCATCGGAATCACCAGACAGGTAGGTGTTGGTCAGTACAATCCAGGGGGCATCTACAGCGATGGTTTGATTACTGGTTGAAATCACCGGGGCGTCGAGCGTGAACTTTCTTTCCAGGTTGGCGTCCAGGGCGGTTATGAAAACCAGTTCGTTGTTGCTGGCCAGGGTGATGTCGTCGAAGCCGGCCTGAATGTAAGCCTCGAGCGCCGTGGATGACACTTCATAGGCTGTACCGATGGCGGTCTTCCTGACACTCAGGGTGCCGCCGTGCATGCTTTCCAGGATCGCCTGCCCTCGCAGTTCGCCTTGCAGCTGAAAATCATTCTCGTAGGCGATATCGATAGTTCCCGGCGCGCCGGCAACGGTTTTGGATTGGTAGGTGCCGTCATCATCCAACAGGAGGTAGTCCACCGGCCGGGAAGCGGAGACGTCCAGCACGGCATTTTCCGCCACGATCAGATCCGCGGCGGCGGTGAGGGTGATGCTCCCGCCGTCCAGGGCCTCGTATACCGTGTCCAAAATGGTTTTTGTGGTTTGTTTGGTCGCCAAGTTGTATGCGGCCGCCGACACCCGTGCACCGGATTGAATGGTCAGGGCCATGCCGCTGTCCATGGATGTCGCCTCGAGGTCGATGTTTCCGGCCAGGGCCGACACCTGCCCGGCGATCTCCACGGAGGGGGCGGTGATGCCGATGGTGCCCTGAGGAGCGACCGCCAAAACGGCATCGGCGTCTATGCTCGCCGTAGCCAGTTCATTCTGTTCGGTGAGTTCGGTTGGGAGGATATACTCACAGGTGTTGGATGCATACAGCGTTTTCCCGGCACGAAGGGTGATAGCCGATTCGCCGACCTCGTCGAGCGTCACCCGGACGATTGTCTCGCCGTTGCCTGCCGTAATGGATGTCTCGCCTGCGGTATAGTTCTCAGCCGCTGCATCGGTGCTGTTGGCAACGAGGTCCGGCCAGGCGAGCCTCAGGGTGGACGGTGCCAGAACCACGCCGCCGTCAACAGCCAGGTCGGTCACGCTCGCCAGATGGATCACCGAAGCCCCGGTGAGGTCAAGCTGATCGTCGCTGATGGAAAAAGCACCATCGATTTCATCGGTCAACGGATCGGTGGCGACGAAGTCCTCGGGTAACGTCGACGCCTGGGGGTCCGCCGTCACGGTCATTTCCTCGGCGTGCAGATCAATGGTTCCCCCATCGGCATCGGACAGTGCGTAGGCGTATAGATCTCCGTCCAGATGGATCGAGGCGCCGGATATCTGGATCGTCCCGGCATTTCCGCCGCTGACCGTCCTTCCATTGTCGATTCGCCATCCGCCACTGACGTCGACCGTTGCCTCCGGCATGACGATTATACCCTCCCCGGAGGTGGTCCAATCCGCCAGGATGACCGTTCCGCCATCGATCTGACCCGGGTCGCACGTCGCGCCATCCAATTGCACCTCGTCAGTCAAATCGATATGCTCACCGGAAACATCGATGAGGCTGCCGCTGCCCAGATAGATTCTTTCGTACCCCAAGGTTTCGATGTCGATGTAGGATTCATCATTGGCGTCGGAGCTTTTGTTGCTGGCCAGGATCAGACTGACCTCGCCGTCGGGAACGATGATCTCACCGTAATGCTCGATATGCCGTCCGGCCAGGGTCAGCGAACTGTTGGGATCCAATCGGATCACCGCATCGGCCGCGACAACGATACTTTCGCGGACCGACAGGGTGACGTCACGTAATCCCGATTGATTGAGAAGGTCGGCGGCAACGATCGACAATCCGTCCAGAGACGGGGAGAGTTCACTGGTAACATCAAAATCCGCATCGAGCAGATAGCGTTGCGCGGAAATCAATATCTTCGATACCATGGGATCACGGTCTGCCCACTCGCCGCCGGAATAGGCTCCGCCGACGTACAACGTTCCCGCCTTGGGACGTTCGATCCCCATGGTGCTCTGGTAGCCGTTGTCGTCGGTCCCTTCGTTCTCCTCGGTCTGGTAGAGTCCGGCCGTCACCGAACCATCCAGCATTCCATTGAGCAGAACCACCGGCGCAATGACGTTCAACGAGCCGGCGTCGTCTCCCTGGATGTAGCCCTCCGCATAGTTATGCACGGCACTGGCCGACCCGGTATGGTAAACGCCGTTGTAGGAAGTCGACATGCCGAACCGCTCATTGGTATCGGCAACCGGATTGTCGGGCGAAATGACGAGATCGTAGACCAGGTTGTCGGGCGCGTTTGCGATGCGGTAGACGTCGGTTCCTGAAACCAAGATGGTCGTATCGGTCATCCCATCGGTGTAAATGATACCGCCTCCCGAAAAGTCGATTGTCGATCCTGAGCGGGCAATAACATCGCCGTTTGCGGACGTAATCTCGATATTGCCACCGGCCGTGCTGCGCTCCAGGGCGGTTTTCGAATTGGTGGTCAGCGTACCGGAGACATCGCCAATGTTTGGCCCCTCCACCAGGTTGAAATAGACCGTTTGCCCTTTCAGAATGCTGTCCTTCTGGGCGTAATCGTCCTTCAACTCAACACTGTTGAGCTGAACACTGGCCACCGCCGCTTCCGCCGGCAGGACCACCCAACTGCCACTGACATCGATCAGGCTGGTCGCATCCAGGTAGACGCGCCCGCCACCGCTTATCGTGACGTTGCCCGAGGGTGCCACGATGGATCCCTTGACATCGATGGGGCCTTCGCTTCCCAGGGTGATTTCGCCGGTGAAGAAATCGGAGGTTTCCGCCACGGCTTCGTCGGAGTCGGAGATGGGGCTGGTGGTCAGGCTCTCTTCGCCGAGCGTCAGGGCATCCGAGGCCTTTAAAACGATCCGCCCCCTTTGGCGGATGGCCGTCACCGCCTTGACCAACCCCTCCTGATTGACCACTTGGCCGAACATGCCGATGTAGCCACTGTATGCATCCAGGGAGCCGGCGGCGAAATTCACGGCGTGATCGGTGGTGGCACCGTTGTAGCTGACCGAGTAGGTTTCTCCCGTGGTGGTTTCATTTTCGGTGACCGCCACCTCGGAGCCGGCTGCCAGAATGATGGTGCCCAGCGGAGACGTGATGCTGCCATTGTTCTCCACCACCGGGGCGATGAGCATCACCATGCCGTCGTTGTCCGTTGCCATGGTCCCGTGATTTGCGATCGCCACCGCCGAACCATCATAGCCGTCCATCTCCTGGTAATTTTCGGCGGCAAACGTCATCAAATCGTCTTCAAATGCATCCTGGGCGATATTCAGTGAGGACGCCACCAGCCCATGGACGTCAACACGTGATCCATGGCTGAATAGCATGCCGTTTTGATTGATCAGGTAAACGCTTCCGTCAGCGGTCAGGCGCCCGAAGATCTGGCTGGGGTTGTGGTCGTAGATGCGGTTCAGGGCCGACCAGTCGGTATTGCCCTGCTGGTCGAAGTGGGCCCAGGCATTGGCGCCGATGTCGAAGGATTTCCATTCCAGGACCGCCTTATCGTCCGACTGATGAACGATCAGCTTATTGCTTCCCACTTGTTCCAGGCCGGAGACGTTGCTGACGATACTCTGTATCACCGGCAGTTGATTGGCCGATGGCTGCACCAGATTGCCTGAGGACCCATAAAAACCGGGGATATTTTGCGCGGCGAGGACCGTCGGAAACAGAATCAGGTCGAGCGCCAGTATGAAAGCCAACAGCCGGTTTAGGAAAAATGACGGTTTCATCGCTTAAGTTCCCAATAGAGGGTGCTTTTCCGCGTCGATATCGACAATCGCTTTCATCAGAATTGAAGTTTGGTTAAAAAATAGACAACATGATCCCCATATTCGGTATCCGTGGTGGATTCCAGCGCCATGCCCCAATCCACAACGGCTTCAAATCGGTTGCCCCAGGCCAGCCGAAGGCCGGCACCCGCCCCCTGCAATTTGGTTTCACCGTCCTCTCCTGGCAGGGGGTCGTTTTTGGACAGGTAGGCCGCATCATAAAAAGCATTTAGGTTAATCTTAAAGCGGCTATCGGCAACGAACAGGCCCGCCAGGTCCGGACTGTTCAGCACGGCGTTGCCGAGCGCCCCATTGTCACCGCTGGCTTCACTCTCCTTGAATCCGTGAACGCTCATCATGCCGCCGGCGGTGAATTGCTCGTTGGAAATCAAGGGTTGATCCGCGAGTTGCCCATTGGCCTTGACCTGCAGGCTCAACCCGCCGGGAAGGTTCTGTATCCGTTCCAGCCCCGCGCTCAACACCACGTAATTTCCCCGGGCATTGTAGCGCTTGTATTCGAATTCGCTTTCGCTGCTCACCAGCCCCCTTAGCGCCAGCCCCAAACCAAGGTTGAAGCGTGTGACACCGGTTTCTCCCTTCACGGAAGAACTGTAGGAAAGACTCAGCGGAAGGTAACTGACGGGGACGGTTTCGGATTCCTCGCCGAACCGTTGATCTTCGTCGAAATCCTTGTAATCCACGCCGAGGGACAGATTGTGCGCGTATTCACCGACACGGGGCAGTGGGATGATCTCGCGAAACCCGACGATGGACCCTTTCCCAACGACGGTAAAGTCCCCCCCAAAGGCCGTATCGCTGTCCGATAACACGCCGTAAAGCACACTCATGTTGTCTGCACTGAAAAAGGAGGGCCATACATAGGAGCCGGAAAAGAGCTTTACCTCCTGGGTGTCCTGGGGCGAGGTCTGAAACTGAACGGACAGGGAGTGGTCCTTCTGCCACAAATTGTCGTAGCGCAGCATGCCGTTAAGCCGCAGTTCGGTGGTGGTGTGGGTGTTGCGGTTGTTGAGTTCCAGGCTACCGTGCAGGGGCAGCTTGTCCTTGACCTTGAGCTCCACATCGATAGTGCAGTTCCTTGCCCGGCATGAGCACCGGGGCCACCTTGAGGTCAGGGTTGCGGTTCAGGTCGGCCAGTTCGGTCTGCACGTTGGGAACATAGAGAATTCTTCCTTCCTGGAAGGTGGGCAGAGCATTGAGAATTTTCTCCATGGTGAAGTAGCGGTTGCCGGTAATACGCACCCGCCGAATTTTGCTCTCGATCACTTTCAGGCGAATGATTCCCTCTTCCACCGTCTGCTCGGGAATATTGACCAGAGCCGTGGGGTATCCTTTCTGGTGGTAGTAGCGTTCCAGGGTGGCGCGGGCCTTTTCCACATCTTCGGCAGTCTTGTCTTCTCCCTGATATTGACGCAATTCATCCAGCAGTGTGGATTCGGGAAAGATAGTGTTACCGGTGATCTCGAACGCTTCAATCCGAAAGCGAATCGTTTCGTCATCAGACTGGGCCAAGTTAGGTTGGGCAACCGAGAAGACAAGGAGTGAGATCAGTCCATAAACCCAATTGAAAATGAGTTTCCGATGGCATTTTTCGCGTCGTCCCGTTGAATGGGTCTTCTTCATTTTTTTCCGCAATTCGGTGTGAAACGAGTTTATATTTGGAAAGTTGCCTAATTCACCGACTGACAATGCTGCGCTGAGGAAGCGGATGGATTCGCGGTATGAATCGCCGTTTGTTCTTCAAGCGGTTTGCCGGCCAGCACCCGATCCAGTTTCAGCGACAGCGTGCCGCCATCCTGAAAGCCACCTATTTTTTCAAGAATTTCTCCCTGGTTGTCCATCAAAACGATCATAGGAAAATCCTTCTGTTCGAACACCGTTTTATACATCCGTTCTTTGTCGGAATCGATCTTCAACCAAACGAATCGATCGTGGAACCGTTTGATGCGCGGGTCTTTGAAGGTGTGATTCAGCATTTTCTGGCTCCACTGGCACCAGTCGGCATAAAGCAACAGGACCAATGGTTTTTGTTCCTGGAAAGCCAAATCCATGGCCGTTTCATGATCCTCGATCCAGGGAATCTCGATTTTCTCGAATGTGCTGAATTTCTTCAGGTCACGCACCGTCACATCAAACCGCAAGTCTTCTCCGGCGAGCGGCTGGTTGTAATCCACATAAAAATGGGTGTCTGTTTTGCTACTGATGATGCCGCGATTGTCATCAACCTTGAATGGATGGCCAATCACCGGATCCAGGGTGATGACGATGCGATCGTTTTCCACGTTGATCGTGGCTACACCGAAATCATCCTCGACGATATCGCCGTCAGTAGCGATGTTTTCCAAGCTTACCATGCCGTCTTTGATACCCGTAACGCGGGAGGAAAAATAGGGCGACAGACGCACCTGTTGGCCTGTTTCCGGGGTATCATCAAAGGTTTTGATGTAAGCGTCAACCGGAATGACGGCGGTTCGGGGAAATGTTCGCTGGCGGGAATAGGTTTTAATCTTCTTCTCATCCCTTGGGCCGAAGCTCTTATCCGCCGGCACCATTACTGTTTTGCGCTCGCCCTTGCGCAGCCCCAGGACGGCCTGTCCAGATCCGGGAAACAGGCCGGCGAAGCCGGCCAGCACGGTTTCGCTTCCGGTGGCCGCTCCGGCCTGGGCAAAAGGATCGCGGTAACGGACATCAATGTGGGCGAACATCTCCGGCTGGGTGGCGTAGACAATTCGTCCCCGCGAATCAAAAACCGTGTAGTCCACCGCCACAAGGTCGGCCGGCTGAACCATGTCAGGATCTTCAGCGAGGTGAATGTTGATAGACATTCTTCCCTTTTCCCTGGCTTCCTTGGAGGCCTTTTCGATAATTTGTTTGAGCTGCTCAAAATCATTGACCTCGGCCTCGATAACGTTACCGTGGGTCACGGCATCGCCGGTTTGGGAGGCGATGGTTAACACAGCGGTTGTCATAACGATACATGCGGCGATCATCAGAAGCTTGATGATCTGGATGGAATTCATGAGGCTTACCTTCATCTATGTGATTGACGGCCGAATGGGCGCAAACCGTTCACTGGTTTTTCACCGCGTTATCACTGCCTTCAGACGCAGGATCCTTCATTCTGTCAGGGGATTCGTTTATATGCGTGGCCGTCACCTCACAGGCCAGTTCGCGTCCGCCAAAGGGATGCTCAAAGTCCACGAAGAAGAGTTTGTCGCTGATATCGACGATACGACCGATATAAGATCCGACGCGTACCAGATCGCCGGGACGAACCTCGATCTCCAGGTCGTAGTGATCGCCCCGGTCGCGGACCATTGCCTCGCCATAGGGCATCATCACCTTCTGGCCTTCCGTGAGCAGGTATTGAACTTCCACGCTGTCCGCGCTTACATTCAGTACCTTCCACGGCATTGCCCGATCGGCAAACAGCGTCGCGCCGGCCACCGGCTCCTGGCCGGTATTGGCGACGAACTGGGCTTTGGGAATGCTGCGCTGTTTGGGCCGCCGCATGGTGCGGGCATACTGCATGTAGCGCTCCATTTTGGGAAGATCGGCAACAGCTTCGGTCGTGACGGTCAGATGGTGGGTGTCTTCATAGGTCAGCCCCTCGAGTTGCTTCGACAAACAAACGGCAATTTCACCGGTCAACGGATGGACCACCGGTTTGTCGGGTAACCGAACTTCCTTGCCCACCGGGATCATGACGGGTGCATAGGACGTGGGCGGAATATAGGCATGGGACAGGCGGGCCGACGCATCATGGGCCACTTCCTTGCGGGTAGTCACCAGAATGGAGCCGTCTTCGATGCGGCAGGTGTAGTTGACTTGCACCGTATCGCCCGAAGCGATGGTATCCATTCTTGACGACGTTGTCGCGCATCCGAAAAAAAGCGCAACCCCCATGATGGCTATAGCCGGTATTCTGCATAACGTCCTGAACGTATCAATGCCATGGCTAAACATAGTCGACAATTGCTCCTTGCTCAATCGGTCGCCATCGTGTCAGCAACGTTGAACGACATTCAACCGTTGGGAAATTTTGATGCATTGTTGGCAAGCAATACTCGCACTACCCCACTTTCGGATCATTGAAAAACGTCTTTTCCGACATGGGTGTTAGCCGATGATTAGAATGATGGCATACAAGCAAAAAAAATACGCTGAAACGCCTTAACCCAGTTTATCCCTTGGATGAGATGAGAAAAAAAAGGAACGGCGGACCTCCGAAGAGACCCGCCGCTGATGAAATGTCAACTGCTAAAGATAAAATGCTACTTCCAGGTCGGCCAGGTAAAATCGTCTGCCTTTTGGACCTTCATCTCGTCGGCGGTGGTCCAGAAAGCGCGGCGGCTCTCCGGCATGTTGGCAGAATCAGAAGCAAAGGCACACAGTTCGAGGATCTTTGCCTTGACAGCCTCATCTTCGTCTTCAAGGAAGTACAGCCACTGGGCAGACCAGAAGTCGTACATGCCGTTGATCAGGGTGTAGGCAACGCCGTCTTTACCCATGTACTTGATGCGCCGAACGGTGGAGTAGCTGCCGTCGGAACCGTCACGGTCTGCACCGTTCTTGTCGGAGTCCGCGTAGCCGACGGCGCCGGCACCGGCGTCACGAATACACCTCATCATGTCCGAGGACCCCTTGTTGAAGTAGGTCTCTGGAACATAACCGAGCATAACGAGGGGATCGGTGGCAGTATGTTCGTCTTTCAGCAGGTTGGCTTCACCGCGCATGACATCGGCGTCCAGGGTGGCGTGGGTACCGGAACCGGCGTGACGCAAGCAGACTTTGATTGCCTGCGCAGGGTATCCGAAGTCGCTCCAGTCATTCACTTGGCCGGAAAAAATGGCGGTGGCCATCATACGGGTCAGGTTCTCCTTGCTGTCGCCGATCGGCCACCAGTCATAATAAGACCCCCAGGTGGCATCACTGGCCAGGTCGAGACCGTCCATCACCACGGTGCCCTGATGAACGAAGAAGGAGAAGGGCACATTGATGGGGCGGCAATTGTCCAATCCGTCGGTATCGACGGGGTTGGCATAATAATCGACGAATCCGCCGCCGTTGGGGCCCAGCAACTGGCCATGAGATTCCTGTCCAAAAGTTTCGCCGGCCACGTCGGAAGCGCCGATCTGGATGTCGGCACAGACCAGCCCATTGACCGTGCCGGCGGCAGCCGGATAAGTCGTAAAGGTGCTGTTGTTGACATTGGCGATCTGGCTCTACCGGTCCCGCAACCGTCGTAGCCCGCTTGATTCGAAACCGCCAAGATGCCCTTCTCGGAGGAAAAGGTGGTATAGGTGAAGGTCACGTTGTCGCCGACACCCTGACAGTCCGTGGCCATGGCAATACCGGTGTCACGGGTTCCATCCACGCCGGTAAGCGAGCCCTTGGCGTGCAGGACGGGACCGTTACAAACACTATCCAGAAATGCGGGCGCGGCTGATGTCCAGAATTCGTACTGGGCGGAAGCGCCGAAGAGGTTGACGGTAATGTCTGCGGCCTGAGCCGGCGCGCCCAAGGTGAGGGCAGCGGCGCCGATCATGGCGCCTTTCATGACTTTCTTAAACATTTTGATTCTCCTTTAACCGTATGATGGTTGGTTTTCCATAGGTCACGCATCTCCCATCGTCGTAAGTTAACCGATAGGCGATGCGGGTTAGCAATTTTTTCTACGAATACCGATCAGCCCCAGCAAACCGGAGCCCAGCAGCCAAGCAGCGGCGGGGACAGGAACTTCAGCACCGGTACCGTTGAGAAACACGTCGCCGTCTTGCTGAATGATCAGCGTGGCCGCATAGTCGGTGGAAGCATCGAAGCCCTGGTTCAGGGTGGCAAGATCATACTGGTAGAGATAAATGTACAGATCGCCGTTGGTCAGAGCGCTCAGGCTGGGCTGATAGGCAGCGGTGCCGCCGCTTACGATACCGGCGTAGCTACCGGTATCACTTAAAAGAGTGGAAGCGCTTCTCACATTTGTAGTAGCGATGGTCACCGGAGAATCTCCATTTGCATAACCAACATTCCAGATACTACGCACAGCACTGTTGAAATTTGAGAGCGCGCTAATGGCCATTCCAGGAGTGGTTTCGACGGTCAGGCCAAACCAGTTGGAGTAAGCTGTGTTGGTGGAGTAGAGAGCCACCGTGGCGTTGAGATCGCTGACATCGATCGTGGTGAGGTAACCCTCATAGGACAGGTCCAGGCCATCTCCGATGATGCCGAGATCGTAACCCGTTTCAATAGTGGTGGCTTCATCGTAAACAGACAGGGCCAGTGTGCTGTTTGCACCGTAAATAAAATCAGCCAGGGCATTGCCTGCAAAAACGACCGAGAAGCAAACAGCAGCTAAAAAAACGACAACCTTTTTCATTGGTAACCTCCAAAAATAGTGTGTGATTTGGTTTCCAGGCGGATCAGCCATCCTGTGCGATGCTTGGGTGATCTGGCGCAGGCTTGAGACTTTTAAGTCTTATCCAGTCTACCATCAGCATAGACTTATTGGACCGTCTGTCTTTGCGCCCTTCGATCGATCATGCTCAGGACCTGAATCTTTCCGTCCCTCGGTCACCCGGGGTTTGGCTTTTTCTGGAGGTTTGACATAATTGGTCAAGAGTTCTCATTAATTTCGCCTGATGTACTGCTAAGACGTGGTTCTTTGTTTTCCTTATCACCCCCTTTTCCCCTTTTGCGTTATCGTGAAAAAAAAAAGCCCGGCAGACAGTTATAGATTTGTCTACCGGGCTTTCTGGTGCTCTGTTTTAGAGTCAGCAAAGGTCCCTGTCAGTTGGATTGTGTAATCGCGTTTTTCTTTCGACTCTCTTTTACAGGTCGAATGTTAGCAAGATATTATGATCACGTTTATAATTGGTTAATAAAAAAATTGGTCATCAATCGGAGAAATAGGGCGATCGACCCACCCCCACCAGCGGATTGGATAAAGCAGCCACCACCACCACCGCCACCACTGCCATCGCCGCTGCCAGTCGAATCGGGAATCGCCACGGTATACAGAGAAAAATGGCTCAATCTGCAAATCAGCACGTTGTCCACCGGATCCACATCGATAATAATGCTGACACCCTCATCTTCCTGGCTGTCCTTCCAGCGGCCTTCGGTTACGCTGTAGGTAAAAAGGTGTAGCGCCCCTTGCGCCGAGCCCTGACCAGAGGAGGCGAGCTTTTCAGAATCATAGGGAATTCTCACCTCCACCGGATATTCCGCGTTGAATTCCATGCCGGATGGCCCGAATTCAATAACCGGGCCCAAGGCCTGGGTCCCCTCCGGAAGCGCGGGAGCGCGGGTGGCCTCACCGATATAGACGGTGGTGCTTTCGCTCAACGCCCCTGCCGGGATGGTCATGCGGAGGCCGGACAGATTGCCGTCATCGATGGAAATACTGGTTTCGCTGTCAGAATCGGCGACGACGACCTTGATCACCGTGAATTCGACCGCCGTATCACCGCCGTCCGAGTTGACCCGAAAGCTTGCGGTATTGGTCCAACTGCTCTCCAGAGCCCCGTCCGTGGCCCTTGCCCGCCAGTAATAGGTGGCCCCGTCGTCCAATACCGTTGGCACCTTCCAGGAGGTGATCAGCGTTCCCTGAACGGCTTCATGATCAGCCACGAACTCGGTCAGGTTCTCGTCGGCGTAAAGTTCGAACACGATGCTGAGGCTTCGCCGTCGCCATCGGTGGCGCTGATCACGCTAAGCACCGGCGTCGTGCTGGCCACGGTGCCACCGTCGTATGGCTGATTGATCACCGGTGTGGTCGGCAGGTAAAAATTTGCGTCGATGGTGAATGTGAAAAGATCCGACCACGTACTGAAATCATGGCCGTCATAGGCACGAACTTGCCAGAAATAACGATGTTTGTTCTCCAGATCGGCACTCTGGGGTGTCCAGGACGTGGAACCGTCGTATTCCTCGTCCACTGGGGTGGTGAGGTCGCCTTCACTGAACAGCCGGTAGTCGTAGGTGATTTCGGAAGCACCGTCATCCACGTCCTCGGCCGCCGACACCACCAGGGTGGGTCTGCGGGTGGTAACCACGCCACCGTCCGCTGGCGTGAACACTTTGGGCACGGAGGGCGGATCGTTGGCGAGATTAATGAACATTTCACCGGATTCCCATGCGCTGTATGCCTGACCGTCATAGGCCCGGACCCGCCAGTAATAGCGGGTATTGTCCGCCAGGGTCCCCGGACGCCAGGCCGTGGTACCGCCGGCACCGGCAGCGATGCCGCCGGACTGAGCCAGCTTCTCGCTGCTGTAGGTGTTTACCTTATCGATTTCAAACAGATAGACCAGGGGATCCCCATCGCTGTCGGTAACGTTTGGATGAGAAGTTCAGGCGCCAGCTCCGCGACATCGGATCCATCGCTGACCGAAAGCAGAACCGGTGGGTCCGGAGCGTTGTTCTGGGCATTGACCGTGAAACCAGCCATGGCGCTCCAATCACCGGTCAGGCCGGTGTCATCGGTGGCCGCCGCCCGCCACCAATAGGTTTGCCCCTCGACAAGGGGATCACTGACCCGCCAACCGGTGGTACCATCTGTTTCGCCAATTATCGCGACACTGCGCTGGATATCACCGCCTATTTCCGCCGTCTCGGTGTCATAGAGGCGGAATTCGTAGGTTAGCGGGTCACCGTCCGGGTCCGTGGCGTTGGTCACCTCCAGGGTCGGGGTCAGCGTTGTCACGACGGCCTGATCAACGGGGGAGGATGGTGCGGGTGGTCCTGGTGGCTCTTCGGTCGCGTTGACGAAAAATTCCGCCAGGTCCATCCAGTCGCTGGTATCGATCCCGTCCGAGGCTTGGACGCGCCAGTAGTAGGCTGTGTTTTCCGATAGTTCGGGTGTCTGCCAACCGGTGGTGGAATCGCCGGAGCCGTCGACGACTGCGCTCTCGATCAGATCGGTAAGATCCGAAGTCCCATACAGTTCGAAGGTGTAGTCGAGCTCATGACCGTCGGCGTCGCTTGCATTGTTGATCGAGAGCAGCGGAATCCGGCCGTTTACCTCACCGCTATTAGCCGGTGTGTTGACGCTGGGTGTCGATGGCGGATGATTGGACCAGACGGTGATGGCAACTGTACCGGTGGGCGCGAAACCGGCACTGTCCCTTACCGTCAGCTTAAACGTCAGGTGGAAATCATCTTCGGCAGCAGGCGCCGTGAAGGTTGGTTGGATGGCATTAACGTCGGAGAGCGCGACGGCCGTTCCTTCCGTCTGCTCCCACTCGTAGCTGACGATGTCTTCCACACCGTCCGGATCGGTGGTGCCACTCGCGTCCAAGGTGACGATCGTTCGCTCGAACACGGTCTGGTCGTCGCCGGCGTCGGGAACCGGAGGCTGGTTCGTCCCCATGATGACATTGACCTGAGCGGTCGCCGTATGATTTCCGCCATGGGTGTCGGTGACTGTCAACGCGAAGACGAGGGTGGCATTGGTCAAAGGCGCCGAAAAGGAGACCTGTGCCGAGGAGGCTGACGGATTCAGGATCACTGCCGGACTGCCGCCGATTTGCTCCCAGCTGTAGGCGACGATGGAATCACCCGCGTCGGGGTCGTAACTGCCGGCCCCACTCAGGGTAACCGTATCGCCGACATTGGCGTTCTGTGATTCTGGTGTAGCTACAGCGACGGGCGCCTGATTGACGAATCGAATGCTAACGCTGACCGTATCGTCATCTGTCAGCCCGCCACTATCGGTCACGGTCAGCCGAAGCACCAGGGTTTCATCGGCGTCCACTGCCGGCGCCGCAAAGGTGGGCGTGATGGCCGATGCAT
Organism: Desulfosarcina cetonica JCM 12296; assembly: GCF_001311845.1. GTDB lineage: Bacteria > Desulfobacterota > Desulfobacteria > Desulfobacterales > Desulfosarcinaceae > Desulfosarcina > Desulfosarcina cetonica. Next base: position 30,482 of record NZ_BBCC01000003.1, on the reverse strand, counting down.
CCGACAAGGCAACCGCCGTGCCTGCTTCCTGATGCCAGGCGTACGACAAGCTGTCCCCGGCCTGTTCTGGATCCGTGGAGCCGCTGCCGTCCAAGGCCACCAATGCGCCCTCGGCAACGCTCTGGTCAGCGCCGGCATCGGCCGTGGGGGCCTGATTAATATTGTTCACCGTTACACGTACCGTATCTTCATCAGAAGTATTGCCGGCACTGTCCGTAACCGTCAACCCGAATCTGAGCGTGACACCGTCAGCCCCGACTTGCGGGGCGGTAAACGTCGGCTTGACGGCGGTGGGGTCGGACAGCGAGACGGAAACGGGTTCGCTGTCCTTGCGCGCCCAGGCATATGTGAGGTTGTCGCCATCCTCGGGATCGCTGGATCCGCTGCCATCGAGGGTCACCAAAGCACCCTCGGCGACACTCTGGTCAGCGCCGGCATTGGCGACCGGATCCTTGTCGATGATCGGATTCAATACGACGCTGCCGTCAGCCTTGATGCGGATAACGGCAACATAATCAGTACTGGGGTCAGCCCCCGTGTTCAGCGTGAGAAGGTCGTATTGATACAGGAATATGTCGACATGGCCGTCATCCGCAATGCCGTTCAGGTTTGGTTGAAGGGCTGGGTTACCACCGTAAACAATACCGCAGTAGCTTCCGTTATCCCCCATGATAGAACTGGCGCTTTTGGGAGCGCTAGCAGCAATTTCCACCGGTGAGTCGCCATTTAGATACCCAGAATTCATTATACTGCGGACCCCACTGTTGAAATTGCTGAGAGCACTGGTGGAGATACCTGGCGTGGTTTCTGTGGTCAGGCCAAACCAACTGTAGTACAGCGTATTTGTAGAAAAAAGGGCAACCGTCGCATCCGTATCGGAAACATCTATTGTCACGCCGCCAACCACCTGGTTCACCGCACTCAGGGATAATCCGGCACCGATAATGCCGAGGTCATACCCGATTTCGACGTTGGTGGCTTCATTGTAGACAGATAGGGTTAACGAACTGTTTGTGCCGTAGACGAAATCGGCCATAACGCTGCTTGCAGAAATCAAAACGGCCAAAATGGTGGCCAACAACACAATAATATTTTTCATAATGATTATTCTCTACACGCAGAATCGAGGCCTTAACCCATTACCCAACTTGAATTACCAGTGAGCAAAAGCGATCTGCCAGGTATTGCTTTATTTCTTTTCAAAAGGTCAATTTTGCATTGATTGATCTCGGGTAAATTTTATGTTTCCAAGATTTTGTTTATCGTAGTATCGCAACATAACAGTGGTTCCTTCCAGCTTCCATGCCAGCATTTTCATTTTGTCGTTTCTAATCCTTGGCGGACCATAATCTTTCTCAAACGCCTTGATGAGAAGACCGAGATTTTCATATCCAGAAAAATCGACATTTACGCCGGCAAATGCATCATCGACAAAAATGTATTCAATTTTTTTCACGGAAACCTTGCCGATATGCTGGTTTTCGGATTCGCGCACGGCCCATTTCCATCGCGCACTCCCCCTGGGAATGATGTTCAGATCCGGTATGCTTTCAAGTGGTGTGCCCCATGCAATATCCCGGAACCCGGAACTTGGGTTGATATCGGAGCGCATTGCTGCACAACCCGCAATCATAGACACCACAAAAATAATCAAAGCTAACGGGCGAATGGCATTCATGCGAGCAAGAGAATTCCACCACACGTTTCGTTTCCTTTTCGTTTATAGGAAAAACATCCGGATGCATCGTTGTTAATGTTCATATCGATGTTTCAAGCCCTAATGGTTTAATAAAATCGATAACCCCAAAGTTACACACACAGCGCTTCATTTTTTCAAAATTTCCTCGAATTTCTCTACTCGTCCGATATTACCTTGAGAAAAATTGACTTTTATATAACCGGTAAAGTTCTCATCACGAATGTTTGACAGATACTCGTAAAGCTGCTTGAGTTTATCGGCTTTTTTTGTCTTTGGCTTGTGTATGACTTGAGCGGGCATTGTCCATCCTGCAGATACAATCGTCGCGTCACCCTGCGTTTCGGCTGCCACCGCAACCCGTCATTGCAACGATTCGGTTGATCGGTCGGTGCTCTATCTTATTGTTTTCGATGATTGTCCCGACGAACGGGCCAGAAGAAGAATCGTTCGCATGAACGAGACTACGGTTTAAAATGTTCCTGTTAGGACTCCATTAGCTAAATGTGAATATTTGATTAATGATTGTTAAGGATCCGGTTCACGGAGTTACATTTCTGCATGCCGTGATCGGTGATTGAGTTGGCATGGGGATTGTGGTAGAGGGAAGCGAAGCGATACGGAACTTTCTTTTACATAAATCGATCCCATACAGACTATCTATATGAAAGAAGCGTAGACAATGAAAAGAACCTATGACTTAAACGTCCTCAAGCGCACATCCATCATCACACCGGAACAGTTGCGCGAAGAATTTCCGATGACGGAAAAAGCGACCGAAACCGTGCTTGACAGCCGTCAGGCGATCAAGGACATTCTGGACGGAAAGGACCCCCGGCTGCTGATCATCGCCGGGCCCTGTTCGATCATCAGCCATCGGCAGGCAGTGACCTATGGCGAGCGATTGGCCGGCCTGCAGGAAAAGGTGAAATCGACCATCAAGCTGGTCATGCGGGTCTACTTCGAGAAACCCCGCACCAACGTGGGGTTCAAGGGACTCATTTCCGACCCGCACATCGATAAGAAGAGCTTCGACATCGACGAGGGGCTACGCAAGGCCAGAAAAATTCTCATGAACCTCAACGAGATGGGAGTGGCCTGCGGAACGGAAATCCTGAGCCAAACGGCCGCCGAACGCCTCTCCGGGCTGATCGCCTGGGCCTGCATCGGCGCGCGCACCACCGAATCGCAAAATCATCGGGAATGGGCCAGCGCCTTCTCCATGCCGGTGGGGTTTAAAAACGGCACCGACGGCAACCTGAACACGGCGATCAATGCCCTTTTGGCGGCATCCACCCCGCAGGTTTTTATCGGCAACGATCCCTTCGGTGTCACCTCCCGGGTGTTTTCAAGCGGCAACCCTTACTGCCATATCGTGCTGCGCGGCGGTAAACGGCCCAACTATGATCCGGTCAGCATCAGCGAAGCCTGCGAGATGTTGGCCAAGCATCCATCCCTGCAACAATCCGTGATTGTCGACTGCTCGCATAAAAACTCCGGCAAGGATTACCGCAAGCAGGGTGAAGTCTTCAACCATGTGCTGATTCAACGCATCGGGCATACCAACGGCATCCATATCCAGCCGAACCGAAGGATTTGCGGGATGATGTTGGAGAGCAATGTCGAGGCGGGCAAGCAGCCCTTCGTTTACGGAGAGACGAAGAAGGAAGATCTCAATCCCTTCGTCTCCATCACCGATGCCTGCATCGGCTGGGAAGAGACCGAAGCGATTCTTCTCACCGCCCACCGCCAGATGGCCAGTTGCCTGTAATTCACCGCAGGGCAATTGGATATGGATCGATTGTCGCGGCCAAGGACCGCTCCTACAGGATACGGCAAACTCATGCGGCACTGAAGTTTACCCTTCCCCCGGCTGGAGCTGGCCTTGCCTGCGATAAAAAATTCCGCATTTTTTAATACTCAGGGGCGGCGAACCTCGAATTCCGGCGTCATCGCCGCCGCCGGCATCTTTTCCCATGGATTGTCACAAAAGCGGGCCTCGATGCGGTAGCGCCCCGCCGGAAGGTCCGTGGGCAGGAATACCGCCAGGGCGCGCATCTGATCGATATTGCCAAACCGGTCGCAACGCGTGCCATGCGGGGTTTCTTCACCATCGAGGGAAATTTCTATCCCGGCCCCAGGGTTGTCAGGCTGGCGCGCCGCGAGCAAGCGGAAATCCCGATACACGCCAATGGGAAATGCCGTCATGCGGATAAAGCTTAAATTGACCCGATCACCCGGGGCGTAGACATCGTAATCCGTCACCACGCCGATCAGTTTGTTGTCGTCGGATGCGCCCGTTCCCACCCCGGACGTCTTCTCATCCCAGAAACGCGCCGGCCCCACATCCACATGTACCATACGGCCGTGATAGTATCCGGCCCCACCAAACCCCAGCTCACGCACGGTTTCCCAAACCGTTTTGGAAGAAACGCCCGTCATGACGATATCGGCCGCCATGCCATACTGATGCAGGCTGGCCTTGGCCGCCAGGGCACCCCGTTTGCGCAGGTTGGCGTTGTAGGTCGGTGCGCGGTAACCGGACATAATTCTCAGCCGCGCTTCCGGCTTCAACCGGTCCTCCAGAAAATCAAGAAATTCGATCAGCCGTAGCGACAGCAGCGGGCGCGCGGGATCGTATGGGGCGTCGAAAACCGCTGCGATGGCCCCAAGGGCGTCGTCACGATAGTGCCCGCCGGCATCGCGGTAGCGGCCGCTGAAGGTTTTGCCGTTTTTCTCACTAATCAGGTTGATGACGCCGTTCCCACTGTGGAAAAAGCGAACGGAATCGAGATCGGCGGCAGACAAAGCGTCCGGTGCCCCCATAACCAGAACGACCAACATCGCCAGAGAAGATAAAAGGGAAGCGGATTTCATCATTCGGCTTTCGCGACCACGGCCCGACAGAGCATATCCGTGGCGTGGGTGAACTCTTTCATGAAGGTCAGGGGTACCGGGGTGGAGATAAACAACCAGCGAAGCAGCAAATGGGTAAACGAGCCGATGAAAAGATTACGAAAAACCCGATTGTTCACCCGCTGGCGAAACACACCGGTACGCTTGCCCTCGCCCAGGACTTCAGACAGTTTACTGTAGTAGTTGATAAAATAAAGATACGAATCGGTACGATAGAAATGTTTGTTCAGTTTGATATCTTGTAGAAAAAGGGTCAAGAACTCGTGATTGGTGAAAAAAATTAAAAAATGATTCCAGATGAGGCGTTTTAATTTGGTCAGCGGATCGTCCATTTTAAAAGTCTGGTCGAGGTCCTCTTTAAACTGTTCGAAGCGTTCCTTGGCGATGGAAAGCAAAAGATCCTGCTTGTTGATGAAATACTCGTAAATGGTCCCCTCGGCCACATTGGCTTCATTGCCGATCTCCAGCATCGTTGCGCCGTTGAAGCCTTTCTTTGAGAAAATGGTCGTCGCGGCACTCAACACAGCCTTGGCCTTATCGTCTTTGCGAGCGGAAGCGCTGTTGTCCGGCTCCTTTTTAATCATTGCCAGGACCAATGACATGATGTCCTCAAAATCCGGCAGGGTCGCCGTCAGTTCCCGTGCGGCCAGACAGGATAGGGATTCCTCATCCAATAGGCCAAAGACCATGTCGCGCGTAACGGCGATATCCAAGTCGCTGCGGAACGCACCTTCGGCAACCCCCTCCTTAAGCAGTCCGGTGAGTACCGAGGCATATTCTTTCAGCGAATTGTAGCTTTCATGCTGGTAGAAGTTCTTGTTTGCCCGGCACTCCAACAACAATTGTTTGACGATGCGTTCATTTCCCTGATTGTTGTCGTTGGAATGCAAATGGTACCAGATCATCTTCCCCATCTTGGCGGCGGCGCCGATAATTCCCTGGAACTGGAACTGGATGGCCTGAATGGATGCTTTCAAGTGGGCATCCAAGGCGCAGAACAGAAGGTCTTCCTTATTTTTGAAATAGTGATAAATGATCGAATCAACCACACCGGCGCGGCTGGCGATTTCGGTTATCGTGGATTCGCGCAAGCCCTTCTCGGCAATGATCTCGCTGGCGGCTTGAAGGATTTTCTCTTGTTTGTTATTTTCGGCCAATGCGGTCTCCTTAGACACAAAGCGCACGTCCTCGCATCGAATCATTGCCCAAGGTAAATTTGCCTTGAAACAATGAGGAACATTCAACATCGTGCACGACGACTGATCCATGGAATTCTTGATCAGCATACCATCAAATTTCATAATTTTCAACAGGTTGCCCACCATTATGGATCCAATGGTTTTTGGGCGTCTCCGATCCAAACCATTGCTGAACCCGATGATTTTGAGGTACCCTGAATAGCGCATAAAAATCCAAAGGTTGCTTCTTGGATCGGGTTATTCGCCGCCCCAGCCCCACCCCATCATCGCGGCCGAAAAAGCAGGCGGCCAAAAGCAGAAAGGCCATCATGAACACGGTTTATACTGAGTGAAAATCTGTTACTTCTCTTATTCCATGGATGCGGGGGCCCATAATCCCTTGGGCGACTCCGTCGGCATCCGTTCACCGTCGCGGTTGATGGCAGGATCGCTATTGCCCGGCCCCATCACCGATGCCGCATCCGCTCGAAGAGACGGTCCAATGGCCTGGGAACGCCTATCTTTAAAGCGTTCATGACCTCGGTGCGAATATCTGGAAGCTTCCGCCGGCCCTGCAGAAGCCTTCAACAGATCGGTGATTGCGTCACCACCAGTGCCGAAGAGAGACTCCCCCTTGGCATTGCGAAGAAAATTCTTGACAAGTGCAATCGAAAAATGCATTAACTGAATATCACTCATTTTTTGACTGTAATATGTTATCCCTCTATCTCATAATTTTAATTTATGAAACCTGACGCTAACACGACCGACACCTGGACAAGCCATGCCGAACGGTTTTTCCGAAAGCTCCCGGAACTCTCCCTTACCGGCGATGAGCAGTCTGTCGACCGATTTGCCTATGAGCTGCTGAACCTGCTGATGCAGGGCGTGGATGCGGATACCGGCCAAATCAGCCTGTTGCCCGTCGGCGGCCGGGTCGAGAAAGTCTGCATCGTCAAAGACGGCAAGCCCTGGCTGAAAACGGGCATGAACCTGCATTTGTTCAACCCCGGAACGGGATTTGCCGGCCATGTGGTTTCCACCGGCGAGACCCTCATCGTTGAGGATATTTGGGCCGACGACCGCGAAAATGGACCCAATCCTTTTTTGGCGATTCTTTCCTATATGGATACCCGCTATGTGCAGGAAATCAAACGGCCGGTGGCCAGCACGATGTTTCTGCCGATCAAGCGGGGCAATGAAATCTTCTGCATGATCGAGCTGGGCCGCTACCGGCGCAAATCGGCGTTTACCCCTGCCGACCAAGCGCCCGTGGATGCCTTTATCTTTCAATACGGCAGCCTGATCATCAATCATATCCTCGACACAAAAAACAGAATCGCCCTCAACACGGTTTACAACAAACTGAACCTCATGTCTCGATTCATCGCATCGAGCGCCAAGGTCGACTACACCGATGCCGTATCGGTGTACCAAACCCTTTCCGCGGCAGATCTGGGATTCGCTTTCTTTCGTCGAGGCTCCGGATACGAAAGCCATGCGCTTCGGATTGTGGCCTGGCACGGCGAAGAATTAATGGAAGTCTACTTTCCGGAATTCATCCCCTCCAGCGACAGTATCCTGTGCGATCAGTCGGAAATATCCTACCCGATCGAGGGCGACAATGATTGCCCGCGGATCCAGCGTTTCCGCCGGCGAATCGAGAGCAACGTCGCCATCAAGAAGAAAGAGAAACAATTTCTGCTGAACGTCATCGACAGCATCCGATCCTATGTCGTCTATCCGCTGCACATGCTGGAACAGGATCTGGGTGCCATCCATCTGGCCTCGTCAAGAAGGGACTTTTGCAAATTCCTGCATATGAGTCCCTTTCTCTCCCTTTACAACTCCCTGTTGAAATCGTTCCTGTTGAATGAACGCGTGGCCGAACATCTTTCCGAAATCAGTATGAAGATTCACAATCCCGGTTTCTATTGCCTCGCCGGTCTCAAATCGGCACTCTTGAGCATCAACCCCAAGTTGTTGAACGAACCGGCCGTTTACCGCGCCCTGAATGGCCTCGAGGATCTGTTGGCGGATGTGCATGAAAAGGGTAAAATCCTGAAATGTCGCAATCGGGATATTCATCTCAAGAAATGGCTGAAGGCCTATGTCAATCAAAAACGCTCCCAACATGCCAACATTGACATTGACCTCGTGGCAAAAGGACGCTTTCTTGAAAACGCCGTCGTTCACGCCAATTATGAGCATTTGGAAACAATCTTCGACAACCTGTTTGCCAACAGCATGCGGGCCATCAACGAATTGCAGGCCCAGGAGGCCATCCCCCTTGGGAAGGTCACGATCACACTCACCCATAAGAAGGGGGGGCTGACCATCCTGTTCAAGGACAATGGCCGCCCATACAAAACCGTCAGCGGACGCGGCACGCCCCAGATCAAATCGATCATGAAAGACCTGGGGGGAAATTTCAGGCGTTATCGGAATCCGTTTCGTATCTATCTGACCTTTCCCCAAACAACCACGCAGCGCTAAGGAGGCTCGACATGAAGATCAAAGTTTTGTTTCTGGACGACATTTTCAGCGACCTTTTCCGGCAAACGCTCGATCAGGAGCAGTTGGTCTTCGACGATACCTGGTCGGCGTCATTGGAGCGGGAATTCTCGCGCACCCGGGACATCGGAGCGGATTTCGAAATCGTGAAAAGCGGCGATATCGAAAACTGGCAGCAATTGATCGAAAAGGAACGGCCGGACATTGTCCTTCTGGATCTTTATTGGCATGAACATGCCAGGAAAAAAGTGGGGTGATGTCCGCAGAGCCGTGGATATCAGCCTGGATACGCTAAAGCAGTTACGAAAAAGATACAAAGACCTGCCGGTCATTCAATACACCCTCAAACCCAACCAGCAGTTGATGGAACAATCCTATGCAGCCGGCGCGACCTTCTTCCTCGAAAAGGTTCCCCTGGCCATCGCGGAAGTTCATTGTTCGCTGAAATACATCATGATTTATCTGATGCGTAACCGGTGAAGCCATCAGAAATAGTTATGGATTGATATGGATTTGACATTTAACAACAAGGAGGAGGAAGAGGTGAAGCGTGTAGCGAAAAGAAAAGGCAATTTGGCAATGAAGCGGATCCACAAATTTCTGGTAGTCGGCGGGATGGTATGCTGTGCGGCCATTCTTCTCATCTGTCCGATGGCCCATGCCACCGAAAATGGCGGATCCGCCTATGTCGGCGGCAACGAGGATTTCATGGCCGGCGCCCTGCCACCGCCGGGGAATTATCCGATCCTCTACAACGTGTACTATACCGCCGATAAATTGATGGATGACGATGGTGATGAACAGCCCATCGATTTCGACCTGAATGTCTACGCGAGCGTACTTCGCTTTATTCATGTCACTGAGATAAAATTGCTGGGCGCCGATTTGGCCTGGCATGTCATCGTTCCGTTCATCAAGCAGGACCTGGAAATCGGCGTGGCCAATTTCGACGAGTCCTCATCGGGTATTGGGGATATTGAATTCTCGCCGCTGGTCCTGGGGTGGCATTTCAGTAAAAACATGCACCTGATCGGCGCCGTCGATGTCTGGGCGCCCGTCGGCTCCTATGACGAGAAGGATCCCTCCAGCATCAGCCGGAACTACTGGACCATGGCGCCCATCCTGGCGCCCACCTATATCAGCGACAGCGGATTCGAGGTCTCGGCAAAGATCCAATACCTGATCAACTTCGAGAATTCGGACACCGAGTATACTTCGGGCAATGAACTCGTCATCGACTATCTGATCGGGCAGCACGTGGGCAACTGGAATTTCGGCGTCAACGGCCTCATCTACAAGCAGATCACCGACGACGACCAGGACGGCGACACGGTCGACGCTAACAAAGGGCAGTGCATCTCCATCGGGCCGGCCATCCAGTACAATTACAAAAACATGTTCTTCAACGCCAAGGCGCAGTTCGACACAGCGGTCAGAAACCGGCCGGAAGGACAGAAGTACTGGATCAAATTCATGTATGCATTCTAAGCGGCGGATTGAAAAGTCTGAAGCAGCCTCTAAGAGCGTCCCGGAAGTCGGAAGATTGACATAAGAAGATTGACGTAATAAAATCGGCACCGCTTCACGTCGGGTTGAATCCGCCTTGGCGTGGAGCGGTGTATTTTTCAAAAGGCGGTTTGAAAAAGTCGAATTCAAGGAAATCTCATGCTCAACGAAACGAAAAAAATTCTCCTGGCCACGGATCTATCGGAAGACTGCCGCAATGCCTACACGCATGCATTTGATATCGCCAACGCCTGCAACGGACAAATCGTCCTCTTTCACGTGATCACGGCCAGCCCCATTGCGTCGTCATTGGAAAGACGCATCGACCGCCTCTTGGGAAAAGGCGGCTTTGATACGATCATGACGGATTACGCCAGTGAAGCACGCTCGGTATTGATCGGCAAACGCAAGGAGATCGACATCATCCGGAACGCGCTGGCCAAGTTCAGAACGGCATTGTCACGGTTTTCCGGTGACGCCAAAGCCACCCCAACCGGCGAGCCACTGCCCGATGACGAGGTGATTGTCAGAAATGGAGATGATGTTGTCGAGGAGATCCTCTCCGTCGTCCAGGAAAAGGAAATCGACATGATCGTCCTCAGTGCCCATGCCAAAACATCGGATGAGGCCAACATATCGAAAATGATGTTTCAGCTGCTGAGATTGGCCAGGGTGCCGGTTACCATTGTGCCCCCCATCCGGATTTAGTGCTGACGGATTCGTAAAGCGCAACTTATGGATAACGCATCAGTCTGGCGATTCACATGCATCTTCTTTAGTTCGGATTTCTTAAGTTTTCCCCATACCGTGACGGGCATTTCGTCAATGATTTCGAGCAGGCTGGGAAATTTATACCTTGCCACCCTTCCGGAAAGAAACGCGTGCACGTCGGTCAGGGTGACCGTCGTTCCCGCCCGACACTGGACAAAGGCCTTGCCCGTCTCGCCCCATCGCTCATCCGGCACACCGATAATGGCCACCGCCGCGATATCCGGGTGGTCGCTCAAAACCGCCTCCACTTCCGCCGGGTAGACGTTCTCCGCGCCGCTGCGGTACATGTCCTTGGCGCGGTCGACCAGATAGACGAATCCGTCCTTGTCCATATAGCCCAAATCGCCCGTATGCAGCCCGCCATCGACGATGGTCCGGGAGGTTTGCGTCGGCATGTCCCAATATTCCTTCATCACATTGGGCCCCATGGCGACGATCTCGCCGATTTTGCCGGGTCCCAGCCGTTTTCCGTCCCCGTCCTCGATCCACAGATCGGTGAAGAAATTGGGCAATCCCATGGAGCCCGGTTTTTTTGGAAGGCCCACTGCGGCGTAAGCACCATGGCGGAATTTTCCGTCTGCCCGAAACCGACGAGAAGCTCGACGCCCTTGTCGGCCAAGTTGTCGAGCAGTTGCTCGGAAGTCCGCTCCCCGCCGCCGAAGAACATCCGCACGCTGCGGATATCCAGGGTGCCGAGCAGGCCGGTATCGAGAATGAAGCGAAACATCGTCGTCAGGCCGAACACGATGGTTGCTTGGTATTTCTCGATATCCCTGACAAAGGTGGCGGCATCGAAATGGTAGCGCATCAACAGCGACGCCCCTCGGCACAGCGCCGGTGTGCTCACCGCGCAGAGTCCGGCGGAGTGGCAAAGCGGCGCCTGGGATTGGAAAACATCATCCTGGCGCATATCCGTATAGTTGATGATCTGAAGGCATTTGAAGTAGGTTTGCCCATGGGTGACCACCGCGCCTTTCGGATCCCCGGTGACCCCCGAGGTGTAAAGGATCAGCAGGGGGTCGTCCAGGTCGACGGGCACTTCCATGGGCGGCTCGGTCGTGGTCTGGGACGCAATGGCAGTGTGGTAATCCAGAGCCCAAGCCGGACACGCCGATGCTTCGGCCGATGCATCCGTAGTCGTGGAGACACAGATATACTTATCTTCCTCAACGGTGACGTCGCTGCGGATGGGGTCGATCCGGGCGGCAAATGCATCGTGGAAAACCAGCAGCCGGCATCCGCAGCGGTTCAACTGATAGGTGAGTTCGCGCGACACCAGCCTGAAATTGAGCGGCACGAAAATCAACCCCAGCTTGGCGGCTGCCATGTAGCAGGCCAGAAATTCGGGACAATTCAGAAGATCCACGGCCATCCGGTCGCCTTTGCGCAGTCCCTTGGCATAAAGCAGGGCGGCGACCTGGTTGGTTTGCCGATTCAATTCCGCGTAAGTCACGGGCCTGTCTTCGAACCACAGGGCAATTCGGTCCGGTGTCAACACGGCCCGTTTGCTCAATATTTTCCCCACACTCCACTTCATATAGTACACTTCTCGCAGTGATTGGAACCGGTTTGAATGTCAAGTCAACGGCAGGGGGTCACAGGGCAATCGCAGATAGTGTTTCTATCGATTTTTACTCTTGAGCTCCGGAGGCGCTGAATGTCAAATGACCAATTAAAAATGTCAAATGGTGGCATTCTATCTATTTAAAACGATTTTATCCTTCATTTGACATTTGGATGTTGGCATTTGGCATTTTTCTTCCACCAGACAGCCATCCCCATTGTTGAATTGTCATACGGTTAATTCTACATGCGATTGCCCTGAGGGGGTCAGGGTTTCTCGACCGGGTAGGTCCGGTAAACCAGACGCATTTTGGCAATCCAGGCGATCTTTTTCATCATCAGGTAGCCCAGTTCGAAATCCTGATAAAATAGCTGGATCAGGGCATCGGACCGAAAGCGCAGGATCTTCACCGGCGTAATCGCCCTGGCATCGCTGAGATAGCTTTTCGATGGCATTTCAATCAGCGATGAGAACCCCATCGCACTGCCGGGCACGATCGTCTCCAGGTGTACGGTCTGACCGGTGACACTTTCCACTTCCAAACTGATCTCACCCTCCAGAAGGATATAGAAGGTATGGGCCTCCCTTTTGCGTTGATTGAGAAACGAACCGGCAGGGTAACTTTTCAATTCCGCGGCCGCGGCCAGGCGCTCAATCATCGAATCGGACAATTCTTCAAAAAAGGAGAGGTCTCTCAAAGTCTTTGTGGGCACCATGCCAAGCCTCCTGAGGTCCATTTTCTGGGAATATGACGGTGGTTGCATCCATCGGCCAATCGTGCTACATCTACTCTATTTGAGATTCTTATGGATAGAAATCAGGTAGATAACATCAATGCCGGCCATGATCTCGACCGACTGGTAGCCGTCGAGATCATGGAAAACACGGTGATCGAGGACGATATTTTCGGCCTCATGGAAATGCATACCGCCCCGGATGGCGCGAACATCTACTATCCGCTACGCGCCTATTCGCAAAATCTGCACGACGCCAAACGGGTCATCGCCAAAATGGTTCAACGGGACTACCATCTTGAAGCCGCCTACTGGCAGACCGAAGACCGCCCGGAGGTCATCTGCCGGGCCGCCCTGCGGGCCGTCTTGAAACGGAAGAAAGCCACCGCCCTGCTTGAACGGCGGGCCTGCCTGAGAGTCGTCAAATAGCCGTCCCGAAGCGATCAGCGGGCTGGCGGCCCCTACGGTCCAACAGACCCACAGTCCGGACAATTCGGATCTTTGGGGACACTGAATGCCTCAAAGCGCATCGCCAAAAGATCCACGTAAAGCATCCGCCCGACAAGGGGGCTCCCAATGCCGAGGATCACCTTGATCGCCTCGGCGGCCTGGATGATCCCGACAATGCCGGGAGAGACCCCCATGACCGGCACAACCGCGTCCCCGTCACCGGGATGGGCAGCATAAAGGCAGCGATAACAGGGGCCTTGCCGGGAATGATGGTCATGGTCTGCCCTTCGAAACCGAATACCGCCCCATGGATCCATGGGGTTCCACCTTCCAGGCAGGCGGCGTTGATATGGTAGCGGGCCGCATAATTGTCCGTGCAGTCGACCACCAGATCATATCCCCTGAAGGCCGTGGCCATGGCCTGCGCTGTGGCCAGGCGCGGATAAAGATCAATGGCAAGTGCCGGATGAAGGGCCTGAAGCGTCATCCGCGCCGAAGCGGCCTTGCCCATGCCGATCCGTGAGGCGTCGTGCAGAATCTGACGATTTAGATTGCTTTCCTCGACACAGTCATCGTCGGCAATAGCGAGCGTGCCGATCCCGGCAGCCGCCAGATAATAGGCCGCGGACGAGGCCAAACCGCCGGCACCCACGATGAACACCTTGGCACCGTTAAGCCGCGCTTGCCCTTCCCGGCCCACTTCTGGCAACGCGATCTGCCGTAAAAAGCGTTTTTCTTCGATGGTCGAGGTCATGTCTCTCCCGCTGGACCTATTGCATCACGCCCTTGAACTCGGCATCTTCATCGGCAAACATCTTCTCGAAGGTTCTTTTGGCATCCGCACGCACCTTCTCCGCCTCCCCCGGGCTGAGTTGTCGCCCTTCGATCCATTTCTCCAGCAAGTGCCCCCCGGGCATCCAACGCTCCATGGTCTCCTTTTCAAACACCCACATTTTATCCGTGACCCCGATGGTGGACAGGATATCCCAGACATCCTCACGTTGCCTGAAGTCGCAGTAGACGCACATGACGCATTCGCCCAGCTGAAACGCGTCAATGATCTCGCGATCGTATTTGGCCGCGGGGATGGCCTTCTCCTCGACAAAGGGGTCCATGCGCCGGGCAACATCGGATAGTTTTTCCGAATCCCCGAAAAAGACCCATTTCCCCCAATACTGAAGGTATTCTTTGTTGGTCAATGGTTTTCCGGCATGGCGAATATAGTTGTAACCATGATGCACATGCGCTTTGGGAACGACAAAAATAAAGTGGGATTCCTCACGGTCGACGATCATCTTTCCTCCTCTTAGGCGATTGGCGGAAAAGAATGTCCCATATATTGCGCGGGATTTTTTTTCGTCTTCAAGGCGGCGTCAAGGTTGCATACTTTACGTATTCGGCTTGGCACCAACGCAGAAGACGGGAAAAAAGATAAGCAAGATGGGATATTCTTTGACAGAAATCGCCTTACCCCGCGGCCGCGGCGGGAATGATGTTGATCACATCGCCACCCTTGAGCGGCGTCTTGAGCCCCTGCAGGTAGCGGACGTTGTCACCGTTGACATAGACATTGATGCTGTCGATAATCTCCTCACGACTCGCGCAAATCATTGTCTTGAGGCCGGCATAGTGGCCGTCGAGATCTTCCAAAAGGGTCATCAGGTCATCCCCGCCCCTCACCGGGCAGGCCAGCTCTTTTTGATTGCCGGTATGGCGGGCGAGCACGGTCGCCAATCTCACCACAATGTCTTGATTCTGCGTCATGGACTCTTCTCCTTCTGCATTTGCATGCGTCGCCGAATCACCTCTTGGTAATCCTGCCAGGTCTTGGCCATGCCGAGGATAAACGGCGTGGGCACAAAGCCCAGCGCCTGGCACAGCTTGCGACCATCGTACAGAAGATGCGCGTCCGGCGGAAAGGGCATGGGGACACCCTGCCGGATGATTTCGGCGGTCCCCATGGGTCGGCGTTCAAAGCGTCGCCCGGTCACCTCCTCGATGGTGTCGGCGATCTGCGCGTAGGATATGCGTTCCTCACTGGCCACGTTGAAAGCCTGGTTCATGACCAGCGGATTTTCCAGGCAGGCAATGAGCATTTCGGCAAGATCCTCCACCCAGATAAAGCTGTAGTAAAACTGTCGATTCTCAGGCACGACCAGGGGCGTGCCACTTAAGAGATGATCGAAGAAAAACGACTCGCGGGGGGCGTAATTGTAGCGGCCGTAGATGATCGCCGGGCGTAAAATCGTGTATGGAATCGCCTTTTCCCGGCATATCGCCTCGAGATGGCATTCGGCCAGCCATTTCTGGTAACCATAGTCTGCATAATCACCCAGTTCGGGCTGCGGGGCCTGCACCTTGGGGGCCGTTTCCGGTATCGGCAGTAATGTTGCCGGGGCATAAATGGAGGTGGTGCTGATGAAAAGATAATGGCCCACCGACCCGGAAAGCCGGCTGAGCAAAGACTGGATATGCTCCGGCGTGTAGGCGCAAAAATCGACCACCACGTCCCAGTGGCGCTGGGGAATGCGTTCGGCGATGTCCTGCGGCCGTTCGCGATCACCGGTAATCTGACTCACCCCTTGGATATCGACCCGCAGGTGCCCCCGGTTGAAAAGATAAACGCGGTATCGCGCCAAGGCGGAAAGACACTCGACAAAGACCCTTCCGGCAAAATAACTGCCGCCGATCACCAGTAGCGATTTCATCGGCTGTCCACCCCTCCCCACCACAGGTCAAGCGCTTTGAGGCCCGGGTGCTGAATCCGCGCATGAACGCGAGGTCCGTGATCGAGTAAAAACGGACTGTCGATGTCGGTGAGTTCCTGCGCCTTCAAGGCGGCGATAAGGCATTGCACCATTTCCTCCATGGTTTCCTGGCAGGTCGACGGCTTGACGGTCCGGCTCAGTGTGTCCACCGCCTGGGCGATGGCCGGTCCCGGCGCCGGCAAGTGTTTGGCCGCCGCCCCCGCCCATTTGTAAAACGGCATATACTGCCGATGCAGCAAAAAGACCAGTGCGAGCACGTCTTCACAAAATGTCACCAGGGCATGCTGCGCCGCGTAAAAGGATTTACGCCGGATGCAGCGGCCATAGTTGTATTGGCCGGACTGGGCGGCGGACATGCATTTGGCGGCAATCTTTTTCAGACGGATATCTTCCGGATAATAGTCCAAAAGCCCCTGACGGATGGTCGTGAACGCACCCAAGGGATCTTGAAACACCTTACCGTTGGTGCAGGCCGCCAGATTCGCCTCGGGGATGGCCAGCCAGTTGTCCAAGGTTTCCGGAGCCTTGGACGAGCCGATAAACGATGCGTAAAAGGCATTGATCTGCATGACGCCGACGCGCCTTGCGCCCCAGTCGCTCTTCTTGCGCCGGAAACCCATGAAGCGCTCGGGCAGGCGATCGTAGGCGGTTTGCAGGGAGGTCCCGAAGCGCTCGTAATCGTTCTTTTCGAGCCACAAACAGAACCCCGGCCCCCAATCATGGTCCTGGGACAACCGATCATCGAAACCGAAGCACTCCGAACCCAGCCCCACCAGCCCGACGGCGACGCGGTCCTGACAGGCGGCAAACCCGTCCGCCAACATCGGTCGGCCAAATGTTTGGTAGTAGGCCTCGGATAGGGTCAAGCCTTTCATGGAGACCGTCGATTCAAATTAAGGCGTCGGCGTAAAGGCCAGTACATGAACTTCCTCGGTATGGGTGAACCGGCCGGTTGCGATAAGACGATTGATGGTCCTGGCCGTCTCGGCGGTCACATATTTCTCTCCGCATTGCAGACACAAACCGGCGGGCGTATCCTTGATCACGTAAAGCCGCCCTTCCAACCGGTAATCGAAATTGCCGATCGTGATGGCTTTCACCTCGCCACCGCAAAAAACACCGCTGAAATACCGTTTGCATGGTATCGTTCTCGTTGGGGAAAGTGCCGCGCAGGGCATCCCATGGCGGTGCGGCAGCCAGATAGGCCAGGGAGATGATCATCCCGTCGGCCGCCCCCCGGGATACCCGCACCAAAATGGTCTTGCCGCCAACCGCGGCCTTGAGCAGCAGGCTGGCAGCCCGTCGACCCGGCGGAGACATGTCGACAACCCTTCCGTCCGTGGCGGCGGCCTCGATCTCCGGCACCGTCAACAACCCCGCCATGAGAAAACGGATCACATGCTCCGAAATCTGATACCGTCCCTGCCGGATGTTTTCCCGGATCCAGGCCTTTTCCAGCATGATGGTTCCTGGTTTTCCTTTCAGCCCCAAACGCCAATCATCCATGGCCATCCCGGCAACGGACAACTGTCAGCCGCGATGCCTTTGACGCGAATGGCCCATGGATCGGGGGGCTAATGGGGGCTATTGGGCCAGCTTCTGTTTCCAAAAGGCCTCGGCTTCCTCAAGACCCTGAAAACCGCTTTTCAGCACCAGATGGTTCAGCATGGTCAGGGAGTAATTCATTTCCGAGCGTCGGGCGAGCTCGACCCACTCATAGTAGATATTCAGGGCGGTATCCCCGTACGTCTCGAGCTCACATCGCAAATAGATCGAGAATTCGTTGCCATCCCCGGTTTGATCGTTGTGCCGGCAGACGCGGGCATACAAGGCCGGGTATTGCTGACGAATCGCCTGCTGCCAGGCCTCTTCGATGGCGACGATTTTATCGATCACCGGATTGGTGTTGATCGGCGGAATCAAATTGTCCATGCGGGCGTACTTTTCGGTGAGCAGATTCCGGCCCCGCCGCTTGGCGGCGGTCAACTCGATCAGATAGGCAGCCAAGAGCTTGCGCGGCCATAGCTGAAAAATACTGCCGCGGACCTGCCGGAAGGTTTCCGGAGATTCCTGGCAGGAGGCGGGGCTGGCGCTTTTGACGGCTTTGAACATCTCCCACTCCCGGTCCAGGATCTCTTTAAGGAAGCGTTCACGTTCTCCTTTTTCGATGTCAATGGATGCTTTTTGCATATTAACTCCATCGGCTCTTGCTTAAAAGAGCTCGGAAAAGATCGGGCAGCCGATCGAGATGATCGACAAATTGAACCAGCTTGCCGTATTCCTCGACCAGCTGCTCTTTGCTTTTCTTGCCACACCACATGCCAAGGGTCAGAAGATTGATGCGTTTGCGCTGACAAGTGCGAATCGCGTTCTCCACCCCACACCCCCAGTTCGATGCTCCATCGGTGAGATGGATGATGAACGGCTTCTTGTGCGTCGTCTTGAACCGCAGGGTCGTGGCCATAATCGCCTCGCCGGAGGCCGTTTTCCCATGAGGAAAGATGCTGAAGAACTTCTCGCGCTGGTAAAGTTCCGTCAGCCGGCAGACATCCTTGAACTCATTGTAGGCAAACAGGCGGGCGTTTTTGTTATAGGTGATCAGCGCCGAGAAAAGGGTTTGATAGACCTCCTCGGCGAATTCCCATTTGTTCTGCGCGGCCATGGATCCGGTGGCATCGATGAGCAGGATGATATCGTTGACCAACTCGAATTCATCCTTGCCCGTCTGGAAAATGGTACCGGTGGTGGAGGCCCGATAAAGCCTGCGGCGATCGATCTTGCCGGTTTTAAGGCCCCGATTGACCAGGGTTTTTCGCTGGGCCGTGGTTTTGATCACCAGCTTGAGATGGTGCAGCAGTTTCTTGTTGATGCGCACGGGTGCCGGCATGACGATATCGTTGCCTTCCACATGGACCACATCGTCCTTCTTTTCCAGCACGAGTTCCTTGACGCGGTCGGTAAAATCGATGGTGCGTTTCGGCAGGATGTTCTGGATCTCCTTGGAGAAGAAGATCGGTGGTGGCGGACGATCCTCATGTCCCTCGGGACCCAGCACGTTTTTGCCCACATGGCGCAGCAGGAGAAAGGGGTCCTTGGAATCGGTGGCCCAGTATTTAATGATCTCGAAAAGCGCCGGCCAGAGCAAAAGGTAAAGGTTGACCCGAAAATTGCCCCGTTCGGTCACCCCCTGGATACGCGGGCAGGCGTCCTTGAGCGGTTCGACCAGGGTGTTCAGCATCTCGATGGGGGTTTTATAGAATTTTTCGAGGCTCAGCCGCTTGGAAATGGCCCGGGAAGAAGTGTCCCGATAGCTCCTTGTATTTCGTGCCGCTACGGTCGGCGGCGATTTCCCACCAGATGTGCATCAACTCGGAAATCGTCGGCGGGTGCGAGGCCACGTCGAAAGCCGCATCGAGCTTGTACCGTCGGTGGGCTTCCGTGTAGTACCCCAGCGGGGACCGGTTGGAAAGGCAGTCCAGGTAGACATTTTCACACATGTCGAAGAACAGCTGAAACTTGTAGCCAAAGCGGGACGGCAATTTGACCTTGGCCTGGGCCATCTCGTGGAAGCGGTCGGACCACTCGGTCTTGCGGTAAGCCTTGCGGATGGTCTCGCCAAGGATCCGATCGACCTTGACCGCCGGCACCGGATACTGCCCCATGATCGTGACCGGGTCGATGGCAATGGCGCCGCCGGCCTCCATCCCCGACCAGATGATCGTGCCGCTGTTGCGGCCCACATAGGCGGCGACCTTGCGCATGCCGCCCAAAAGGCGGGCCAGTTCAAAGGTCGCCACGGTCGACTTGTTCCGGCGCCAGTACTCTGAGTATCCCGCCTCGCCGGAAAGATGAAAACGGTTGATTACCGTTTCGTCGCCGATTTTGACGATATCCATGGAGCCCCGCTTCCTGGTCAAACCGTTTCGGGCGTGAAACGAATGTAGTCCAGATCTTTTTTCTCCATGAGACCCTTTTCGATCTGGAGAGACAACAGAATCGACTCAAGCGTGTCCTTGCCGGTTTGCAGACTGCTCACAATGGCATCCCGAAGGGTGCCGCCGGCGGCCAGCACCTCACCGATCATCAGCGTGGTGCGGGTGGAAATCTCGATGGCCATGTCCGAATTGCCCCGCAGCGAACTGATGGCGTCGATGATCGTATCGGCCTGGTCCGGCGAAACGCCGGTTTTCTTGATCAGGACCTCCCGCTCGACCGCCTTGGGCAGGTAGTCCATCAAAAGCACGTAAAACCGGTCGCGCAGGGCCGGATCAAGCAGTTCCGTGCCGATGTATTCGTCGCCCTCATTCAAGGTGGCAAAAAAGGTGACCCCCTCGGCGACCTTGAGGGTCCCCAATTCATCCATCCACACCTCCCGGTCATCGGAGAGAATCGAGAAGAGCATATTCAGCGCCTTGGGGTGTTCGGGACGGTTGATCTCCTCCAGGTGGATCACGCACCCCGGCGTCTGGATGGCTTGCGGAAAGAGAAACTGCTTGTAGCGGGTTTCACCATCTTCAAGTGTGTATTCGCCAAAGAGCTGGCCCGGCTCGGAGAGAATCCCCACCTGAAACGTGGCCAGGGGTTTGTGGTGAACGGCGGCGTATTGCTTGACAATGGAGGACTTGCCGCATCCCTGACGGCCGGCAATCAACACATTGACCGGATGTTTCTGGGAGATCGTGTGAATGATCCTGAGCATGTTGAGCGTTTCATTGTCCGTATAATAATAGGGATCGTGATCCGGAATACACAAGGTGTTGTGGTTTTCATAAGCATTCACTGGAAGCACCCTTTGCTTGAGTCGGCAGCAGTTCATCGATGCGGGACTTACATCGTCGGTCGCCATGGGGAAGGGGTCCTTATCCTCAGGCGCTGGAAACCTTATTCAACAGGTTGGTCTCATGAAAGGTATCGCCCTGCCGGTTCGACCCGATCAAACCACCGACTGTGGGATTCCAGGGGCCGTTTTTTTGAATCAGCTCGCGATAATCCTCGACATCTTCCCTGAAAATGTTGGGGAATCCCTTGAAGAAATGTTTCCTGCCCAGCTTTTCGTATTTCTTGTCCGCGAAATTGTGGTAGGGCATGATATCGATGCCCACCACCGCATTCCCCAGCGTCTTGGCGAATTCGACGATGCCGCGGGCATGTTCCGGATCCCAGTAGTTGACATCGTGAACAATCACGCAGCGCAGCCTGATTTTTGTACCCGCGCGGGCGATCTTGCGGATATTTTCCAGGATCAGCCGGTTGGAGACGCCGGTCCATTTGCGGTGTTTGCGGTCGTCCAGGCTCTTGATATCGAAGAGCACCAGATTGACATAGGGCAAAATGGACGCGATGGTTTCCCACTTGGCCAGGCCGGTGGTATCGAGGGCCGTGTGGATCTGATCCTGCCAGGCCCGTTTGAGCAGGCTCCGCGTGACGTCCGGCTGCATGAGCGGTTCACCGCCGGAGATGGTCATGCCGCCGCCCGAGGATTCATAGAATTTACGGTCCTCGAGCACTTCCCCATAGACCTCGTCCACGGTGGTGGTGCGGCAGGCGGCGGTCAGCGCACCATAGCGGCAGGCGTCGACACATTGCATGCAGTGAATGCATTTGTCGCGATCGAACTGCGGCGCGGCGATTTCATCGGCCATCTCCTCCTCACTGGCCATGGATGCACTCGAGCGCGTGATTTCCTCGGAACCGAAGGTGCCGTCCTGGATCTTGTCCAGGATCGAACCGGTGGAGGAAATGATCGGGCGCACCTCGAAATCCTTGACGAATTTTCGTTTGAGCGGCGGTTTGATGGCATCCGCCGGGCAGGCATCGGCGCAAGCACCGCAACGAACGCATTTCTCCTCGTCAAAAAAGAACTCCTGGAGGGGGCTGATGGATTCGGGGTTGTGACACCAGGCGCACGCCAGGGGGCATCCCTTGAGAAAAATGGTCGTGCGGATGCCCGGGCCGTCGTTGACCGAAAACCGCTGAATGTTGGTAATCAGAAATTCATCTTTTTTGTCTGATTCTGCTTTCATGCGCGGGCCTCTTTTTGTCTTTACCGTCAGGCGGTGTTTATCGACGCGGGGGCGCGACATCCCTCAATTCACAACAGGTCCTTGATATTCTTCCAGGACTCGCCACCCTCGAATTTATCGCAGGCCTCATCCGACTTTTTTGACCATCTTGCCCTTGATGGCCATGGTGGTCTTTTGGGTTTTGGGGAGTTCGGAGCGCTGCTGAATGCAAACCCCTTTGGAAGGATCGCCGGTCGGTGACGGGGTGATGTGCTTACAGTCTTTGCAGGTGGCCATGTTTGGGAGCCCTCCGTTGGTAATGGGATGATAAAAAATGCGTGGCTACCGGGTCGACGGGCCCGTGGATGCACCCGTCATCGGGAAGGCATCCACGGGCTGGGTCTAATTCAATCCATTTTATAGAATGCAACCAAAAATCGAAATCAATTTCTTAAGTCATGTTCCGTACGGGCAATGATCGTATCCTGCGAGTAGCGCGCCAGATCGATGAATTTCGCACTGTAGCCGGCCACACGCACAATCGTATCGGGAAATTTCTCCGGCTCTTTCTGGGCCTGGCGCATATCGTCGGAGGAGATCACATTGAACTGGACATGGTCGATGTTCATCGAATGCCAGGCGTCCATGTAGGAGAGCCAGAGATCGAAACCGGCGTCGCTGCTCATCATCTCCGGGGCCATGCGCTGATTGAGCAGCATGCCCTTGTATTTGGTCGTATCGATCTTGGCCACCGATTTGAGCACCGCCGTGGGGCCCTTTCTGTCGCAGCCCATGTAGGGAGAAATACCGCCGTCGTCGAGTGCCTCGCCGGCATGCCGGCCGTTGGGGGTCGCCCCGGTCTTGGGCCCGTTGACGATATAGCCGGCAACCGACTGGCCCAAGGGCAGCGGATAGGTACCCGAATAGGTACGCACGCGTTTGAACTCGTCGGCCATCATGTCGTAATAGCGCTGGGCGATCTCGTCCACATAGGGATCGTCATTGCCGAACTTGGGCGCATTCCAGAAATCCAGGCGCATCTCTTCGTGGCCTTCCCAGTTGTTGGCCAGGGCGGTGAGCAGCTCTTCCATGGTGTACTTCTTGTCTTCGAAGATCAGCTTCTGGATGGCCGCCAGCGAATCGACCACGACGATGTTGCCGCCAATCAGGTTGTGCCAGGGGTTGGGAATCTCGGCCAGTTCGTTGGCATCCATGCCCTTTTCCACACAACCGTCATCGATGCTGGAGATGAACGGGCAGCACAGATATTTACCCTCCAGGACCCGGCCGACGTCCTTGGAACGGATGGTCAGATCGATGGCGAATCGGGACTGCATTTTCAACGCGTCCCAGACATCCTCCATTTTTTTGAATTTCTTGGCGTCACCGGTGTTTGGTCCCAGTTGCATGTCGGTGAAGAAACCGTCGAAACCGTCGTTGAGGGCAATTTCGAGCAGCTTGGCCGGATACAGGTCGGAGCCCCCCTCGCTGCGGGTCTTCTGGGTCCCCCGCCGACCGGTCACGCCCGGTGACATGCACAGCACCAGGGCCCACTCACGCGCCTTTTCCTCGGGAACGTTGAAGTACTTGACCAGCTGCTCGGTGTTCTTCTCATCATTTTTGATGGACGGAAAGCCCAATCCTGTTTTAATACAATTGAAGACGCGACGCTTGGTTTCGACACGGCCGCTTTTGTTCCAGCGGAAGGCGATGGACGGTTCGGTGGTGACGATGCTCTCGGTCGCATCCAGGATCGCATCCGTGCAGTCGTTGGAACCGTCGCTGCCGTCGGCGTTGATGCCGCCCAGGGTGAGGATGAACAGGTCGTTGGCGCCGGCGAAGAATTCACGCAGCTGGCGACCCTTGGTGCTGCCGTGCTCGGAGACCTTGAGGCGTTCGCACTCGAAAAGTTCCACGGCCTCCTCGCGGGTCATGGGTTGGACGGTTTTGTCGATTACGCTGGCCTTGTAGAAAGGCCACAGGATCTTATCCTCCTTCTGACCATAGCCACTGCTGTAACGCTCGATGGAGTGACACAGAAGATAGGTGAACCATTTGGACTGCATGGCATCGCGCAGGCCCCGGGGAGCCTTGGCCGGCACATGGCGACAGATATCCGAAATATCCAGGAGCTCATCCCTGCGCGTGTCATCGGTTTCATAGTTCTCGGCAATGATCTTGGCCAGGCGCGAATATCGCTGGGCCCAGGCCATGACCGCCTTCAGGGCCACGGCCATGGCTTTCCACTGATCGATTTTGTCCAGGAAGGCCAGCTTGTCCTTGGCGATCCAGGGGGACTGACGCATCTCGGCGTCGGCCTCGGCGATTTTGGCCTCGACCATTTCCAGGCGTTTTTCCAGGCCGTCCTCGAGAACCGACTCGTAGTTGGGCATGATGCTGGAAAAGGCCGTCACGAACATGGGCGGCTGTACCGTGGTGGCCGAATACATGATATCCAGCTCTTCCTGGGTGAAGTAGGCCTCACCCTTGCGCTGGATGGTGTAGGGACGCCAGTATTCGGCGATTTCGCGCATCTCTTCCTTGTGGTGGCAATACGGACTTTCCACCATGTCGATGGTGGCAAAGTAGGAAAGCTCCGGATACATCGGAAAATAATCCGGATGTTCGGTATTGGCCCCAACAATGAGTTCATCGTCCTGGATATGAACCGTCATTTTCTTGAGGATATTCTCAAGACCCTTGGCGCGCTGCATACATACC
Organism: Desulfosarcina cetonica JCM 12296; assembly: GCF_001311845.1. GTDB lineage: Bacteria > Desulfobacterota > Desulfobacteria > Desulfobacterales > Desulfosarcinaceae > Desulfosarcina > Desulfosarcina cetonica. The sequence goes on along the minus strand of NZ_BBCC01000003.1, from coordinate 5,662 downwards.
GGCTCACCCACGCATTGCTTGTGCGCTTCGGTGACATAGCGGGCACGTTCCACACCGGCCCGTACCGCCGGGTCAACATACTCTCCGCCGGCCACATGTTTGTAGCGGCAGCGGGCTTTCAAACGCTTGGTTCTTTCGGTCGTTGCCATTTTCGCCCCTCCATGTTGCATTGCTTGGATATGCCATCAATGTTTCGGCTGCATCTCGTCACAGCCGGGATCGGATTCGAACACAGGCTTTGAAAGCCAGAACCGCCCCTTTTGATCCTGCCGTTCCCGAACACAATCCCCTTTGCCGGGCTCATAATCCAGATCCGTTTCGGGAATCTTGAAAAACTGAGCGCATTCTCCACAAATCGTCATGTCAGGCCTCCTTGATGCGTTGTTGCGTTGCTTCGATCGGTTATTCTTCGTTGACGCTAACGATCCTCGTCATTCAGTGGCTACCCTTGGAAAGCGGGTGTAACGGACTGCTGGCCTATATTAGAGGTGTGTTTGTTTATCAACCAGCCAAAGAAAATGTGAGATTTTTTTATTATATGAATTTTGTTCACCATCACTGAGGGCCATTCAAACTTAACAACGCCATGTTGTCAAGAGTTTTTTTATAATCATAAAATAAAAATTAAATTCCATATGTATTAAAGGGTGTTATCATATTTTTGATAGAAACAAGCATTTGCACAAAACAAAAAGCAAGCTGATTAATAGTGCGTCATATTTAATTTTGAGTTCCATTCTGGACACACATACTCCCCCTGCTTTGATTTTGACGGTCGCTGAGCCGCCATCCCAGGATCACTCCATAATCGTGATTTAATATTTTTATTTAGATAGTTATATTCAATTTGGTAACGTATTCATTTTTTTTAGATAAATTATATATTGACACAGAATCGCATATCATGCTTGAATATGCCTCAAGATGACACACAAATGAAGTTTTGGTTAAACCATTATATTGTCAAGCGCCTACCACAAAGAACACAACTATTTATATTTTTTATTATTTATAGATCCTTTGCCTTTATCAAAAGCTTAATCTAACAAGATTAATGTTCAATCGAAAAAAATAACAACGACGCTAAGGAGGATGAAAAACCATGGAGGTCGTAAAAGACAGAGTAGCCATCGTCTCCGGCGCCTGCGATGCGGTGGGCGCGGCCATCAGCACGCGCCTGGCCCAAAAGGGGGCCACGGTCATCGTCAGCGATTCGGACCCGGCAAAGGTAGATGCCCTGTTGGAAGAGATCCAGGCCGCCGACGGCAAGGCCCTGGGAATGACCGTGGATGCCGCCGATCCGGCGCAAGTCAAGGCTTTTGTGGCCAAGACGATCGCCGACCTCGGCAAGGTGGATATCCTGGTCAACAACGTGGATACCCAAAACGGCACCCCCATCCAGGAGGTCAGCGATGCCCTATGGCAGGCTGGACTGGGCGCCAATTTGAACGCGGTTTTCTATTTCTGCCGGGAACTGGTGCCGCACATGCGTGCCAACCAATACGGACGGATCATCACCATCGGCAACCTCGAATACATGGGCCTGCCGGGAAAATCGAACTATGCGGCCGTCAAGTCGGCGATCTTCGGTCTCACCCGCGCCCTGGCGCTGGAGTCGGCCAGGGACGACGTCACGGTCAACTGCGTGGCCAAGGGCGACATTGCCAGCGCCGACATGTCTCCTGAAGCCATTGAAAAACAGGCCAAGGGCATACCGGTCAAAAGACTCGGCACGCCCGAGGATGTGGCGCGCACCGTGGGCTTCTTTGCCTCGGACACATCCAAATACATCACCGGCCAGACCTTCTTCGTCTGCGGCGGCAAAAGCGCCTATTTCTCAATGTCCATTTAATGGCAGAACGCAACTGCGTCATCGCGCATAGGAGGAAACAATGGGAATCAAAAACCGCGTCGCCCTGATCACCGGATCGGCCAGCGGCATCGGCAAGCAGACCGCCCGTCGCATGGCCGAAAACGGGGCCAAGGTGGTGATCAACGATATCGTCCCTGAAAAAGTGGAGGAAACCGTGGCAGAATTCGCCGCGGCCGGTCTCACGGTCATGGGCCAGGTGGCCGACATCGCCAACAAGGCCTCGGTGGATGCCATGGTCCAGGCCGTGGTGGACAACTTCGGCAGCCTCGACATCCTGGTCAACAACGCCGGCATGGAGCGTGCCGGCGCCCTGCGCAAGCTCAGCGAGGCGGACTGGGACATCACCGTGAACATCAACCTCAAGGGCGCCTTTTTGTGCAGCCAGGCGGCCCACAACCACATGGTGCCCAACACCCATGGCCGAATCATCAACATCGCTTCCCGGGCCTGGTTGGGCGGCCCCGGACAGGCCCCCTACTCCTCGGCCAAGGCCGGCGTGGTGGGCCTGACCCGTGTTCTGGCCCTCGAGTTGGGCACCAAGGGCGTCACCGCCAACTGCATCGCCCCAGGCCTGATCTACACGCCCATGTGGGATGAGCTGCCTGAAAAAAATCAGAAATTTCTCCTCTCCAAACAACCCACGGGCCGGCTCGGCGAAACCGACGACATCGCCCATACGATCATGTTCCTGGCCGATGACGAAAGCGGATTCATCAACGGCCAGGTGATCTATGTGTGCGGCGGCCGCAGTCTGTTTTCGGGTTGATCCAGCGCACTTTACCCTTGGATCCGTTCTATTAGAGAATGATTAGGACAGGGAGAAAACAAATGGAAGACCAACATCAAGAGAATTCTCTTCAAGGATTGAAGGTACTCGACTTCACCGGGGAATTGGGGCCCTATGCGGCCAAGCTGTATGCCGGTCTGGGGGCGGATGTGATTCATCTGGAATCCCCGGCCGGAGATCCCTTGCGGCGGCGTGGGCCATTCTATAAAAACCAGCCGGGTCCGGACAGCAGCCTCCAATTTCTCTACTACAACGCCGGCAAGCGGGGCATGGCCCTGGATATCACCCGGGATGCCGGCAAGGAAATTTTCCTCCAGCTGTGCGCCGATGCCGATCTGCTCTTCGACAGCTTCGCCCCCGGCTATCTGGACGGCCTGGGCCTTTCTTACGATCGGCTCAGCGCGGTCAATCCGCGGCTGATTCAAACCGCCATCACCCCCTTCGGCAGTGTGGGGCCTTACAAGGACTTTCCCGGCTGCGACCTGACCTGCAGCGCCATGGGCGGTTTTCTCTTTTTGGCCGGCATCGACAACGACAAGCCGGTGCGGGCCTGCGATGATCAGGCTTTTCGCATGGCCGAGGCCTATGCCGCCGTGGGTTCCTCCACGGCCCTGCTCTTCGCCCAGCGTACCGGGATCGGCCAGTTCATCGATGTGGCCTGCATGGAATCGGTGGGCATGGCCCTGGAGAACGCCGCCCAGTACTGGGACCTGGAGGGCAAGAATCGTCGCGGCCGTGGCACCGAGGCTGGCTCGGCCACCGTGCATCCCTGCAAGGACGGCTTTATCGCCATTGTCGCCATCATGGGCAGCAACAAGGTCATGTGGGATCCCTTTGCCCAATGGATGCAGGAGGAGAACATCGAGGAGTGGGAGGCCTTCCAGGAGGATTGCTGGATCGAACCGGCCTACCGCAAGTCCAAGGCGGGCTACGAACGCTTCTGCCGTATATTCGAGCGCTTCACCCTGCAGCAGGACAAGCTGACCCTGTATGAAAAGGGCCAGGCCCATCGCGTGGCCCTCACCCCGGTGAGCGACGGCGGCGATCTCTTGGCCAACCCCCAGTTGCGTTACCGGGATTTCTGGAAAACCATTTACCATGAAAATCTGGGGGGCGAGGTGACCTATCCCGGCGCACCCTACGAATTTGGCGCCCTGGAATGGCGCTTGGGGGATCCGGCACCCACCCTGGGTCAGCATACGGCCGAGATCCTGCGCGGCCTCGACTACGCCGAATCCGAGATTTCAGCGTTGGCAAAGGAGGGCATCATCCATGTTGGCTAATCTGAAAAGAGCACTGGACGGCATCGTGGTGTGTGACTTCTCCTGGGTCGGCGCCGGCCCCATCGCCACAAACGTCCTCGGCCAGTTCGGCGCAGAAATCATCAAGATCGAGAGCAAGAAGCGCCCGGACATCCTGCGCAAGGGCGGCCCCTTCAAGGACGGCATCGGCGAGGGACTGGAGCGTAGCGGGTATTTCGCCAACCGCAACCCCAACAAGAAATGCATCGCCCTGAACATGAGCCATCCCGACGGCCGGGATGTCGCCGTGCGATTGATCAAAAAGAGCGACATCATCATCAACAACTTCCGCGTGGGCCAGATGGAGAAGTGGAACCTGGGCTGGGAGGACGTACGCGAGATCAACCCGCGCATTATCTATGTGACCATGAGCCTGCAGGGGGTTTCCGGCCCGCACAAATCCTACATGGGCTACGGGGTCAACCTCAACGCCCTGTGCGGACTCACCGCCCGGGCGGGCATGCCCGGCGGCCGGCCCTTCGGCACCGGCACCAACTACACAGACCACGTCATGGTGCCCTCGCACACCCTCTTCGGCATCATGGCCGCCTTGCTCCAGCGCGAGAAGACCGGCAAGGGCCAGACCGTGGCCGTCTCCCAGCTCGATTCGGCCATCGCCATGAAGCCCACTGACGCCATGGCCTTTGCCGCCGACGGAACCCGCTTCGAACCCCTGGCTACGGCGACCCCAACGCCGCGCCCCACGGGGTTTACACCACCCTGGGCTACCGCAAATGGATCGCCATCGCCGTCTTTGCCGAGACCGAATGGCAGGCCTTCAAGGCCGCCATGGGCCATCCGGCCTGGGCCGAGGACGAGAAGTTCGCCAGCTTCGAGGCCCGTAAGCAAAACGAGACCGAACTCAACCAAAACATCGAGCCTGGACCGCTGGCCAGCATGCCGACGATCTGATGAACCGTTTATGCCGCCAGGGGGTCAAGGCCGGCGTGGTCAACGACGCCCGGGGGGCCGTGGAGGACAAGCATCTGCGTCAGCGCGGTTTCTGGGCCTACCTGGACCACAAGGTGGTGGGCTCGACCCTGTACAACCGGGCACCGCTGATGCTTTCCAAGACGCCCATCGAGATGCACACGGCAGCCCCGATTCTCGGCGAGCACACCCGCGAGGTGCTCACCGGCATGCTGGACTACGCCGATGCCGAGGTGGATCAGATGATCGAAAAGGAGCTTTTGGTCTGATCCGTCTATCCATGTCCTTGTAACCCCCAACGACCCTTTTTTGAGAAAAGGAAGATTCCATGGATTTTGCCATTTCCGAAGAATACATGATGCTCAAGGAGTCGATGCGCGAGTTCGTCAAGCGTGAGATGCTGCCCCTGGAGCGCGAATTTCTCGAACGCGACATGAGCCTGTGGACCGTGCCCGGGCCGCAGCTTCCCAAGGAGCAGACCGCGCGGCTGAAGAAGATCACCAAGGAGCTGGGCTTTTGGGGCATCGAGGTGGGTGAGGAGTTCGGCGGCCAGGGGCTGGGCATGCTGGCCAAGACCCTGGTCATGGAGGAGCTCAGCCGCTCGTTCATCGGTTTTTCGCCCCACGCTTCATGCTGCCGCCCGACGCCCCCAACCTGTATTACCTGCACAGCTGCTGTAAGGGCATCCAGCGCGAAAAATACTTCCAGCCCTATGTGGAGGACCAGCTCGACTCGGCCATGGCGGCCACCGAACCGGGCGCCGGCTCGGAT
>NZ_BBCC01000002.1 GCF_001311845.1 Desulfosarcina cetonica JCM 12296 | reverse complement strand
CCGTATAATATTGGAGATGCGTCAGTATTGTATGGCGGATCTATATAGACACTATTAATTTCACCCTTATAGCGTTTTTGTAACACACCCAGAGCTTGAAAATTTTCAGAGTGGAGAAGTAGACCGTTACACTGTTCATTAAAATCTGAGACAGATGCAATCAATCTTGTTTTAAAATCTTCATTAAAGAATTTTGTATCAACCGTTAGATATTTATAGTTTTTTAAAAAATCTGCTGAAAGCGGTTTCGAATATGCTGGACTGAGCAAATCCCCTTTGATTTCATCGATGGCAAACAACCGCACCCACTCATCATACTGGGCCTCATTGGCGGCAATCTCCGGATATAATTCCTCGGTCACACGGTCCAAGGTGATGCAGTAATTCGTCTCAGTGACAAATTTTTTCTTGAGCCAGAGTTTTTTCTGGAACTCCTCAAGTTGGGCAAGAAAGGCGATGATCTTACGGGCAATCTTGCGTAGCACCTTGATCTTGGACAGATATTGCTCGACCCGGGGCGCGTCGTTGTTCTCGATATTGTCCAGGTGCATGATTTCGTTCTTGATGTAGAAATCCAACTCCCGCTGCAAAAAGCCGCCCAGGTCCTTGTGGATAAAATAATCCATGGTGTTCCGAGCCATATATCGGGCCAGGTATTTAGCCAGCAGAGTACGGTCTTTTTGCTTATCGGTGGGGACCGGCGTTCTCAATAACCGGTCGAATTCAGCGGCACCTTTCAATCCATCGAGGTGGATCAAAATTTTGTCCACCGCCTCATCCATTAGCTTACGCTGCCACACCGCATCTTGTCCGCTTTTCAGTGGGTCGGGCCGGTATTCGAAACGGATGATCAATTCCTCATTTTCCAGGCTGACCGGATCGGTTGCATGGAGAATGAAATACCGTTTTTGGCCATTGGCGGCCTTGATGTTGCCGTGTTCGCCCTCCGTGGCATCGACAATTCGAAAATGGACCCGCATTGGCGAATCCGCCTGATGGACCGAAATCGACTCGATTTTTCCTTCGACGTCCTTGGCCTTGCTCAGATCAAAGGTGAAGTCAGTGAAATATTCACTGGTTTTGATGTAGTATTGGTCCTTGTTGGCCCAATGCAGGTACACCTCGCTGCCGTCATAGGGTACGGCATAGGGTGCTGCCTTGCTGCCGCTTTCGCGGGCATAATACCGTTTGGAAAGGAAATCTCCGTTGTCATAATAGCGTTCAAAGAAACGGTAGAGGTGATCATATATCTCGCCCTCGGCCGTATCCATGGCCGATTCCCAGCGTGCCTTGGCTTCCTTGACCTTGGGAGACGCTTCAGGGTTTTCCACGCCGTACTGACGGGCTGTTTCGATCTCATCCAGATAGGCCTTCTTAAGATCTGTCTGCTTTGCCGAGGACGTCTCACCAAAGGAATCGGCAATAATCTGCAAAAGATCCTCATCCAGAAACCGGCTGACTTCGTCGGCTTGGCATGCATGATCCGGTAAAAACCGAAATCCAGATCCGGCTGGTTGATTTGAAACAGTTCCTTAAGCAGGGCCAACAGCTTCTGGCGGTGTTGATCGACAGTGGGCATAATCGTATCTGTTTTCTTTCCCTTATTGCACACACCAGCGGATGGTGAACAGGGATTCAATTTTGGTTTTCTGCTGCATTCGTCGCTCCAGGGCATCAATCAGACGATCACGCTTTTCGGCAATCTCGTCTTCCACATCAAAAATCCGTCGGCGTAGGGAGCGTTTTTTGGTTTCCAGTTTTCTAATCTGATCCTGATATGCATGTTGTTCCTGCATGGTCTCCGCCATCCTGGCCTGACGACTGATCGCCCGAATCTGAGCTTTGATATCATCAAGTTCTTTTTCAACGGCAACCACCATATCATCCGCCCATTTTTCAAGCTGTTCACGTGCTTCATTAAAATGGCGGTTATTGGTTTCCAACGACCGGGAAATAGTGGCTTGCGCATGACGCTGAGCATCGGCAGCCAGCCGTTCCTGAATTGCGTCGTCCGGAATATGGGTCGGCCGTTGCAGCGCCGTACAGGTAAAGAGACGCTCGCAGAGTTCCTGATCAAGAGACTGACCGTCATCTCCAAAGCCGGAAAACAATAGATACTCTTCGCGATCGAAGGAATCAATACACAGGCGTTGTAGGGTAAGCCAGCCTCTTTTTCCGTTGAGTGCCTCTACCATGGCGATGCGGGTGGGATGGTTGGAAATATCGAATATGACTTCCGCTACGGGCGTTGGTCGCTGGGCAGCGGTGTTGATGACATGCTCCCCCAGCGGGTGGCTAAGACGGTACAAGAATACACCGGGGATATTGTTTTTGGATTTCGAAATCAGATGATAGCGACCCGTACTGGCCGTCGTAAGGGGTGACTGGTGCAAATCAAACCACAATTCCTGGTCATTAAAGGTTGCATCGTCAGCCAGCATATAACGCGTCAGTGACCAAAACATGCGGCCGACACGATCCAACTGCTGCTGTGTGCCATTCAAATTGACTTTCAACCGGGCGTGAACATCCTCATCAAAGTGTTCCAGCAAAAGGCGGCGGGTATCGCTGAGCCGGGACTGAATCATATCGTCCAATTCCGCCTGGAGTTCTGTAAACGCGGCATTGATCGTTTCCGGTGTACGGCATTGCTGGTAAATCGATAGAACGCGTCTTTCGAAATCAACACCGGACTCGATGCTTCCCAGAACTTCATCCGAGGCCCCGAAGATTCCGGAAAACAGATTGAACTTCTCTTCCAACAGCTCATGCACACGGCAATCGGCGGCATTGCGGTCATTGAGGAAATTGATCACCACCACATCATGTTCTTGACCATAACGGTGGCAACGGCCAATACGCTGTTCGATACGCTGCGGGTTCCAGGGCAGATCGAAATTGACGACCAACGAACAGAATTGCAGGTTGATGCCTTCGGACGCTGCTTCAGTTGCCAAAAGCACCTGATGAGAATCGCGAAAGGTTTCGATGATGGCGGTACGAACGTCCACCGGTCTTGACCCGGAAACTCGGCCCGAATCACGGTTTTTCTCCAACCACTGGTTGTAGATCTCGGTGGTATCGGGTTCACGGTTGGTGCCGTTGAAAGTAAGCACTCTTCCGGCATAGCCGTTGGATTCCAAAAAATCCTTGATATAAATCTGCGTTCGCCTGGATTCGGTAAATACCACGGCTTTGCGCTGGGCACCGGTCTCCGACATCTTAGAGAAACCAATTTCCAATGCCGAAAGCAGCGCCTTGGCTTTGGTATCCACGCCAATACTGTTGGCCCACAGAATAAATCGATCCAACGTTTCGATTTCTTCATTAAGCTTTTCAGGGTCGATTTCTGGGGGCTCGGCTTCATCGACAGCCCCATTGGTGTCGATGGCGTCATTGAGATCTTCCTCATCCTCCAGCAATTCATCCAACAGATCGTCGTCAAGCTCTTCACCGCGAATAAGCCGGTCGACGATTCCTGAATTTTCCAGGAAATCGGCTTTGAGTCGCTTGAGGCGGTCACGCATGATTTCGAGCGTTCCCGCAACCGCCCTGGGCGATGAGGCAAGGACTTTTCTAACAAGGAGCGTGATGAGGTGCCGCTGCCTTTTCGGCAAAGCATAGCTCTCTTCGCGCTGAAGAAAGGATGAAATTGCCAAGTATAAGTCATGCTCGTGGTCGGACGGTTTGAACCGTCGAGTAATCAGCAGCCTTTCCGTATATTTGACATATTCAAGCACCTGGCTGCGAAGAGTCCGGGAGCAGAAGGTCTGTAAACGATATCTTAACCCTTCGAGATCCCCACCCACATTCACGTATTGGGATCTGAAGGACGGCAAATCACCGAATAGGTTCTCATCGATAATGGTGGACAAGCCGTAAAGCTCTAACAGTGAATTTTGAAGTGGTGTAGCGGTCAGGAGGGCCTTGCGGCGGTCGTGAAGTGCGCGGCGCAAGTTTTGTCCCATCCTGTTGTTTTCACGGTATGCATTGCGAAGCTTGTGGGCTTCATCGATTACCACGAGATCCCAGGGGATGCATTGAAGTTCACTGGCACGTCGGCTGGCGTAATGGAATGAACAAATCACCAAGGTATCGGTATCAAAGGGGGTGGGATTGCCATTGGTTCGGGCATTGCGGTAGCTTTTTGCATCCAGCACCACGGACGCCAGGTTGAATTTTTCTCTGATTTCCAATTCCCATTGTTTGCGCAATGAGGCCGGGCAGATGACCAGTAGTTTTCGGCGCCTTTCCGCCCAATATTGACAAAGCACCAAGCCGGCTTCAATGGTTTTCCCAAGCCCGACTTCATCGGCCAGCACAACCCCTTTGGAAATGGGGGACCGTAAGGCAAATAGTGCCGCTTCGATCTGATGTGGGTTTAGATCGACACAGGCATCAAACAAGGATCGGGAAAGTCGTTCAACGCCTTGACCGCCATTCCGGGATAATTCATGTGCAAAGTATTTTGCGTGGTAGGGTGTGCTCATGCGTCTACCTGCAACCTTTTTTGGAAGTCCTCTGATTCGGGCCGAGATTTTGATTCAAGCGAAACAGGAAAATGAGCGAATGGACAAAATGACAATTAGTCCAAGAGGTCTGTGGAGTCAATTATTGTTTGTCTCTATGCTTACGAGAGGAGATCAAGTTAAAGAGGCATCCATCAGATTGTTGAGGTGTCGCCTGGGATAGCTTGGACGTTTATTCCGCATGGCAGGGGTAGGGGACCGTTGGTTGCCGAATAGAAACAAGAGGCGGCGGGGGGACCTCGGCGTAGGACCGATTTGATGATTTTTCGACTTTTGGCCTTGGTGGATCCAAGATAAACGAGAGCGAATTGCATTGATAGGACAGATGTCTAATCCCCGGTTGCAACCATACCCAGATTTGAGAATGGGGTAGAGGGGATTTTTGTTTTTGATACTTCTTTTAGGTCCGTTGCTCCCGATCCTTGTACTATCCTTGTACAAATTTTCCCTTGTACGAAAAAAGGGTTTACGGAATTTCCGTAAACCCTTGATTTCTTAAGTGCCGAGGGACAGAATCGAACTGCCGACACGGGGATTTTCAGTCCCCTGCTCTACCGACTGAGCTACCTCGGCGGGATTCCCGAAAGGGCACATGGCCGTTTCAAGAAAGACCGCATATAAACTCTTTATCATAATTTAGTCAAGGGCTTTTTTGCCGCTTGATGAATATTTCCAGGATGGCAACGGTCGTCGCCGTCCTGTCCGATCAGAAGCGTCATGGTGTCTTTCAGCGGGCCGCAATGTCTGCACGGCGGCGCTAAAATCCATAGATGACGGGTGCCAGAAAAATCGTCATCACCGCGACGACAAGGGTCATGACCGACCCGATTTTCACATAGTCCATGAATCGGTATTCACCAACACCCCACACCATGAGGTTGGTCTGATACCCGGTCGGGGTGATGAAGGCGCACGAAGCGGCGATCATCAAGGTGATGGCGAAGGGCATGAAGCTGACGCCCAGGTAGCCGGCGGTGGACAGGGCGATGGGAAACATGAAGGCGGCGGCGGCATTGTTGGTGATCACATTGGTCATCAGCGTGCAGCCCAGAAAGATCACGGCCAATGCCAGATGGGGGTTTTTGCCGCCCAAGGCGGCCAAGAGGCGCGCCACCTGTTCGGCCAGGCCGCTTTCGGTAACCGCCGATTCAAGGCCGATGGCACAGGCGATGACCACCAGGGTGCTCCAGTCGATGCTGCGTGCCGCCGTGGATAACGAAAGGCATCCGGTCAGGAGCATGGCCCCGCTGGCCAGCAGGCTGGCGTTGAGCATGCTCATCCAGCCCAGGGCGACAACGGTGATCATGGCCAGGGTGATCAGGCTGGCTTCTACCGCCCGGTCCGTGCGCTGCAGGTGGAAGCCTTTGAGGGCCTTGGTCAAGGCAAAATCCTGATCGATCTGACACTCGTAGAAAAAATTGTCGTTGACCTCCAGGACGGCGTTGTCGCCGGCTTCGATGGTGGTCTCCTCCAACGGACTGTCCACGGGCTGTCCATCCCTTGAAATCGCAACAAATTTATACTGACACGTGTTCTCATCCCGGATCAGGTCGGCAATTTTCCGGCCGACGGTTTTGCTTTGGCGGGAGACCACGGCCTTGACCAGATGGTGGGTGTGACGCTCGGTCTGCATGGGGTTGAGGGTCAGGTGGGGGACCAGGGCATTGGTGCGCCAGAGGGCCACCATGGCTTCTGTCTCGGTGGAAAAGGCGATCAGGTCGCCGGCGGCCAATTTCTCGTGGATCAGATCGGTGGTGAGAATTCCCGCCCCCCGGCGGATATACAGCACCTGAACCCCATCATCGGCCGCGATACCGGTTTCGTCGAGGGTGCGGCCGACGATTCGCGAGCCTTCCCGTACTTCGAACTCGGCCGTGTAGCGCCGTGTGGTCGCATCTCCCGCTCGCCCGTTGGTCCGGGTTGGCAGGAAAAAGCGTCCTACCAGGATCATCAAGCCGATGGCCACCACGGCGATGGGCACGCCGATGAAAGCCGGATCGAACATGCGGATGGCTCGGATGACCGGCAGGCCGGCGGTGTTTCGTTCCATGGTGTCAAGCACCATGCCGGCGATGACCAGGTTCGTGGAGGTGCCGATGACGGTGCACATGCCGCCCAGGATGGAGGCGAAGCTCAAGGGCAGGTACAGCTGTTGGGCGGGGAGCCGGGCCACGCGGGCGATGTCACGGATCACCGGAATCATCATGGCCACGAGTGGCGTGTTGTTGAGAAAGGCGCTGCCGAAGGCGACGGGCGGCAGAATGCGTATCTGGGCGCCGACAACGCTCTGGGGAACGCCCATGAGCCGGTCCATGATCATGGTGATGGCACCGGTGGCGTACATGCCGGCGGCCACCATGAAGAGAACGCCCACGGTGAGCATGCCGGGATTGCTGAATCCTTTGAGCAACTGCGCTGGCGGGGCCAGGTTGAGGGTCATGGCCACGGCCAGGGCCCCCAGAAAAATAGCGGGTGCCGGAATGCGGGTCTTGATCAGCAGAATGAAAAGGACGATCAAAAGGGCCAGGGTCAGGTAGGCGGCAATGGTCATGGCAAACCTCCATTGGCGCGGCGGGGCGACGGCTTCCCGCCCGGAAGGGCGAAAAGCCGTTATGAAAAGTCCCGTCAGTAATTGGCGTCCGCGTACTCGACCCAACCACCAGCGGTGACCAGGTCGGCATCGAAGCCGGAGATTTTAAAAGGCACGGTCCGGGAGACGTCACCCGCCGAGAAGGTGATCGTACCGCCCTCGAAATCGGTCGTGGCGGTGGTCTCCCGGCCGGCGAAGGTGGCGAACAGCGCGTCGATGGTGTCGGCGGGCAGCTCCACGGCCATCATGCCGCAGTTGAACATGTTTTGGCGAAAGATACGGGCGAAGCTCTCCCCCACCACCAGGTTGATGCCGTTGACTTCCAGCGCCCAGGGCGCGTGTTCCCGCGATGACCCGCAGCCGAAGTTGGCCCGCGTGACGACGACGGCCTTTCCGGCGATGTCATTTGCCGGATCGAAGCCGTCCATTTTGAGATCCTCCAGAAGATTGGGCGCCAACGCCTCGCGAGAAATCTCGGTGAGATATTTGGCGGGGATGATCTCGTCGGTATTGATGTCCGAGCGGTCCAGGAACAGGACCTTGCCGTTGAATGATTTCATCGATCGCTCCTTTCCTACCCGTTGAACAGCGTCGAGTTGGCGATGCTGCCGGCGATGGCGCTGGCGGCAGCGGTGGCCGGGCTCATCAGGTGGACCATGCCGCCCTTGCCCATGCGGCCGTTGAAATTGCGGTTGGTGGTCGACGCGCAGACTTCACCCTCGGCCAGCACGCCGTTGCTCATGCCCAGGCAGGCCCCGCAGGTGGGGTTGGTCACGCAAAAGCCGGCATCCATGAAGATCTTGATCAAGCCTTCTTCCAGGGCCTGGGCATAGATCTTCGGCGTGGCCGGCGAGACGATGGCGCGCACGTTGTCGCTGATGCGCTGACCGCTCAACACCTTGGCGGCAATGCGCAGGTCGCTGATGCGACCGTTGGTGCACGAGCCGATATAGATTTGGTCCACCGGTGTGCCGGCCATTTCAGCCACCGGCTTGACGTTGTCCGGCTTGTAGCCGAAGGTGACCATGGGCGAAAGGGCGGAAACGTCATGGTCGATGGTGGTGCTGTAGACCGCGTCCGCGTCGGGCAGGTAGCGTGCGAAATCAGCCAGGGCCGCCTCGGGGGTGTCGTATTGATCCTTGATGAAGGGCCACAGGTAATCCACCGTGGTACGGTCCGGTTCGCAGATGCCGCAGGTCCCGCCGGCTTCGATGGCCATGTTGCAAAGGGTCATGCGCGATTCCATGTCCATGGCCGCCACCACCGGGCCGGCGAATTCGATCACCTTGTTGGTGGCGCCGTTCACCCCGATGCGGCCGATTACCGAGAGAATCACGTCCTTGGCATAGACGCCCTCGGGCAGGTGGCCGGTGATGTTGATGCGCATGGTCTCGGGGGATTTGAAGGCGCAGACCCCCTTGAGGATGCCCACTTCCAGGTCGGTGGTGCCCACGCCGGCGGCAAAGGCGCCAAAGGCGCCGTGGGTGCAGGTGTGGGAATCGCCCATGATCACCGTGTATCCCGGGCGCACGAAGCCTTTTTCGGGAAAGATGGCGTGGCAGACACCGTTGGCGCCAATGTCGAAGAAATCCTTGATGGCGTGGCGGTGGGCCCAGGCCCGCAGAATCTTGCCCTGCAAGGCGGTCTTGGAGTCCTTGGCCGGCGAGACATGGTCGATGACCACCTTGATTCGGTCGGGATCGAAGACGCGGTCCTTGTCGCGCCGTTCCAGATCCAGGATGGCCGGTGGGGTGGTGATTTCGTGGCAGAAGACCGCGTCCAGGCGGATCACGTGCATGTCCGCATCCGGCGTGCCGACACGATGGTCATCGAAGATTTTTTGTGCAATGGTTCTACCCATGGTTCCTCCGTCGATGCAAAATGACTGATGGTGGCGCATTTCAGCCGGTATGCCGTGGCCTTAATCCGAGTCGGTCTTCAGCACGGCGAGAAAGGCGGACTGGGGCAGCATCACCTGGCCGACCATCTTCATTCGCTTTTTCCCTTTTTTCTGTTTCTCCAGCAGCTTGCGTTTACGGCTGATGTCCCCGCCGTAACACTTGGCCGTTACATCCTTTCGAAATGCCGATACGGTCGAACGGGAGATGATCTTGCCGCCGATGGCGCCCTGAATGGCGATCTTGAACATCTGGCGGGGAATCTCCTCCTTGAGCTTGTCACAGGCAATGCGGGCCCGGTTTACCGAATTGTCCCGGTGGGTCAGCATGGAAAGGGCATCCACCCGTTCGCTGTTGATCAGAAAATCCAGCTTTACCAGGTCGGTCTCGCGGTAATCGATCAATTCGTAATCGAAGGAACCGTACCCCTGGGTGATGGATTTGAGTTTGTCGTAAAAATCGTAGATCACCTCCGCCAGGGGCAATTCGAAGATCATCTCCAGGCGGTTGTTGGTGAGATACTGGTAATTCTTGTTGATGCCCCGGCGCTCCATGCACAGCTTCATCACCGCGCCCATGTAGCGGTCCGGGATGATGATCGACGCCTTGATGAAGGGCTCCAGGGCCTGGTCGATCAAGGTGGGGTCGGGGTAGAGGGCCGGGTTGTCGATCACCAGCTCACTGCCGTCGTTCATGATCAGATGGTAGCGCACCGACGGCGCCGTCAGGATCAACGAGAGATCGTATTCGCGTTCCAGGCGTTCCTGGACCACTTCCAGGTGCAGCAGGCCCAGAAAACCGCAGCGGAACCCGAATCCCAGGGCGGCGCTGCTGTCCTTTTCATAGATCAGGGCGGCGTCGTTGAGCTTGAGCTTTTCCATGGCCACGACCAGATCCTCATAGTCGTCGGAGGCCACCGGGTAGATCGAGGAAAAAACCACCGGCTTGGCTTCCTTGAAACCCGGCAGCGGCTGGGCACAGGGGCGCTGATGCAGGGTGACCGTATCGCCGCAGCGGGTGTCGCTGACCGTCTTGATGCCGGCGATCATGTAGCCCACCTCGCCGGCACTCAGCGTCTTTTGGGGGACGCGCACGATCTGGAACACGCCGACCTCTTCTACCTTGTAGGTAGCGTCGTTGGACATGAAGCGGATCCGGTCCCCGGCGCGGATGGTGCCTTGCTTGATGCGGAAGTGCACCACGGTGCCGCGGAAGGGATCGTAATGGGAATCGAAAATCAGCGCCTGCAAGGGAGCCTCGGAATCGCCTTCCGGCGGCGGCAGGGTGTTGACCACCGCTTCCATAATATCCTCGATGCCCAGCCCCTCCTTGGCCGAGGCCAGGATGGCCGATTCCGGATCCAGTCCCAGATCCTCCTCGATTTGGGCCTTGACCCGCTCGATATCGGCCGAGGGCAGGTCGATCTTGTTGATGACCGGGATGATTTCCAGGTTATGTTCCATGGCCAGGTAGAGGTTGGCCAGGGTCTGGGCCTCGACGCCCTGGCTGGCATCGATCAACAGCAGGCGCCTTCGCAGGACGCCAGCGCACGGGAGACCTCGTAGGTGAAATCCACGTGACCCGGCGTGTCGATCAGGTTGAGGTGGTAGGTCTTGCCATCCTTGGCCTTGTATGGCAGACAAACGGTCTGGCTCTTGATCGTGATGCCGCGCTCCCGTTCGATATCCATGCTGTCCAGAATCTGATCCTTGAAATCGCGGTCGCTAATAATTTTACTCGACTGGATCAGCCGGTCAGACAGGGTCGACTTGCCGTGATCGATATGGGCGATAATGCTGAAGTTTCGTATGTTTTTCATTTTATTCGATGTCGCGCCAAAAAGGCTCCCATCATTCGGTTGACACTGCTTTTCAGCGTGGTTATAATCACTTCATTTGCTAAAAATTTATATTAATATCAGATCGTTTTTAGACCTGTCAACCGGTAAGCGCGATCGGCCGGATAATTTAAAAGCCTATGCTCCCACACATCCTTGTCGTCGATGACGAACCCGCCATTCGTGATGCCATGTGTGATTATCTCAAGCTTTCCGGCTACGAGATATCGCTGGCCGCGAGCGCCGAAGAGGCGTTGGCCGCCATCATGGCCTGTCCCATGGATGTGGTCATCACCGACATCACCCTGCCGGGTATGAACGGCCTGGAGTTGACCGACCGGATCAAGTCGGCCTGGGATGTTGATGTCATCGTCATGACCGGCTACAGCCAGGATTACTCCTATGAGGAGGCGATTAACAAGGGCGCCAGTGATTTCGTTTTCAAGCCGGTGCGCCTGGAGGAACTCAACCTGCGGCTCAAACGGGTGCTCCGGGAACGGATGCTCAACCAGGAGCGCCTGCAAATGCTCGACGAGCTGAAAAAGTTGTCCATCACCGATGGACTCACCCAGCTCTACAACTCGCGCTATTTCTATTCCCAGCTCAAGGGCGAAATCGAGCGCTTCAAACGTTACGGCCATAAACTGAGCCTCTTGTTGCTGGATATCGACCATTTCAAGGCGTACAACGATACATACGGTCATCTGGAGGGAGATAAGATCCTGGTGCGCATCGGCCAGGTGATCCGGGCCTGCCTGCGTAAAATGGACACCGCCTATCGGTATGGCGGGGAGGAGTTCACCATCATTTTGCCGGGGACGCCCGGGGAGGAGGCGCGGACGGTTGCCGAACGCCTGCGTACCGCCGTGGCGGCCGAGTCGTTTGCCAACACCGGCACGGCCGGTGTTCAGATTACCATCAGTATCGGCGTGACCCAGTACTGCCGCGATGAGTCGGTCGCCAGCTTTGTCCAACGGGCCGATCAGGCCATGTACCATTCCAAGCAGTCCGGCCGCAACCAGGTTTCCTGTATATTCGAAACGCCTGCCGAATCATGATTGAATACACATTTCTTGAAAACCCGACCCAGACCGAGATTGCCCGGCTGACCGAACTCTACCGGTTGGCGGGCTGGTGGAAGGACGCGGCCGACCATCCGTCCACGGTTGCCGGCATCGTGCGGGGCAGTCATTGTTTTCTGGCGGCCCGGCAGGGTGGGACCATCGTTGGCATGGGGCGCGCCATCAGCGACCGTATCAGCGACGCCTATATCCAGGATGTCACCGTGGACCCGGCCTTTCGTCACCAGGGGATCGGCTCACGGATGGTGGCCCAATTGGTGGCCCGCCTCGAAGCCGACGGCATCGGCTGGATCGGACTGATTGCAGAAAGGAAGACGCATCCATTCTATCGACCTTTGGGATTTGCACCCATGGCCGATTCTGTGCCCATGCTGAAGACGTTATGATACATTTTTCCGAATTGACACCCGCGCATTACGCTGCCTATCGCCACTATTTCGAGAACCAACGCTACGAGATCTGTGCCTACTCGCTCTCTTCGGCCATCAGCTGGAGAAATGAGGAGTACCGGCCTTTGGGCGCCGAATACGAGGATGCCTTGATTATCGCCGCCGAATTCACGACCCACAAAAGAACCGGCACCTTTTGTTGCCGATCACTCCCCGGCGCATGGTGCCACCGGACGAATTGGTCACGACCGCCCGTTTGGCCGGGTATACGGATTTCTGGTTCGTGCCCGAAGCCTATGTGACGCATTTCGGCCGGGAGGCGGTGGAACGCCACTTTACCATCCAGAGCCATGGGGCCTACGACGACTACGTCTATTTGGTTGACGACTTGGCCGAACTCAAGGGGAACCGCTACTCAAAGAAGCGCAACCTGATCAAGCAGTTCACGCGGGAATATGTGGCGCGGGAGCGGGTGCGCATTGATCCGATCGGTGCGGACAATACCGACGATTGTTTGATTTTCCTGGAAGAATGGTGCCGGGAGCGGGACTGCGACGCCGACGAACAGGTGGATCTCGCCTGTGAAAAGCAGGCGGCCATCAATACCTTGCTCAGCTATGACGCCTTCGACTTGAAGGGGATTCTGCTACGCATCGACGGCAAGGTCAGCGCCTTTGGCATTTCCGCCCCCCTGACGTCGGATATGGCGACCTTGCAATACGAGAAGGCCTTGGGACAGATCAAGGGGCTTTACCAGTATTTCGACAATGCCTGCGCCCGCATGCTCTTCAACGGGTATACCTACCTGAACAAGGAGAGCGACATGGGTATTCCCGGCCTGACCCAGGCCAAGAAATCCTACCATCCCCACAAAATGGTGCGCGCCCTTAAGTTGATCCTTAAAGATGCTTGACACCTCATAAGGATGACCTGGTCAATGCCGGAGGAAATTGGGTCGACCAAGCGGTGGTGGTGGACGACTTCCTGGTGACCAGCCGCACGCCCGATGATCTACCGGCATTCATGCGTGCGATTATCGGTGTGCTGGGCGGATGAATGGGCCCCATCGACACGCGTTCCCGGGGAGGATTTTGCGGGAACGCGTGTCGACCACCATGAACCGTCGATCATGGTATCAGGCCGGGGCGTAGCACTGTTGCTCCACGTCGTAACGGACGAAGCCATAGCGGGAAGAGTTGTTGATGTGCCGGGAAACCTCGGACGGGTTCAGGTTGAGGCTCTCGGCGATTTCGCTGGTCGATAACGGCTTTTTCTGCAGCAGGGCGACGATCTGGCTGATGGCATACTTCTCCAGGATGATTTCATCGAAAAGTCGGTCCAGGTCACCGCTGGCAAAGAATTTTTCGTATTCGACTTCCGTGCGGATCGGCACCCGCAAACGTTCCCGCTCCACCAGCTTGATGAACGGAACCAGTTTGAGGGCCGCTTCGAGATTGAAGGTCAACTGCGCTTTGTCGATCCCTTCACTGCTGCCCAGCGGTCCCAGTTCGCGGGTGGTCTGGCTGAAGGCATTCATGATCTCGGCGAAGCGGATACCTTCGCCGGCGGACACCCATTCCAGCCGGAAACGGTCGGGGTTGATGCCGATGTGGCCCAAAAGCTTCTTGGCGATTTTGGACATGACCAGGGCATCGTAGTTGCCTCGGGGTTATAGTGGCAGTCGTTGAGATGACAGCCGCCCACAAAGACGGCATCCGCGCCGTTCAAGAATGCCCGCAGGATGAATTTCAGGTCGATTCTACCCGAGCACATGACCCGGATGACCCGCAGGTAGGGGGGGTATTGGAAACGGGACACGCCGCACAGATCCGCCCCGCCGTAGCAGCACCAATTACACAAGAAACCGATGATTCTGGGTTTAAACGTGCCACCTGCCATTTTGCTTTTCTCCTTTGATTCGTCTTAGTCGGTGGCGGTCGGGGGGTGCCCGCCGCCATGGTTCAAACCTTGGGTGGCCGGAATGCGGACCGGCGGTCAGCCGGCCTGCTCAAGTTCCGGAAACGCCGCATCCAGCTGGAACAAGATCTCTTCGTCCGTGTAATGCCGAAGTTGAATGGCCTCGGTCGGGCACTTGGCATTGCACAGTCCGTCACCCTTGCAGAGGACCGGAATGACCCTGGCCTTGCGGCCCTTGGGGGTGTCCTGGAATTCGATGGCGCCATAGGAGCAGGCCGTGATGCAGGCCCCGCAGGAGATGCAGCGGTCCTCGTCCACCGTGCAGACCGATCCGGAAGCAGTGACCGTATCCTGGGAAAGCAAAACCCCGGCCCGGCCGGCGGCGCCATAGGCCTGGGTAACCGATTCGTTGATATGTTTGGGGTAATGGGCCGTGCCGCACAGGAAGACGCCCTCGGCGGCGAAATCCACCGGGCGCAGCTTGACATGCGCCTCCTGGAAGAACCCTTCCGGACTCAGGGCGACCTTGAACTGTTTGGCGATCTCCTGGATGTTGTCCGCAGGAACGATGGCAGCGGAAAGGGCGAGAAGATCGGCGTCCAGCTCGAGCGTTTCTCCCAGGATCGGATCGGCAACGGTGACGCGCAGTACCTCCCGACCCTCCGCGACCACGGCTTCCACCTGGGGGGCCTGTTCCGGTTCAAAACGCACGAAGCGCACCTCTTTTTCCGCCGCTTCCCGGTAGTAATCCTCACTGAACCCGTAGGTGCGCATGTCCCTGAAGAGGATCTGGACATCCAGTTGGGGGTAGCGCGTCTTCAGGCTGATGGCGTTTTTGATGGCATGGGTGCAGCAGATGCGCGCACAGTAGTTGCGCTCCGTGTTGCGGCAGCCGACGCACTGGATCATCACCAGCCGCTCGGCCGTGGCCAGGCGCTCATCTTCCGCATGAATCTGTTCCTCCAGTTCCAGCTGGGTCATCACACGGTCGTCCTCGCCGTAACGGTATTCGGTGGGTTTGTGTTCGGCCGCCCCGGTGGCGAGCACGGCGGCGCCATGCTTGATCGTGCGCCGGCCCGTGTCGGCCTTGATGGTGGTGGTGAAGTTGCCCACATAGCCGGCCACTTCCAGGATCGTGGCCTCGTGGGCCACATGCACCCGGGGATGCTGATAGACCTTGCGGATCGTTTCCTGGAGAAAGGCCTGGACATCCATGCCATCCAGGGTGGTGTGGATCCGGCGGGCCATGCCGCCCAGTTCCTTTTCCTTCTCGATCAGGTAGACCTCGAATCCCTGTTTGGCCAGGCTCAGCGCACTGGTCATGCCGGAAAGGCCGCCGCCGACGACCACGGCGGTCTTGTCCACCGGCAGGTCGAACTCGTTCAGGGGTTCGAGCAGGTGGGAGCGGGCCACGGACATGCGAATCAGATCCTTGGCCTTTTCCGTGGCCGCCTCCTGCTCCTTGGAATGGACCCAGGAGCAGTGCTCGCGGATATTGGCCATGTCGTAGAAGTACTGGTTGATGCCGCCCTCGCGCAGGGTGTCGCGGAATACCGGTTCATGGGTACGGGGGGTGCAGGCCGCCACGATGACCCGGTTGAGTCCCTTTTCGCGGATGGTGTCGGTGATCTCCTTGGCGGAGTTGGTGGCACAGGAGAAAAGCTGTTCCTGGGCGTGCACGACGCCGGGCAAGCTCAGGGCGTATTCCACGGTGGATGGCACATTGACCACGCGGCCGATGTTGGCCCCGCAGTGGCAGACAAAGACGCCGATCTTGGGTTCCTCGCCCGAGACATCCCGTTCGGGGGGGTAGACGCGGGCCGTGGAAAGCTTGCCGCGCCGCCGGGTGAGAATCTCGCCGCATTGGGCACCGGCCCCGCTGGCACTGAACACCGCCTCGGGGATATCCATGGGCCCCTGAAACGCACCGCTTAGAAAGATGCCCGGCCGGGAGGTCTCCAGGGGGTTGGCCGGGTTGGTTTGGCAGAAGCCGTGGTGGTTGAGGTCGATGCCGAAGGTTGCCGCCATCTGCTTGAACTCGGCCGGAGGCGTCAATCCGACGGCTAGCACGACCATGTCGAATTCTTCTTCCTTGACCCCATCATCGGTGGTGGCATAGCGCAGGGTGACATTTTGGGTCTCCGGAATTTCCCGGCCGACGGAGACATAGCTGCGGACAAACCGGATGCCGGGCAGGGCCTCGGCGCGCTGGTAGAAGCGCTCGAAGCCCTTGCTGTAGGAGCGAATGTCATTGTGAAAGATGGTGCACTCGGCATCGGCGTCATGGTCCTTGGTGAGGATGACCTGCTTCTGGATGTAGGTGCAGCAGACGCCGGAGCAGTAGCTGTTGTAGCCGGGCGCCACCCGCCTGGAGCCGACGCAGTGAATCCAGGCCACCTTGTGGGGATGTTTGCCGTCGGAGGCGCGCAGAATTTCTCCCTCGTAGGGACCGGTGGCGCAGAGCAGGCGTTCGTAGTCGAGGCTCGTGACCACGTTGGCGAATTTACCGTAACCGTAGTCGTTGTGCAGCCGTGCGTCAAAAGGTTCAATGCCCGGGGCCAGGATGATCGCACCCACGTTGACCTGCATCGCCTTGGACGTCTGGTTGAAATCAATCGCGTCGTTCTTGCAAACGCCCTGGCAGATGGTGCACTTCTTCCCGTCCAGGAAGATGCAGTTTTCGTCGATGTAAGGCGTCAGTGGAATCGCCTGGGCGAAGTACATGTGCACGGCCTTGTTGTTGGATATATCCTGGTTGAAGGGGTCCAGGACCTCGACCGGGCAGTACTCCGTGCAGCTGGTGCAGCCGGTGCACTTGTCTTCATCGATGAAACGGGGCTGCGTGGTCAGGGTGACCGTGAAGTCGCCGGACTCTCCCTGGACCTGAACCACTTTGGTCATGGTAAGGATTTCGATGTTGGGGTGCCGCTTGCATTCGAGGAACTTGGGCGACTCGATGCACATGGAGCAGTCGTTGGTGGGAAACGTCTTGTCCAACTGCGCCATCTTGCCGCCGATGGTTGGCGATTTTTCGATCAGATAGACGCGGTAGCCGGCCGTGGCCAGATCGAGGGATGCCTGGATGCCGCTGATGCCGCCCCCCACCACCATCACATCCCCGAAATGGTTGTCGGCACAATGGGTCAAACATACTTCTGCAACGGGTAGGTTTTTCACCGCTTTTTCCCCTTCCGATAGTTGTGGGTTTACCGATGGTGTCTTTTCACGGTGCCCAGCAACTGTAAAAAGGGTATGCTGCGGATACGCTTGGCGCAATAAAACCACCCGCTCCTTAAAAGATTCGGATCTTTTACGGATGATTCGTTTATATCAGGCGGGAATCAGACGGTATGAAGCAAACGATTCCATCACCTTCGGACAACCATGAGCGCATCAACGGACACGCGTTTACCGGGCACCTCATGTGAAGCCGATATGATGGAGATGTGATGGCATGTTGATTGGGAAAATCGCTTTTGAATAAATTGACTTTAGCTTTTATGTAGCTCCTTTGTAGCTTTATTAGCGGTGATTGCATGAAATGTCAAATCTAAAATCAAGTGTCGGCCAGACGTCCATGGCATCGCCGGTGCGTCGCGGCCGTGGACGAGCGCCATCATCGATGACGCGGGCTTTAGATGTGCTGGATCTTTACCTTGAGCAGCATGTCGCCCCGGGTGCCGTCTACATGGGGCCGGCCCACGCCTTTCAAGCGCAGGATCTGCCCGTCGGTGATGCCCTGGGGAACGATGATGTTGTAAAGTCGGTTCTGTAGCCCCCAGGGAACGGTTACCGTTTTGCGGGCGCCGACCATGGCTTCGTACTGGGTGATGGTCAGGGTGCCGTACAGATCGGTGTTGCCTTCTCCGCGCGTGGTCTTGATCACTTGGAAACGGTGCGACTGCTTTCTCTCGGTGGCCTGCTGCAATCGGTTGGAGAAGCCGGTGGCGGGGATGCGGTCAAAAAGTTTGAGGAAGAGAATGCCAAATAGGAATCCCCCGATGTGCGCCCACCAGGCGATGCCGCCGGCGCCGCCCGAACTGCCGGCCACATTGAAGACCTGCAACACGAACCAGATGCCGATGAAAAAGAAGGCCGGGATTTCCACGAACCAGGGAATGATGATGATCGGAATCAGCGTCAGGATACGGGAGCTGGGATAGAGGATGAAATAGGCACCCATGACGCCGGCGATGGCCCCGCTGGCCCCGATGGTGGGAACACGGGAGCTGGCATTGAAGATCAATTGGGTCATGCCCGAAGCCAGGCCGCAGAGCAGGTAAAAGATGGCATAGCGCGCCGGTC
This sequence comes from Desulfosarcina cetonica JCM 12296, assembly GCF_001311845.1. Lineage (GTDB taxonomy): Bacteria > Desulfobacterota > Desulfobacteria > Desulfobacterales > Desulfosarcinaceae > Desulfosarcina > Desulfosarcina cetonica. The sequence goes on along the minus strand of NZ_BBCC01000002.1, from coordinate 87,356 downwards.
CCAGTCGATCTTCGACATTGTCGCCGAAGATGTGGAGAAACCACATGTTGCCGATCAGGTGCATGAACCCGCCATGCAGGAACATGAAGGTGAAAAGGGAGATCAGTTTCTGGCCGGTAGAAAAGTAGGCGGAAATTTGCGGATCGGTGAATTTGGCCGGCACCAGCCCGTAGAGCAACAGGTAATGGTCACTGCCGCTGCCCTGGGTCAGCTGCAGCAGAAGCATACGATATTGATGCCGATGATGGTGTTGTTGACCACCGGCACCCGCCTGGACGGTGTGGTGTCGCGAATGGGGATCATGGGCCCTTGTCCGGTTCGATGCGCATGCTCAGGTCGACGGCCACGGCCGAGTGGGTCAGGGCGCCGATGGAGATGAGATCGACCCCGGTGGTGGCCAAGGCCTTCAGCCGGTCGCGGGTGACCCCGCCGGAAACCTCCACCAGGCTCTGCCGGCGATATGGGTTACCGCCTGGCGGATCTGATCCACGTCCATGTTGTCGAGCATGATGATATCCGCGCCGGCGGCCAAGGCTTCATCGACCTCGGCCAGGCTGCTGGCTTCCACCTCGATTTTGACCAGGTGGGAGATGGCCTGGCGCGCTTGGCGACCGCCGCGGTGATGCCGCCGGCCACGGCGATGTGGTTGTCCTTGATCAAGACGCCGTCATACAGGCCCATGCGGTGGTTATGGGCACCACCCACGCGCACGGCGTATTTTTCCAGCACGCGCCAGCCCGGCGTGGTCTTGCGGGTATCCACCAGCTTGACCGGACTGCCGGCAACGGTTGCCACATAGGCGCGTGCCTGGGTGGCGATGCCGGAGAGACGCTGCAGGAAGTTAAGGGCCGTGCGTTCGCCTTTCAACAAACCGGCCAGGCTGCCCGTGAGGCGGATCACCGTGCTGCCGGCGGCCACCCGATCTCCGTCGGCATAGCCGGCCTCAAAAACGATGGTCGGTTCCAGGGCCTTGAACACTTTTTCGGCCACGGCCAGGCCGGCGATGACCAAGTCCTGTTTGGCCACGATCACCCCCCGGCCCGGGGTGTTCGGAGCGACCAGGTTGTCCGTGGTGATATCGCCGGGGCCGATATCCTCTTTCAGTGCCAGCTGGATAAACTCGTCGATGGTGTGCATGGCGTGGCCCCTTATTCCATCATGGCCTGGATGCGCGCAAGGGTCGCTTCCAGGGCGTGCTGCTTCTCGAGCATGGCGGCGTGCTTTTCACGGACGCCGGCCACCACCTCGGGCGGTGCCTTCTTGAGAAAATCCTCGTTGCCCAGCTTTTTGTTCATGCCGGAGAGTTCCTTGGTGAGCTTGACGATCTCCTTTTGCAGGCGGGCCTGTTCCTGGGCGAAATCGATGATACCCTCCAGCATGACGAACAGCGTGGCACCCTCGATCAGCACCGTGGCCGCCGCCTTGGGACGCTGGGCGTCCATGGCAATGCGGATTTCCGTGAGGCGGGCCAGATTGGTGATCAGGAGGCTGTTCTTCTCGATGGTCTCGCCGACCAGCGGAGCATCGGGCTGCACCACGACGGTCAGGGCCGTGGACGGGGCGATGTTCATCTCACCGCGTACATTGCGGATGCCGGTGATGGCGTCCATCACGGTCTGCATCTGGGCTTCGACGGCCGGATCCTCGCCGGGAGCGAGAATCTCCGGCCAGCAGGCTTTCATGATCGATCCCTCGGTGCCGGGCAACGAGTGCCAGATCTCCTCGGTGACAAAGGGGGTGAAGGGGTGCAGGAGGACCAGGGCCTCGCGGAAGACATGCCAGAGCACCGACAGGGTGGCCGTCTTGGCTTGGCTGGCATTCTCATCGTAGAGGACCGGTTTGATGGCCTCCAGGTACCAATCGCATAGCTCGTGCCAGACAAACTGATAGACCATGCCGGCGGCTTCGTTGAACTTGTAGGCGTCCAGCGCCTCCGCGGTCTGTCGGGCCACGCGATTGAGGCGGGAGATGATCCAGCGGTCCTGCAAAGAGATGTTGGCCGTGTCGATGGCGTCATAGCCTTTGTCCAGGTGCATGAGGGCAAAACGCGCCGCGTTCCAAAGCTTGTTGATGAAGTGGCGGTACCCCTCGACGCGTTTCTCGCTCATCTTCACGTCGCGTCCCTGGGCGGCGAAGGCGGCCAGGGTGAAGCGGAAGGCGTCGGTGCCGTACTGGTCGATGACATTCAAGGGATCGATGACGTTGCCCTTGGATTTGCTCATCTTCTTGCCTTCTTCGTCGCGCACCAGGGCATGCACGTAGACATCCTTGAAGGGGATCTCGCCCATGAAGTGGATGCCCATCATCATCATGCGGGCCACCCAGAAGAAGAGAATGTCGAACCCGGTGACCAGCACCGAGGTGGGGTAGTAGGTCTTGAGCAGCGGCGTCTGATCCGGCCAGCCCATGGTGGAGAAGGGCCACAGGGCCGAGCTGAACCAGGTGTCGAGCACGTCGGTCTCCTGAACCAGGTCGGTGGAACCGCAGTCCGGGCAGACATCCGGGGTGTCCAGGGCCACGACCATCCGCCGGCAGGCCTGGCAGGTCCAGGCCGGGATCTGGTGCCCCCACCAGATCTGGCGTGAGATGCACCAGTCGCGGATATTGTACATCCATTCATAATAGGTCTTGGTCCATGATTCGGGGATGATGCGGGTCTTGCCGGTTTCCACCGCCGCGATGGCCTTTTCGGCCAGGGGCTTGGTCTTCACGAACCACTGGCGCGATAGGTTGGGCTCGACCACGGTCTTGCAGCGGTAGCAATGGCCCACGCTATGGCGGTGGGGCTCGATGCGTGCCATCAGCCTGGGCCTCAAGGGCCTCGACCACGGCCTTGCGGCAGGCAAAGCGATCCATGCCGGCAAACGGGCCGGCCGCGTCGGTCATGCGCCCGTCCTCGCCGATGACCTTGATACTGGGCAGGTCGTGACGGCGCCCGATCTCGAAATCGTTGGGGTCGTGGGCCGGGGTGACCTTGAGGCGCCGGTGCCGGTGGAAAGATCCACATAGGTGTCGCGGATAATGGGAATTTCACGGTCCATCAGCGGCAGGGTCACCGTTTGGGCCGACAGGTTGGCATAGCGTTCATCGTCCGGGTGCAGGGCCACGGCCGTATCGCCCAGCATGGTTTCCGGCCGGGTGGTGGCCACGGTGAGCGCGCCGGAACCGTCGGCAAAGGGGTAACGGATATGGTAGAAGTTGCCGTCGAGGTCCTCGTGCTCGACTTCCAGATCGGAAAGGGCCGTGTGGCAGCGGCAGCACCAGTTGATGATGTAGTCGCCCTGATAGATCAAGCCTTCGTCGTAGAGTTGGACGAACACCTTGCGCACGGCCCGGGAGAGCCCCTCGTCCATGGTGAAGCGTTCGCGGTCCCAGTCGCACGAGGCACCCAGGCGCTTGAGCTGGTTGATGATGGCGCTGCCGTACTGCTTGCGCCATTCCCAGACGGCTTCGATAAACTTCTCGCGGCCCAGTTGATGACGGTCGCTGCCCTCGGCGGCCAGTTTTTTCTCCACCACGTTCTGGGTGGCGATGCCGGCATGGTCGGTGCCGGGCATCCACAGGACACTGTCGCCCTTCAGGCGGCGGTAACGGCACATGATGTCCTGCATGGTGTTGTTCAGGGCATGGCCCATGTGCAGGACGCCGGTGACGTTGGGTGGGGGAATGACGATCGAATAGGGCGTCTTGGCCGTGGTTTCGTCGGCGGCGAACAGCTTTTCCTGTTCCCAGTAGGTATACCAGCGCTTTTCAACATCCTCGGGGGAATAGCTCTTGTCCAGCAATTCACGACTCATGGGGGTGCGACTCCTTGTGACAACGGCCCGGTCGCGATCAACCGGGCCGCTAAAAAAAATGGAAAAGGGGATTAAAACCTAATCCCCGTGAAAAATGCATACACAACAAACGCTTGCCGGCCGCCCCGATCAATCCTGACGCAGCTTGTCATCTCCAATGATGTCGGCTTTGATCTTTTCGATTTCCTGCCCGATGGTCCGCTGGATGGTTTCGACCAGCAGACGTTCGATCTTTTCACCGTAAATTTTTTGATCACCCGCTCCAGGGCCGCTTCCACCTGCGCCTCGCTGATCGGTGGCGCGGCGCCGGCTTCCTCGACGGGGATTGGCGCAGTTCCGGTCTCCGCCGCTTCAAGGGGAATGGCAAGATCGGCGGCCGGCAGCTCCGCCTCGGGGGCGACCGCTTCGGTCAGATCGATGATCGGTTCGCTTTCCTCGGGTGAGGGTGCTTCCGGGGCCTTTGCTGCAGGTTCCTCCACGACCATCGTGTTTGTCAACGGGATGGCCGCTTCATCGGCCTGGTCGATGGCCGATGGCGCCTGATCGGGTTGCTCCATGACATGGGTGAGTTCAATGACGTCGTCGTCCCCACTCTCCGGGACAACCTCGGTCAGATTGATAATGTCGTCATCCAGATCGTTTTCGGTCTGTGGATCGGGTTTCTGGCCACCATCCATACGTTTCCCCCGTTTGCCGCAACCGGTATTCCCGGTAAGGCGTGTTGGTCACATCCGGCGGCATCCATCGCCGGTAAGGCCGGTTGCCGATGCGATGCCAACACCGTGCGACGGTTGCGTGTTTCGTTTTCACCAACGCGGGTTGGTGCCGATACACCCGCTGAAGCTTCCTGCCCGGAGACGTCGGCGTGAAATGCCGCGTCCTATCCGACGATGGGCGGACGCAGGAGAAAAATAACAAATCGACGCTACCATACCCGTATAAACCTGTCAAGGTATTTGGATTCTTGACAAAAACCGTAATTTTGAACCTTGTCGGATTGGCTGTTGGTTCACTCGAGACGCCGGCGTTGGCGGTGCATCCGCAGGGCATCCCATGAATAGATCGCCAGCGCCGTCCAGATCAGGCCGAAGGTCATTGCCTGGACGGTGGTGAACGGTTCACCGAAGAGGGTAATGCCTAACAGCAGCATACCGGTGGGCGCCGTGTACTGGACGAAGCCCAGGGTTGCCAGGGTGATCCGTTTGGCACCGAGGTTGAAAAGCAGGAGCGGCGTGGCCGTGAGTATGCCGGTTCCCATGAGGAGCAGGTCGGTGCGCATCCCGCTGTGCAGAAAAGCACCGCTGCCCATGCGGTGGAGGTGAGCGATCCAGATGGCTGCCGGAAGTGTCAACAGCAGGGTCTCGACGGTCAGCCCCACCAACGCGCCGACGGCCGCCACCTTGCGTACCAGCCCGTAAATCCCGAAACTGAACGCCAGGGCCAGGGAGACCCAGGGAAAGACGCCGTGGCGCATGGTGAGGTAAAGTACGCCCGCGGCAGCCAGGCAGACCGCTAGGGTTTGGGCGCGGCGCAGGCGTTCCCCCAGAAAGATCATGCCCAGCAGGACGTTGACCAGGGGGTTGATGTAATATCCCAGGCTGGCCTGGAGCACGCGGCCGTTATTGACCGCCCAAATGTAGAGCAGCCAGTTGGCGCCGACGAGTACCGACGTCAACAAAAGCGTCCCCAGGATCCGGGGGGTGGCAAGGGCATGTCGAAAGGCATGCCACTGGCGGCCGGCCACCACCAGGGGGACGAGAATAACAAAAGACCACAGCATCCGATGCAGGATAATCTCGAAGGCACTCACCTGGTCGAGGGCTCGCCAGTAGATCGGGCTGAGTCCCCAGATGAGAAATGCCGTGAAGGCCATGAACACGCCGAAGACGGGCGTTTGGGGGGCAGGGGATGGGTTGGGGCGCATTGCTCGGATTCGATCTTTCTTTTCATCAGGCAACATTGTTGCGGTTTTAGAGTGCGCAAAATATAGCCGAACCATTGATGGGTCAACCGTGACGCACCTAAAATATACCCTGCGCTTGATCGGCTGCAAAGCGTGAAGTGGCTGTTTTTAATCATTGGGTATCTATCATGAATGATAGTGTTTTTTACAATTTAAAGCGCGCTTGATGGATCGTGGATGTTTTATTGCGGTTGATATTAGCCAGTTTTAACTATGTTTTGCTTTTGAGAAAATGTTTAAAATTTGTATAAATTATAATTATATTAAGATGTTATCGTGAAATCAGTCGTTGGCATTGAGATTGCGTTTTCTTCATGGGCAAGCCTGCGCGTTTTGGATCGCCGGAGATGTTGCGTGCAGAAATACAAAAGAAAAAGGAGATTGAACGATGAAGAAAGGCAGCAGAAATGGAAGCGTGAAAATGATGTTGATCGTATGGGTCGTCACCTTGGTTCCCATGGCTGCATATGCTTTGGGCGATCTACATCTATATGCATTTCCGGGTATATGGGCTCAGGACTTACCCACGACTTGGTTAACCAATGTGCAACTGCGTTATTTCAATTATGATCATGTCTTCAACGCTTCGGGTGATCGTGTAAATTCAATGGAGGTTGAAGGATTTCAGTCGATCAATAAGATTGCGCATGCTGAGCGTTTAAACGAACAATGGCAGTTATTGAATGTTTTAGTAGTCCCCATTGCAAATGTTAACGTCGACGAGATAAATGAAAGTGCTTCCGGAATGGGCGATCCGATAAGTACTAATCTGCTTGGCTGGCATAATTTAGCTAACAATCTGCATCTTTCCGGAGGGTTTAGCTTATCGTTCCCCCTTGGCGACTATGACACCGACGATACCTTGAATATAGGAGAGAACCGTTGGAAACTCTATTTTCCGTTTGTAACGTTGCAATTTAGAAAGCCTGCTTTCAACGGATTGTTGATGCTTGATTTGAGTATGAATTGTGAATGGAGATACGAGAATAGAGACACCGATTGGGATGATCATGATGTTGCGGAGATTAATCTCATTGCCACCTACTGGCTTGATAGAAAGACAATGAAGCTGGGTTTTTTCCTACAGCCTGACTATCAATTCGCTATCAATGAATCCAAGTTAAATGGAGACGGCCAGGGCGATTCCGACTTTTATACTTTCGGGGGCGCGTTAGGTGTCGTCTATGCATTTAAACCCAATTCTATTTTCTATTTGAAGTATAGCAAGGAATTGGATGGGAGGGAGTTGAATAACGGAGGATATGCCCCGGAGGTGGAAGCACTCCATTTTCAGTGGGCATATGTTTTTTAAGAAAACGCCAACATGAGCCCCTTCAAGGGCTTTCCCGACAACAAAGCCCCCTTCGCGGGGGCTTCATCACCGGCCACGCGCCAGGCGCGTGGCCGGTGATGTTTTTGGGATCCCGGAACGCTGGCCAGGCATCCGGTGGGGGTTGGGGGCTCTGAAAATGGTAAGCTTAGGGTGGCTGATTTTAGAGAAAGTGTAATGCGCTGAAAATACGCAACAAAAAATATGTTTGGCCGAAAAATAGAAATGATCACCGGTTTCCAACTGGCTGAAATCAGCCATCTCACCCTTTGTCCCCGCCCACCCAGAAATCTTTAAATCGCTACAAAAAATAAATAAATCCAATAGCTAACATAAAGATTGGCTTGATGGCATCCTGATTGCTTTTAGAAAATGAAGTCAAGTATGAAAATGAATTCAATTTAAAATTCAGCATCACATACATGTTCTTAATCGGATTATCATTTTCGGATCGAGAAAAGATCCAAACATCTTTAACACGCCCAAGGAGGATAAAAAATGGGGTTAAAATTTGATTCCCTGAAATGCACGTCGTGCATGGCATGTGAATTGGCCTGCGGCTACCATCGAGATGAAGCCCTGGCCATGCTCGCGTCGAGTATCGTGACCTATCGCAACAGAGAGAAAAAAAATTATTTCGGTATCATGCTCAAGGAACCGGAGAATCTGGTCCTTTCCAGGCCCGAAGGGTGGAAATCCAACGCATCGGTGTCGTGGATGAAAACGTGGAAGCCGACCCGGCCGCCAAACCCATCTTGCTCAGGGAGGCCTGCGATTTGTGTGAAAATGAAGAAAAGGGACCTTTCTGCGTAAGGGTTTGCCCCCATAACGTCATCTCTGTTGAATAACGAAGGAGTCGAAAAAGAATGGAATATCTCTCAGCTGACAAAATCGCGGTGATCGATCTGGCAAGCCGTAAAGTAATGGAAGATGAACTGGATGAGGATCTCGTAACCGAACGGATCGGCGGCATCGGCATTACAAAGCATCTGTATGAGAAATATGCCGACGAAGATCCCATCGTGATCGGAACCGGGCTGCTCACCGGAAGCCTGTTCCCCGGATCTTCCTTGGGTATCCTGACGGCCAGAAGCCCCAGAACAAACAACGTCTGCCACGCTCCGTTCTGCCAGCACGCCGGTATGGAATTTAAGTACGCCGGGTTCGACTATATCGTCATCAAGGGCGTGTCCGAAACCCCTGTCTATCTTTGGCTGCACGACGGAATCGCGGACATCAAGCCTGCTGACGAGATTTACGACATGACCCCATGGGAAATCGTGGACAACAAAAAAGGCCTTCGCGGAAAACTCGGCGATGAGCTGATCCAGTTTTTATCGGTGGGAAAGGCTGCCGAGGTCGACACCAACGCGGCGCAGGTGCTGGTCAACTGTTGGTCAAGCGGCGACCGGTGGGGGTTCGGCAGACTTTTCGGAGAAAAAAAGCTGAAAACCATCGCCATGCGGGGGATGGGGCTTATGGAAGTCGCGGATCCGGAAGATTTTCTCGACAAATGCACGGACCTCGTTTCCCTTTTGACCCAAAATCCCGCGTTGGCCAAAAAGGGATGCATCGCGTTTCCGGCGGCAATGGGGGCGGAGAACATCGTCGATTGGATCGCCCCCCTGGTTCACCGTCACAGCGCGGCCTTCAACACCCCTTTTCCCTACAATACCTTTGTAAAATACAACGAGGCACCAACGGTCATGAAAGAGTCCGATGTGGAAGAGCCCGGCGTCATGATCACGGATATCGCCGCGTTGCTCGGCTTCAAAAAGTTGAATCTTTCGGCCGAGCAGGCCTGCAGGATGATCGAGGCCTGCAACAAATACGGGATCGACCCGACTGCGGCGGCAGCCATGCTGGAGAAAAGCGGAGCCGGCGATTTTGAAAGCATGCAAAAACAGGTTCCCGGATTAAAGGAAAACACGCAAGACGCGGGAACAACGCCCTTCAGCCCCTGGTGTCCATCCCAGCCCCTGTTCGCCGCCTTTGATGGCGCGACGGACGCCGCCTGGTGGCAGCGGCGCCAAGCGGTGGCCTACATTTTTGGAATCGATCCGATATTTGCGATCATGGCGCCTGAGATCACGGAAGCAAAGCTGATCGAAGCCGTCACCACCGGGACGGAGCTTGAGATATCCGCCGATACCCTGGAAGACGTGATCGCGTCCGTGATTTCCTGACGTCGGGCTTCTCGAGTCCACGAAATTCAAGGATTTTGGCTTTTAACGAGACGATCAATTTTAAGCAAGAAGGGAATCAGGAGAAAGAAATGGGTGAATCGAGAATCATGTGGGAACCCACGCCGGAGACGGTCCAGAAGTCGAACATGATGAAGTTTATCAATGCCGTCAACGCGAACCATCGGTTGAACATCGGCTCCTATGGTGATCTCTACCAATGGTCGGTTGATCATCTTTCCGACTTCTGGGGGGATTTATGGGATTTCCTCGAAATCAAGGCTTCCCGGAAATTCGACCGGGTCGTGGATGACGCAACCATAATGCCGGGCGCCAAATGGTTCGAGGGTGCCAGGCTCAACTTTGCCGAAAACCTGCTGCGTTTCCGGGATGACCGGGTCGCGCTCGTCTTCCGGGGAGAAGCCGTCGTCACTCGGAAATTGACCTACGCAGACCTTTTTGAACGGGTGGCCAAGCTTTCCAACGCATTGCGAGAATACGGCATCAAGCCGGGCGACCGCGTCGCCGGGTTCATCCCCAATATGCCGGAAGCCATCATCGCCATGCTCGCAGCCGTGAGCGTGGGTGCCACGTGGTCTTCCTGCTCGCCGGACTTCGGGATCAACGGGGTGTTTGACCGCTTCGGACAGATTCAGCCGCGGATCCTTTTCATCGCTGACGGGTACTATTACAAGAACAAGAAACTCAGCTCCCTGGAGCGGGTGGCCGGAATTGTCGAGAAGATCCCCTCCATTGAAAAGGTCATCGTCATTCCTTATACCGAAGCGCAACCCGACATCGGCATCATCCCCAACGCGGTGGCCTACGAAACTTCGTTGCCGGATTCAGCGGCGAGAAGATCGAATTCGAACAGCTCCCGCCGGATCAGCCCCTGTACATCATGTATTCCTCGGGAACCACCGGCCTGCCCAAATGCATGGTGCAAAGCACCGCGGGCATCCTGATCAACCAGATGAAGGAAATGCGACTGAACACGGATCTCAAGCGGGAAGACACCATCTTCTACTTTACCACCTGTGGCTGGATGATGTGGAACTGGTTGACCAGCGCCCTTTCCATTGGCGCGACCCTCGTCCTTTATGACGGCAATCCCTTTTATCCGGATGCCAGCACCTTGTGGAAAATGGCCGAAGAAGAGAAAATCACCGTCTTCGGCACCAGCGCCGGTTACCTCCAGGCCCTGGAGGCCAGCGGCATCAAGCCCGGCGCCCTGTTTGACTTGCGTTCCATCCGAACCATTCTCTCCACCGGCTCGCCCCTGTCCCCCGAGCAATTCGATTTCGTGCATCGGGATATCAAAGAAGACGTGCAGCTCGCTTCTATCTCTGGTGGGTCGGACTTGAACGGGTGTTTTGTCGGGGCCAACCCCATCGGCCCGGTTTTCCGGGGAGAGCTCCAGGCCAGGTGCCTTGGCATGAAGGTCAAGGCCTACAACGAAAACGGGGAGCCGGTGATCGGGGAAAAGGGGGAACTGGTTTGCGAGGCGCCCTTTCCCAGCATGCCGATTTACTTTTGGAACGACCCGGACGGAAGCCGCTACCAGAGCGCTTACTTCGATAAATATCCCAATATTTGGTGTCACGGCGACTATATCAACATCACCGATACGGGCGGCGTCGTCATCCACGGCCGTTCCGACGCCACCCTCAACCCCGGCGGCGTCCGGATCGGCACCGCCGAGATTTACCGGCAGATCGAATCCTTTGATGAAATCCAGGACAGCGTGGTGGTCGGGCAAAAGTGGAAGGGAGACGTCAGGGTTATTTTGTTTGTCCTGATGAAGGACGGTTACACGCTGACCGACGACCTTAAGGCCAAAATACGGACCGCCATCAAGCTGAACGCGTCTCCGCGCCATATTCCTTCAAAAATCATCGCGGTCGAGGGCATTCCCTATACCCTGAACATGAAAAAAGTGGAAGTCGCCGTGAGAAAGGTCATTCACAATGAAGAGATTACGAATCGCGACGCGTTGTCCAACCCCGAAGCGCTGGAATACTACAAGGACATTCCTGAACTTCAATCCTGATCAAGAATGACGGCGCGTCGGCATCGGCTGGAATGGATACCGCAAAAAACGATTGGCATTAGCGACGGGACGCAGGCAACAACATTCGTTACCCAATGGATTAAAAGGAGGAATGTTCAATGGCGTTAGACAAAAAGATCATGGACAAGTTGTCCGAGGTCGTGGGCAAGGACTACTGCTCGGATGCGGATTTTATCGTGCAACCTTACGGCAAAAGCCTGGATTCGGTTTCGGGTCGCCAGGCACCGGCGGCGGTGGTCCTGCCCGCGACCACGGAAGAGGTTTCCGGCATCGTTAAAATTGCCAACGCGTTCAAGGTACCCATTCTGGCCAGGGGGACCGGCGCGGATCTCTCCATGGGCGCAAAGCCCACCAAAGAAGGCGTGATCCTGATCGACCTCAACAAGCGGATGAACAAGATCCTGGATATCGACTTGGATCACGCGGTGGCCACGGTTCAGGCGGGCGTCCAAATGGGGCAGTTGACGACCGCACTGCTGAAACAAGGCTATTATCCCGGCCAACTGGGTCCGGCCAACAGTGCGGCCACCGTGGGCGGCGCCGTGGCCAACGCGTCGGTGGGCGGCGGCGGCGAGACCATGTTCATGGGGCCCGGCCGACTGGTGGCGAGTGTTGAGGTGGTGTTGCCCACCGGCGAGATCATCAACACGGGTTCCGCCGCGAATCCGAAAGGCCGGCCGTGGTTCGGCGGAAGATTTCTCGGCGGGCCGGACCTCACGGGCATGTTTATCGGAGACCCCGGCATTCTCGGGATCAAAACCAAGATTTCCCTGCAGATATTTCCCATGCCGAAATTCTGGAAGTGCAAAACCTACCTGGTCCCCGGCGACGACCGGACCGGTGCCAATGGGGAGGATGTGGACCTGATCAAGGATATCCGCAACGCCGTAGCCATCTGCAAGGAATGGGAGCAGCTTGGCAACCCCGGTATCCACTCCATCGCCTACTTCAATTACGTCTGCTTCAACTTCCTGGCGGGTGCGGAATTCTACGAACCGTGGACACGCGCGCTGGAGCCGGGAAAGATCAATCAAAATGGTGCATTGGGATTGATCGCGTGCGGTCATTCCCAGGAAGAGCTCGACGCCAATCTGAAAACACTGGATGACATTTGCGAAAAATACGGTTGCAAGGTGTTCGGCGATACCATCGAGGAGGGGAATTACGCGGAATGGCTTCTATGGAAGACCGGTAACTGGTCTTATGCCCATTGGTTCTGGGGGGCGGCCGGTGGTCCGGGCGCCGCGTTCAACATCATCGATGTGCACTGGGACGGGCTCATCCAAGGCCTGGAGGAGAATTTTAAAAACTACGATGAACGCTTGGTCGATTACCAGGATTCCAACATGCCCATTCCCGGCATCATCCTATCGCCGGTCGGTGGTGGCGTGAAACTGGTCAGCGGGTGCCCCACCCGGGATGAAATTCCGGAACTGCCGGACGCGGAAAAAACGCGCTATGACCTGCGCATGGAAGACGCCCGGTGCATCATGGACGCCGGCGGGATGCCCATCTGGACGGGCCCCCTCTACAGCCAGTACATGGTGGAAAACGGCTACTACGAAGCAAATTACCTCAAGTTCTTAAAATCCATCAAAGACACGCTGGATCCCAACGGCATCTTGAGCCCCGGCAAGTTTCATTTCAATGATTAAGCGATAAGGAGTGGGAAAACATGAGAAAGGAAAAAGAAAACTCTACCGCACCCAATTTCATAACCTGGAGGAGATGGATCCCCGATCCTATGAATGGTGCATGCAGTGCGGCTCCTGTCTGAACGACAACAGAATGCTGGCGGGCATCTTCGGCGCGTGTCCGGTTTTCAACCACGGCAATAAGTTCGAGGTGTTTCTGCCCCGCGGCCGCATGCAGGCGATCCGGGCGCTGCTGGAGGGCCGGCTCGAGCCTCCCAGGAACTGGTGGACAGCGTCTTCATGTGTACCACCTGCAACGCATGCACGGAAGTCTGCCACTCCACCCATACGGAAACCCAAAGCTGGCCGATTACCCGGGTCAATGACCGGGCCAACACCTTTGAAAACCTGCGGGCCGACCTCATGGAGATGGGTTTCGCGCATTTGGAGGGGCACCGCATGTTGCTGGGCAGCCTCTCCAACTACGACAACCCCTGGGGCCAACCACGGCGCGCCAAGGCTAACTGGGCCAGAAAAAAGAATCTTTCCGGGAAGAACCTGGGCAAGAAAATGGAGAACATCGATGTGCTTCTCTTCCACGGTTGCACGGCGCCCTTGGACCAGACGCTTCAGGACGTGGTCCTGGCCACGGCCCAGCTTCTGGATAAGGTCGGGGTCAACTGGGGGTATCTGGGAGAGAAAGAGATCTGCTGTGGCTCCATCGCCATGCGAACCGGCGAGCAAGGCGTGTTCAAGTCCATTGCCAAACGCAACGTGGAACTGCTGAACGATCTTTACGACAATTATGGCCTCAAAACCATCGTCACCTCCTGTGCGGGATGCTTCAAGACCATGTTTCAGGACTACGACGAGTTGTCCGAGTACGAAGACGATGTGCCCAAGATCAAGGCTGAAATCATCCACACCAGCATCTACGCGAAACGGCTCCTTGAAGAAGGCAAACTCTCTTTCGGCAATGGGTTTAAATTCAAAGCCACCTACCACGACCCCTGCCATCTGGGCCGGCATTGCCATGTTTACGAAACGCCCAGGGAGATGCTCCAGAGTATTCCCGGGGTAACCTTCGAGGATATGGAGCGTAACCGAAAGTACTCCCTTTGCTGCGGTTGCGGTGGCGGGGTGAAAAGCGGGTATCCGGACCTGGCCCAAAGCATCGGCATCGAGCGTATCCACGAAGCCGAAGGCATCGGTGCGGAATACATCGTCACCACCTGCCCCTTCTGCGAGCAGAACATCCGGGACGCCATCAAGGGATCGTCCTCCGAGCTGAAGGTGGTCGATCTCGTCCAGCTCATGGCCGTGAGCAGTGGCGCCCGCGAGGACGACCTGGTCCCCATCGGCGATGCCGTCAGCACGCAAAAGGGACCCAAGGGAGCATGCTAACCGAGAAAAATCGTGACCTGTAAAGGAGGAAACCAATGGCGATGGAAATGGTAGATTTGGGCGGTGAAAGACAACGCTACAAAGCAGTGGAGCTGCCCCGCTTTCAGACCGTGATGCCGGAACCGCTGGCAGAGGATGCCAAGGAACAGCTCGGCAAAATGGAAGACCGGGCGGCCCTGGGGGTTGAAAAGAGAATCGACATCACCAAGGGGGTCAGAAGGAAACAGGCCGCCGCCATGCTGGACTGGTTTTATGGGGAAGGTCTCTCCATGGCGCAACAGATGATCGCGCCGGGGTGCTCTTCCATCCAGCTTCAGGGAAACCCGGTCGTCTTTTTCAAAACCAACATCAACCAGGGGCTGAACTGGCGCATGGGTGACGGCATCGTTTCCCGTGATCCCGAGGTCGCATCCCAGAAGGACAAGCTTCCCAGAGAACTGATGCGGCCGGACAACTTCATGAATTGGTCCGGTGATATCAACCATCCCTTTTGCTTTGCCCATATTTCAAGGGGCGAGATCGTACTCAAGGCCATTGAGATCGCCAATGAAAGGGGTTGGTTCATTCCGTTGATCGCCAATAACGGGCTGTGGCAGAACCGCAAGAACAACGCCAGGCTTGGCGGCTATATCGGGGCTCTGGGAACCGTCATTCCCGGCGAGCAGAGCATGGATAAGCATAAATACTATTATGAAAAGGAACATACCTGCCGCTACCTGTTCACCCCCAAGGAGATCAATTTTTTCAAGGAACGCGGTTGGGACGACTTGCAGAAGTCCGCGGCCGAGGAAATGGGGTTCGATATCGACACCTATTTCGAGGAACTGGTCGACGGCAAACACGACGATGAACTGCTCAAGCCCGGGGTCAAAACCGATTTCAGCGCGGCCATTCCCTACCAGCGGACCCTCAGACGAAGTTTGGGTTTCTGGCGGGAGACGAAACACCTGGATGAAGATGAATGGTGGAAGGAAAAGGGCCGCTTGGATGACGACGGCGTTCTGATCGGGTTCGGTGAGTTCGAGGAAGAGGAGTTCAGGGAGCGGCTGAAGCTCCTGGGCTACACCGAGGTCGACGAGGAGGCCCTGTTTCATGGGAAGATGCCCGAAAACATCTCCAAAGAGGCGAATCTTCCCGACTATCTTAGCAACTGATCCGGAACGTGAGCGGTTAGCCCTTAGCGGCTAACCGCTCCTATTCACCAACCAAAGCAGGAAAGCCTTCATCATGATCTCATGCAGCTGCCGGGTTCTTCCCTTTACCGCGATCATCGGTCAGGCGGAAATGAAAAAAGGCCCTCATCCTGAACGTCATCAATCCCAAAATCGGCGGCGTGCTGATCAGGGGCGAAAAGGGGACCGCAAAATCCACGGCGGTGCGTGGGCTGGCGGAGCTGCTGCCGGAAATCGACGTGGTCGAGGACTGCGCCTTCAGTTGCGATCCCTGCAATCCGGAAACCATGTGTTTCGCGTGTCTGTCCAAATATGAACAACGGGAGCCATTTGACATCCTCAAAAGAAAGGTCCGGGTGATCAATCTTCCCCTGGGCGCCACCGAGGACCGGGTTGTCGGCACCCTTGATATCGAAAAGGCCATCCGGGAAGGCATCAAGGCCCTTGAACCCGGGCTTCTGGCCGCCACGAACCGGGGTATTCTCTACGTCGACGAAGTCAATCTGCTGGACGATCATATCGCTGACCTTCTTCTGGATTCCGCGGCCCTGGGGGTGAACACCATTGAACGGGAGGGCATTACCGTGCGGCATCCCGCCAACTTCTCCCTGATCGGCACGATGAATCCGGAAGAAGGCGAGCTGCGGCCCCAGCTGTTGGACCGCTTCGGCCTGCAGGTCACCGTCGGCGAACTGAATGACGCCAAGGAAAGAATCGCCATTGTCCACCGCATCAATGACTTCGACAAGGACCCCCTGGCCGTCATGCAAGCCTTTGAAGACCAGCAAAAGGAGACGGCGCAAAAAATCACGAACGCCATGGCGCTGCTCAACCAGGTGGAGATCCATGAGAACCTGATCGAGATGATCATATCCGTTTGCCAGGATCTGGAAATCAAAACCCACCGTGCCGAAATCGCAACCCTGAGAACGAGCATCACCATTGCGGCGTTGGAAGGAAGAACAGCGGTTCACGTCGCCGACGTGAAGGCGGCGATGGCCCTGACGCTTCCCCATCGGATGCGAAGACTGCCTTTTGAACCGCCCGTGCTGAACCGGGACAAACTGGATAAAAAATCGAGGATTGGAAAAAAAAAATCGAAATTCCCGCAAACTGAGGAGACCGGCGAGCCATGCGAAGGAGAGCGATGAAGGGCATCTCATTCGATCCGAGAGCGTTTCAGAGGAGGAGCAGGTCGTCGCGGTCGGCAGCCGGATTGACGCGAAAAGAATCAAGTATGTCGAAAAAGATAAAATGGAGCGCAAAAAGGTGTCGGGTCGCCGGATCCGAACCCTTTCCGCCATCCGCGGAACATATGTCCGCTCCCGCAAGCCCGTTGATAAAATCAGGGATGTCGCCTTGGACGCGACCATCCGGTCCGCCTGCATCCATTGTGAACCGAAAACGAATCCGACATGCAGACTAACGATACGAAAACAGGATGTAAGAGAAAAGATCAGGATCGGCAAGGTGTCGACGCCCACGGTTTTTGTCGTCGACGCGAGTGGTTCCATGTTCACCTACGAGCGGATGGAGAGCGCCAAGGGTGCGATCTTTTCCATGCTTATCGATTCATACCAGAAACGGGACAAAGTCGGGCTGGTGGCCTTCCGGGAACACAAAGCCGAAGTGATTCTTCCCATTTGCAACAGCCTGGACTGGGGTATCAAATGCCTCAAGGCGCTGGGCACCGGCGGGCCGACACCGCTTTCGGCCGGGTTGCAGAAGGGAATCGAGCTGCTGTTGATCGAAAAGAGAAGAAACCGGGAGTCCTTGCCGGTGCTGGTGCTGCTTTCCGATGGCCGCGCGAATGTGCCGCTCACGGCCGAGGGCACCATCGAGAAGGAACTCGTCAACCTCACGAACCAGGCGTGGATCAACAAGCTTCACATGATTTTTATCGACGTGGAAAAAACGGTGCAAACCAACAAAAACAACAGATTTACAAGGAGATTCTCATGAAACGGATGTCCTATTATCATATCGCGCATCTCAGCAGCGATGTGATCCGGGAAATCGTTGCCCGGGAGAAGCAAATGCTGATGTCCGCCCTCTAATAGACTTAATGCACTGTTTTTGCTCAGGAGAATGATATGATCGAAATACCCGCCGGACCGTTCTTACGGGGAAGTGAAGATGGAAACTACGACGAAAGCCCGCAACGGGAAGTGTATCTGGAAACCTATCTCATGGACGAACATCCGGTCACCAACGCCGAGTATAAACAATTCATCGATGAAACCGGACACGCCGCGCCCTACGTGGGCAAGCTCTGGTCGCAAAAATACGATTGGATCGACAACACCTATCCCGAGGGAAAAGCAAATCACCCGGTGGTTCTGGTTACCTTCGAGGACGCCCTGGCCTTTTGCCAGTGGGCGGGCAAACGGCTGCCGACCGAAGCGGAATGGGAAAAGGCGGCCCGGGGAACCGACGGCCGGACCTGGCCCTGGGGAAATACCTGGGACAGGGAAAAATGCGCCTGCGGCGGCATGGGGGCAACCACGACCGTGGAATGCTTCGACATGGGGAAAAGCCCTTTTGGGTGCCTCCACATGGCCGGCAACGTCTGGGAGTGGACCGCCGACTGGTACGACGACCAGTATTACAAGGTCTCGGAAACGCAAAATCCGCCAGGTCCCGATGCCGGCCAGCACCGGGTGTTGAAGGGCGGGGCATGGATCCATGGCGAATTTTCCGTGCGCTGCGCCATGCGTTTTCATAAAGCCCCCGACTATTGCGACAATTACATCGGTTTCAGATGTGCCAAATCCGTTTAATGGGAAAGACCGCATGAAAACCGCCATTGTTTTTCACGATGACTTTCGCAAATACGCGCTCGGCAGCGACCATCCCTTTACCGGCGAGCGGTACAAACATCTACCCGAGGTTTTCGGACACAAGGATCTATCGGCAAGAAAATCAGAGATTACCTTCATGCGGCCCAAACCGGCCGACGAGGCGTGTATCGAGGCCGTGCATGGCGAACAATATCTTGGCTTCATCCGCGGCATCAATGAGACCGGCGGCATGATCACCCTTGATACACCGATTCCGCCGGGACTGTACGATATCGCCCGACTTTTTGCCGGGGCCAATATTCTCGCCGGCCGGCTGATCGCCGAAAACATGGTGCGCCGGGTGGTGGTGCCGGGCCTGGGGGCGCATCACGCGGGCTATGATTTCGGCGGCGGTTTCTGCATGATCAACGACATCGCCGTGATGATCGAATATCTCCGGAAGTACTACCCGGTTCAAAAAATCATGGCCATCGATTACGACGCCCACTGCGGTGACGGCACCCAGGACATCTATTACGACTGCCCGGACGTCCTGTGCGTCGATCTTCACCAGGATCCCATGACCCTGTTTCCGGGCAAGGGGTTTGCCTACCAGATCGGTGTCGATGCGGGCCAGGGCCATACCATTAACCTGCCCATGCCTCCGGGGGCCTCGGACGAGGATTTCATGCGCGCCTTCCAAGAGGTGATCCTGCCGGTGGCCATGGACTTCGCGCCCGATCTCATCGTCGCCAACGGCGGGCTGGATGCCCATGTCGACGATCCCCTGAGTCAGTTGCGTCTGAGCATCAACGGCTTTCAGCAGATGATGCGCTCGATCGCGGATCTTTCGCAAAAGGTCTGCGACAGCCGGCTGATCCTGATCCTGGGGGGAGGGTACAACCCGAAAGTGGTGCCCGCGCCTGGACGGCGATGATATCGGCGATGCTGGGCGGTCCGAAATCCAACGTCACGGCATCAACGGCCCCGCCGGCATTCGATCCGGCAATCGGCAGACAGGTCGGCGAGATGGTCCAGGAAGTAAAGCGGATTCAAAGACCGTATTGGCCATGTCTTTGCGCGCCTGCCTGATGATTTGCGGTCCGCCAACCTAAGGAGAATCGGATGAAAACGGGAATCATCCACCACGAGCAGTTTAAACACTACGATTTCGGCCCCAACCATCCCTTAAGGGGATACTGCATGGATGAAAAGCTCGCCTTCAAGCTGGTGAAGGAGAACAACGCGCTCGGCGAGAAGACGGATCTGGCCTTTTTCGAACCCGAGGCGGTGGACAAGGAGCTGCTCTTGGACGTGCACGCCCCGGCATATGTCGATTTCATCAACGGCTTGAATGAACGGGGCGGCACCATCACCCTGGACACGCCCGTCTTCAAGGGGATGGTCGACGTGGCGCGGCGCTTTGCGGGCGCGGATATCCTGGGCGCGGAAATGCTCATGGAAAATACCGTGGACAAGGCCTTTGTCTTGGGCATGATGGGCCATCACGCCGGCATCGACTTTGGCGGCGGATTTTGCCTGGTCAACGATATCGCCATCATGGTCGAAGCCATGCGCAAAAAATACAATCTGAAGCGGGTGTTGATTTTCGATTACGCGGTCAACGCCGGCCACGGCACGATCAATATCTTCTACAAAAGCCCGGAAGTGCTTTGCATCGATATCCATCAGGATCCCCTGGTACTCTACCCCGGCACCGGCTTCCCCGAACAGGTGGGAAGGGGCGCGGGGCGGGGCCACACGGTCAACATCTGTCTTCCGCCCTACACCACGGACCGGCATTTTATGTTCGCGATCAACGAAGTCGTGGTTCCCATCGTCACGGAATACAAGCCGGAGCTGATCATCCTGGCGGGCCTGAACGGCGGCCACTTCACGGTCGACATCAACCAGTTCATGCTGACCCTCCAGGCGGTGTGGGACACGGTCCATTTGTTTGCCGGCCTGGCGGACAGCCTGTGCGGGGGAAGGCTTTTGCACATCGGCGGATTCAGTTTGGACAGGAAACTGATGCCCCTGGGCTTTCTGGCGACGGTCGCGGGCGCGCTTGACGTCAAGGTGCCCCTGCCCGAGCCCTACGCCATGCCCAAGAATCTTCCGGAGATCACACAAGACGTCGAGGAGGCGGTTCGAAACGTGACGCGCATCCACAAAACCTACTGGAACTATTTATAAGAATGCAACCACGCGGCACAGAAATATACCGGCAGGTCCGGCAGCGCAATAAAGCCATTCTTCTCGGTGGCGCGGAAAATTCCCTCCAGGGAATATGCTACCCGAAGATCGGTATTTACGCAGGCGGCGGGGCCTCCCACTCCTGGCTGTGGTTCGTGGATCTGTTGGACCGCATGGGCTTTTTCGACGTGTGGATCTTGGAGGAGAGAGAAATCCAGCAAGAGGCCCTCGATACCCTGGACGTGCTGATCATGTCCGGCGGGGACACCTTTGCCGTGGCAGCGGCCCTGGGCCTTCCCGGTGCGCTCAAGATGAGGCGGTTCATCGAAAACGGCGGGCTGTACATGGGCTCCTGCGCGGGGGCGTACCTGCCCATGAACTCCTCCAAAAAGCCGCTCGACGGGTTCAACTTTGTCGACGTCACCGTCACGAACCTGGCCAAACACTTGCCCACCGCCAGGGCGTTTGAGCAAAAATTCTGCACCGCCTATGGCTGCTCCTTCATCTTCCATCCGGTCCGGGGAAACGTTCGCCTGAGAACCCGCAAAAACGGCCTGATCCATCACGACGGCAGGGTCGACGCGCCCTTGTACGGCGGTCCGGGAATGAACACACCCGACGCCAAGGACATCCTGGCCTGGTATGACGGTTACACCCAAGAGACGGTGTTCATGGTGGACCGGCGCATCGCGGACCAGACCCTGCACAACAAGGCCGCCGTTATTCGCAGAAAAATGGGGGACGGCTGCCTCTATCTTTTCGGGCCCCACCTGGAACATCCCCATGTGCCCCAGGCCAACAAGATCGTGGCGGATTGTATTTATCAGGATTGCGCACCGGTCCATAGCAAGCGCCCTGACCCTTCGGCCGAACAAACACTACGGCCAGCAGAGACCCCGGACTTCATACGGAAAATCAAAAGGGAATTGAGCAATGCCCGCATCGTGGCCGTCAGCCTCGAAATGACGTCGGTGACCTGGCGGATCGGCAATAAGGTGTACGAGCCCGGCAAGATCCGGGAGTTCATCCAAAGCATGTGGAAGCGGCTGAACTATTTTGAAAAAAATAAAATGGCCATCATTGCCGCAGACGATGCGCGGGCCATGGTTTCCACACTTGAGAAGATCACCGCGCGCGTAAGGCAGATCAAGGCCGGGGTCAATGCCGACAACGACACGAGCACGGATGCCGCCTGGCTTTTTGGCGCGCTCAACCGGGTGTCACGCATATTTATGAACATGTACTTCGGAACACAAAGCAAACGCATAAGGGGGTAAGATGCATTATCAAACCGGACCGTTTTTTTACACACTGGCCTTCATCGCGATTCTTATCTTCATGTTCGGTGTCGGGTGCCTGGTGCATATCTGGAATCTTGGAAAAAGCAAAAGTCACCAGGAGAAGGCGCCGGCAAAATGGATCGGCAGCCTGATCACGTCCGTTTTCCTGCAAACGCAGATTTATAAGTCAGGCGTGCTTGCCTGGATCATTCATCTATGCATGTTTTATGGATTTTTCTGCCTTTTTCTCCTCACCAGCATCGACGGCGTGCTCACCTGGATAGTCCCCCACGATTCCCCGGTTTTCCACTTTTTTAAAGATGGGACGGGCAGTTTCTTTCTGGCCCTGTGGGGGGATTTCTGGGGCCTGGTGCTGCTGCTCGGCGTGGTGGCGGCCCTTTTCCGGCGCTACGTTCTGAAACCTGCCATCTTTCACACGGTGTGGGAAGACGTGGTGGCGATCTGGTTTTTGTTCGCCGCCACGGTCACGGGATTCATTTGCGAGGCCTTTCGCCTGGTGGTCCATCCAGCGGCCGATGCGCCATACTCCTTTGCCGTATTGTGGCTGGTGCCTTACGTGACCCGTCTGAATCCGACCGAGGCGAGCCTGGGCCTTTTCTTCTATCTCCACGCGCTGCTCTGCCTGGGGTTTATCGCCTACATTCCCTTCAGCAAGTTCAAGCACGTCTTCACGTCTCCCATCACCTTTGCATCCGTTTCCACGGAGCAGCATTATACCCGGTATTAACGCCTGTCTTGGCATTGCTTTCGAGAGGACGCTTCAATGAGTGAAGAGAAAAAGGAAACCCAAAAAATCGATTTCAGCAACCTCAGCCGTTTGCAACTGATGGAGGCGGACGCCTGCACCCGGTGCGGCGAATGCGTCAAGTGGTGCCCCGTGTACGTTTTCGATAAAAAAGAGGATATCACGCCCAGGGGCAAGCTCAGGAAGCTGAGAAAAATCATCAACGCCCAAAACAGCCTCTTGTTGAAGATTTTCAAACCCGGCTCCTTTCTGGCCAAGCTTTTTTGTCCGCAACCCGTGTCCGATGCGTACATTCGCAATTTTGCCAGGGACCTGTATGAATGCAGCACCTGTCGCCAATGCCATTTCGTATGTCCGTCCAACATCGATACGGTGGAGCTTTACGAGGCGATCCGAAGATCCATCATCAACGCCGGCTACGGTCCCCTGGATACCCAGTTGGGCCTGGTCACGAGCACCAAGTCCTATGACAACCCCTGGCAGCAACCCCGCAGCCACCGCGCCAAATGGACCAGAACTGCAAAAAAGCCGGGCGGATCGACGAGATCCCGATCATGCTGAAACCCCAAATGAATAAATGAGGGTCAAGACCATGCTTCAACATCAAGACAATACCGGCGGCACGCCGGCGGCAAAGAAAACGTTAACATCCAACAAGCAAAGCAAGACGCTCGAAGCGCCCGGGGCGGTCGACATTCTCTACTTTGTGGGCTGCACCGCCTCCTATGACATCAACGTCAAGGAAGTCGGCATCAATACCATCAATATCTTCAACGCCCTGGGTCTGAAGTTCGGCATCCTGGGAAAAATTGAAAAATGCTGCGGCAGCGTTCTCTTGAGAATCGGCGACCATGAATTCGAGCGCCTGGCCGCAGACAACATCAAGATGTTCAATTCATTGAACGTGAAGATGCTCGTCACCTCCTGCGCCGGTTGTTTCAAGACCATCAAGGAAGATTACGTGAGGGTCGGAAAACTCAACATGGAGGTGTTGCATACGGTGGAACTGATGAGCCGTTTGATCGATGAGAAAAAGCTGATCCTGAAAAACGCGGTGCCGGCTACGGCGACCTATCACGATCCCTGTCATCTGGGTCGCCACAGCAACGTCTACGACGCACCCCGAAAGGTCCTGGAGGCCATCCCCGGCCTGGAATTTCGTGAAATGGACCGCATCCGGGAGTTCTCCCGCTGTTGCGGTGCGGGCGGCGGGTTGAAGGCCGGCTTCTCCGACATCCAGAACCTGATGGCCCAAAAACGGGTGGAAGACGCCCAGGAAAAAGGGGCCGAGCGCCTGGTCTCCTGCTGTCCCTTTTGCTACCAGGGGCTTCAGATCGGGATCAACGCGATTCAATCGCCGGTTAAAATGACGGATATTACCGAGCTGATTGCGCTGTCCATGGGGCTAAATATAGGCGGGACACCATGAATTACCAGAAATACACCTATTGGGCGACAAAGGCAGAAGTCAATACCCTCATCAAGGCGCTCGAGGAAAAGAACATCAAGACGGCAAATGCGCAAAAGGCGGTTTGTCTCCCGCTTTCCAAACACGTGGAGGTCGGATACGTGGCGCCCGATGCCTGGCAGCGCTATGACCTGTGCCGACGGCAGCTTTCCTGGTACGGCGCCTCCGAGCATGCCGGGAAGTATCTGGTCATCAGCGCGCGGCACCTGGGTGAGTATGGCCTGACGCCGAACACGATCATCACCCAGAGCGCGTTTCGGCCCAAAACCCTGCCCAAACCCCGACGGCTCGACCGATCCAGCCTGGACCACAAACCGCGCTACCACCAACGCAAGCCCGCGGCGTGGGAGGCGGTGGATGACGAGCCAAATGAAGCGCAGGACCGATGGCTCAAGATCATGGGCATTATGGGTACCACCTACAAGGACCTTTTCACCGTGCACTGTCTGAACCACGCCAACTTCATCGAGCCGGAGTATTTTATCACTGAAAACGATGCCATTGTGCCTTACTCCATTGCCAAGACCAACTACATCTGTTCCGCTTGCCTGGAGTTTTTCAACATCATCGGGGCCGAGTTCAGTCGCAAATACGTGGTTCCCTGCCCGGGCGCGGTGCTGTTCGCCGGAATGGCGGTCAACCGGTATTACGAAGTCGTCACCTGTCATTGATGACGGATTCGTAAAGCGCCCGATATCGGCGTTTAAGCGTATCCGTCGTCACTGCGGCGTACGCCAAGTACGCCTCATTCCTTACGGATTCGCAAGCTTGATCTCGGGCGCTTTACGAATCCGTCGAATCGGCAAACCAGGAGGGAGTCACT
This sequence comes from Desulfosarcina cetonica JCM 12296, assembly GCF_001311845.1. Lineage (GTDB taxonomy): Bacteria > Desulfobacterota > Desulfobacteria > Desulfobacterales > Desulfosarcinaceae > Desulfosarcina > Desulfosarcina cetonica. Next base: position 62,489 of record NZ_BBCC01000002.1, on the reverse strand, counting down.
GTCATGAAGAAAAGGAGTCTGATCGCAATCATCGTGTTTTTCGTCTGGGCCGGCTTCTGTTTTCCTGGGCTGGCGGCGCAACCTATCCGCATCGGCTATTTGCAGGGCGATCTGCACCAGTTGGCCTGCTGGACGGCATTGGAAAAGGGGTACTTCAACGACCAGGGGCTGGACGTTCGCGTCGGCGGGATCTTCAAGGCCGGGCCGGAGGAGATGATCGCCTTTGCCGCCGGGGATCTGGACGTGGGGTACGTGGGCGAGGCGCCGGCCACCACGGCGGTCGCCAACAACAAGACAGCCGTCAGGGTGTTGGCCCAGGTCAACACCGAAGGGTCGGCGATTGTCGTTAACCGCCTTCTTGACGCCAATAACCTCGCGGATATGCGGGGAAAGACCATCGCGATACCCGGCCATTCCACGGTGCAGGACTTTCTGCTGCAAAAGGAGCGGACAAAATACAATCTCACCGAAACGGACCTGAAAACGATCGTTGTCAAACCGCCGGAGATGATCGGCGCGCTCAGAACCGGGCAGATCGACGGCTTTATTGTGTGGGAGTCCTTTGTCTCCAAGGCGGTCACCCTCAAGGCCGGTAAAATCCTGGCCAGCTCCCACGATATCTGGCCGGATCATCCGTGTTGCGTGCTGGCGGCCCATCGCCGCTTTTTGGAAAAATGCCCCGAGGATGCGGTCAAAATCGTCCGGGCGCACGTCAGGGCAACCCATTTCATCGGGCAACACCCGGAGCAGGCCATCGATATTGGGGTGAAGTACTCGGGGATGGACCGGGAAACCGTGGCCCTGGCGATGAAAAACATTACCTACACGGTTGTTCCGAGTATTGACGGAGAAATCGAATATGTCGCGTTTTTAAACAAGATCGGATACATCCGGGTGCCCGATGCCAAGGCCTTTGTCAAGGACTTCATCGATACGACAATCCTTGCGGATGTGCTGACAGAGGAGAAAACCGACTGACATGGTTTACCTTATTCCCCTGATTGGCATTCTCGTAGTATGGCAGGGACTCTCCGTTTGGGGGGGGCTGCCGGTCTACAAGCTGCCGCCGCCCATTGACATCGCAAAGGGGCTGCGGGATCTGGCGGTGATCGGCATGCCGCCCGGCCGCCTGCTGCACAACCATGTGGCCTGGAGCTTGTGTCGCGTGTTCACGGGATTTGTTGCCGCAGTCGTTCTGGCCGTCCCCCTGGGCCTGGTATTGGGCTGGTCCCGGCGGTTGCAAAAAATGGTCTGGCCCTTGCTCGAAATCCTGAGGCCCATTCCCCCCCTGGCCTGGATTCCCATTTCGATCCTGTGGTTCGGCATCGGCCTCAAATCCGCGGCGTTCATCATCTTTTTAGGGATTTTTTTTTCCCAGCCTCATGAACACGATTTCAGGAGTTCGCGCCATTGACCCGATCTATATCGAGGCGGCACAAACCCTAAACGCCGGGGAAAAGGATATTTTTCTCAAGGTGCTGATTCCCGGGGCCTTGCCCCTGATTTTGGTCGGCATCCGCATCGGCATCGGCATCGGCTGGATGACCCTGGTGGCCGCGGAGTTTGCGGGCATCAAGTCCGGATACGGCCTGGGATACATGATCATGACGGCCCGGGACATTCAACGGCCGGATGAGATTATCGCGGGAATGCTGGTGATCGGTTTCATGGGGCTGGTCATCGACAGCGGTTTTCACCGCATCGAAAAAAACTCATGCAGTGGCAACCGGTGGACAGGTAAGCGAAATGAGTCTTTCTCTGGTCGGCTTGAGTAAAACCTATACAGGCGATAGCGGTGCTGACCGCACCGAGGTGTTGCAACATATCGATTGCCACATCGAGGACGGCCAATTCGTTTCCATTATCGGCAAAAGCGGTTGTGGCAAGACAACCCTTTTGCGGATCATTGCGGGCCTTGAAAAGGCGTCGGACGGCCAGGTGTTGTTGAACGGGGAGAACCTGATTGACCGCAAGGGAAAAATCGGGCTGGTGTTTCAGGAGTACGCGCTCTTTTCCTGGCGTACGGCCCGTAAAAATATCGAATTCCCGCTGGAAATCCGGGGCGTCGACAAGGCCGAACGCAAACGCACCGCCATGGCCTATCTGGAGAAGTTCGGTTTAAAGGGGGCTGAAAACAAGTACCCCGGCGCGTTGTCCGGCGGCATGCGCCAGCGGGTCGCCATTGCGCGAACCCTGATCGGCGAACCGGCGGTCGTCCTGATGGACGAACCTTTGGTTCCCTGGACAGCCAAACCCGAAACCACCTGCAGGAATTCTTGCTCAAGATATGGCTCGAAAGAAAGGAAATCATCGTCTTCGTGACCCATAACGTGGATGAAGCCGTGTTTTTGAGCGACAGAATTATCGCGCTTTCCAAACGGCCGTCGTCCATTGCACGGATCTTTGACGTGCCGTGTCCCAGACCCAGGGATCGGACGAGTCCGGCGTGTAATCGGATCAGAAAAGAAGTACTTCGCTTTTTGGCCAAAGCGCCGGGATAGCCACATGCAAAACACAACCCATGTCCATCCGGATGGCTTTCAAGGATGGACGCGCAACAAACGGAGGAACCGCGTATGCCAAGCAAGATTCTTGTATGTCTGGACGATCTGGAGCATTCGAAAAAACTCGCGACTTATGTGGGCAAAGCCATGAACCCCAACGCGGGCATGCAGTTGACCCTGTTCCATTGCATCCGGTCAAGCGACCTGGATATCGGTGCCGAGGAGATCGAACTGTCAAGCGAAGACAAGATCAATATCGATAAAATCCTTGACGACCATTTCAAGGCCAAGGGGATGAAGGAGGAAGATATTTTCAGCTGCCAGGACGTGTTCACCTCCGCCAGGGAGATATTGAAGGAAAACGGTTTTTCCGGCAGCAGCATCAAGGAGAAAATCGTCGTCCGGGATCTGGACGTGGCCGCCTGCATTTTGCGAGAGGCTTACAACCATCAGTACGGTTCCATCGTGATCGCAAAACGCAGACAGGTCAAGCTCCCGATCACAAAGCTGGGGGCAGTGGCCGAAAACGTGATTACCAACGCCATCGGCAAAACCATCATCCTCGTATCGATTGCGATGTGACCATGCACAACGGACAGATCATCAACGCGTTGCAATGCCTGGGCGCGCGCCTGAACCCCGGCAACGACAACCGCAAAGGCGGCGCCGGGCCGGCCGAAGGAACTTGCATCTTGATCGGGGGGGTTGCCGTGAACGTGCCCTGCAGCGCCGCCTATGTCAACCGTTCGCCCTACGCCATCCGGGAGCGGGGCGGCCGGCCAACCCTTTTCAAAAACGGAAAGGCGGTCACGGCCGTCAGCCCTGTGCCGGCGGCGGGATTTTACGATTGCCGCACGAGCGACGACATCCGGATGAAAAAATCGCCCTGCTGCACGGCAAGGACTGCCTGGCAAGCACGGTGATTCAAAAATGCGTCTATTGGAACAGCAAGAACCGATGCAAATTTTGCGGGATTGAGCTGTCCTTGCAGGCGGGCGCCACCCTGGCTCTCAAAACGCCCCGCCAGCTTGCCGAAACCGCAAAGAAAGCCCGGGAAACCAACAAGATCAAGCATCTTGTGCTGACCAACGGTGCGGTGAATCCGTCCCGGCGCGGCATTGCGTACATCGCCGATTGCGTGAGGCAGATCAAGAAACAGGTGAACATTCCCGTTCACGTGCAGATAGAGCCGCCCGAGGACGCTGCGGAACTAGAAGAGTTCAAAGACGCGGGGCTTGATACCATCGGGCTGCACATTGAAAGCTTTGACATGGATATTCTTGCCAGGATCGCGCCCGCCAAGGCGGCCTTTGGCCTGAAACGGTATGAAAGCGCATGGAGAAAGGCCGTGCAACTGTTCGGCCCCAACCAGGTGAGCACTTTTCTGATCGCGGGCCTGGGGGAGCGCATGGAATCCATCGTTGATGCGGCAAGGTTTCTGGGGCAGGCGGGGGTGTATCCTTTTCTGGTTCCCTTCCGGCCGATCCCCGGAACCGCAATGGCGGACAAAACGCCGCCCGATCCGGATGCGATGCTTTTCCTCTATGAAAAGGTGAGTGACATCAATCAACAAAATGGCATGTCTTCCCGCCAAAGCCGGGCGGGATGCGTGCGTTGCGGCGCCTGTTCGGCGCTGGCGGAGTTTGAAAAATGGTAAGCGTTCACAGGGTACCGCATCTGCTTTGTTACCGGGCACTTGAAGTATGACAAATACGTCTGCGTGCCCGAAGCCTCGCATCTACGGCACCCTGTAAACGCTTACCGTGCGATGCTTTACAAACCATTGGCCACTTCAACCCAATGAATGGATACGAAAAATGAGCAAGATCACCATCAGACCGGCAGGTTCGGATGACGAAATCAGGAAGGTTTTTGAAATTCGCAGGGAAGTCTTTGTCGTGGAACAAAACCTATTCGCCGATACGGACCGGGACGGCGACGATTTCAGGTCCCTGTACCTGATTGCACTCATGAACGGAGAAATCACCGGTGTCGTGCGCGTCTTTCCCACCAGCGATCATGCGTGGGTCGGCGGCAGGCTCGCGGTGAGAAAAAAATATCGGGGAACCCGGGTTGGCTACCTTTTGGTCAAGGGCGCCATGCGCCTGGTGAAGGAAAAAAAGTGCAGCAGCTTCACGGCCATGATTCAGGAGGAGAACATCAACTTCTTCAAGCGGATCGGGTGGCGGCCGTTTGGCGAGATATTGATCTATCACGGTAAACGACACATCTGGATGGAGGCGGACCTGTCAACCGGTGAGGCCACGAACAAAACCCAGGCACGGGTGCGGCGGCCCGATCCGTCCCTGACCGGTCCCTTGCCGCTTCCCGGTTTGCAACCCATGAGAAACGGAAACCACCATGCACAAAGAACATGATCCGGAAAAGATCAAAACGATCCTGAAACAATACCCCGGCATCACCCGTAAGGCCCCGATTCAGGATGTATTCGAGCAGCTCCTGCTCGATGCAACCGGAATCCAGTTGCCCAACTTCGGGGACGATTCCGCCGTGATTCCCTTTTCCGACGGGTTTTTGCTGTTGGCCGCGGACGGCATGATGGCGACCCTGTTGGAGAACGAGCCATACGCCGCCGCCAAGGCATCCATCATGGTCTGCGCCAATGACATCTATTCCATGGGAGGCCGCCCCATGGCCATGGTGAACGTTCTGGCCTGCCGGGATGAAGCCATGCGCAGGGAAATGATCAGAGGCCTGAAAAACGGCTGCGAAAAGCTCCGCGTACCCATGGTCGGCGGGCATCTGCATCCCGACAGCCCCACGCCGGCGTTGTCCGTGGCCACCTTGGGATTCGCCAAGAAGGTCATGCGCAGCCATACCGCCAAGGCCGGACAGCAAATCATCGCGGCCATCGACTTGGATGGCCGGGCCGGATGCAAAAGCGTCATGAGTTGGGACGCCAATTCCGGCAAGCGCCCGGATCAGATCCAAAAACGAATGGCGGTCTTGCCTGAAATCGCCGAGCAGGGTCTCGCGGAGACCTGCAAGGACATCAGTAACGGCGGGCTGATCGGCACCATGGCGATCATGATGGAAAACTCGGGCACGGGAGCGGAGATCGATCTTCAGAAAATACCCGTACCGGACGGCATCGATTTCGAAAAATGGATCGTCTGCTTTCAGAGCTACGGGTTTGTTCTGTCCGCCGATGAAAAGGCGGCGCCTGCCCTGATCGATACGTTTATGCGGGTGAACGTGGACGCCCGCGTTATCGGGAGGGTGACGGATACCAACCAGGTGGTCTTGACAAACGGCCTGAAAAAGGCCCTCTTGTTTGATTTCAGCCAGGAAAAGATCACCGGGATCAGTGTGAAGGGCATGCAAAAAAAATCTCAGGTTTGATCAAAGCGGGATGAGGTGATAATTATCGTTCAGGTAGTTCTAAAAAATTATGATATAAATATTATTAGCATGACTAAATGCCGTTTGCGGGTAACCGTCGGCGTACCTCGTTCCAGGTCCATACGATGATGGTAAAACAGCATGCAGCCTATTTTGTGGATGATGCCTATATTGCCGAATACTGGTGCAGCGAAATCAGGAAATTCAATAAAACCGTTGAGATCAGGAAATTTGGGGATATCGAACAGTATTTCAACCAGATCATCATGTCCTATACTAGGGCCAATTACATTGACGTGGCGTTTCAGTATTTCAAATTGCACAGCCTGCTCAATGAACTTGACCCAAAGGACAAGGTGATCGATATCGTCATCAACACGCACGTATCCAGCGTTAAGGTCGTCTTCACCCCGCTGAACATGCTGCCGATGTGCGAGAGCATTGATGACCGTGAAATCGCGAGGTACTATCTGGAGGGCCGGGATTTACGGTCATCACCAAGGAACATCATTCAAAAGATCAGTGAACAGGCGTATTTACTCTCAAGGTTGAGATCGGTCTACATCAACAAGCGGCATCTGAATCTAAAGGAATTTTTGGAGGAAATCCTGATCAACGTCCTTGGACAATTCAATGGGATCCACCACAAATTCATTTTATACGGAAACAAGGAGCAAACGGAAGTATACAAAAAGGAAAATGACGATTCGGCCCTTCAGGGCATCCAGCCTGACAAGGCCTTTTTAAGCCGAAATCAAATTAAGATTTTTGCCGTCGATGAAGTGCCGGATAAAGCGGCAAGAGCCAAACTGAAGTCCCTGCGGGCCAAGAACCAGGTGATCTTGCCGATTCAATCCAAATACGCAAGCGGGTACATCAGCTTCTTCACAAGATTGCCCACCATTTCCACAAGCGATAAAGAAACACTCGCTTTAATTTTGTATCATCTCGCCCTGGCAATCGATAACACCTATTATTTCAATCGGCTGACCAATAATGAGGGCAGCCTGCATTCCATCTTCGAGGATTCCGACGACGGTATCATCATCGTTGGGCCCGACCGAAAGGTGATGGACATCAACGATGCCGCCCAGCAGTTTACCGGTTGGGATAAGGGAAGAGCGATCGGCGAATCCTGCAAGAAGCTCTATAAAAGCTGTCTTCCCAACGGCCAGTGCCTGTGCGATTCCAGCCGGTGTCCCATGTTCGATCCCCTTTTGAAGCAAAAAAATATTTTTACCGAGAATCATCACCCTGACGAGAAACGGCAAACAAAAAATCGTTCAGAGCAAATATTCCTTCGTGAAAGCGGGGGAGAGCGATATCGTCTACGGTGTCGCTGTCGTGCGGGATATCACCAAAAAGGTGCAGTTTGAGCAAAAGCTCCAGAGTTTTGAGCGGTTATCCGCATTGGGCAAATTTGCCGCGGAATTGACCCATGAAATTAGAAACCCGATTACGGGGATCAGTTCCAACGCGCAGTTTTTGTTTGAAGAGAAAAGTATCAGCAAAGAGTACCGCATGATTGCCAAGGAGATCATGCGCGGTGCCTCCATGGTGGAGGAAACCGTACAGAAGATGCTTCATATTGCGAATCCCGGGAATCCCGTGTTTGGTGAAGAAGACATCAATATGATCGTCCAAAGCGCCCTGCAACTTTTGAAAAACAAGCTGAAAAGATCGGGCATTCAACTTAGACTCAGTCTGGCCAAACATCTGCCCCCCGTATACATCGACGGCAACCTGATCAATCAGGTGTTGCTGAACATGTTCATCAACAGCATGGAGAGCATGAAGAACGGCGGCATGCTTTCGGTGAGTACCCGGGTGACAAAAATGAAGGAAACCAAAGACAAGGACCACGCGTGTGTAAAAATCCGCATCAAAGACACCGGATGCGGAATAGCGCCTGAAAATATGGGGCAGATTTTTGATCCCTTTTTCACGACAAAAGAAACCGGATCAGGGCTGGGGCTCTATTCTTCCTATCGGATCCTCAGGGATCATGACGCATCCCTGGTGGTTGACAGCACGGAGGATGAAGGCACACAAATATGCATCACCTTCAAAACAAAATCCAATAATCAGAATTCAACATGAAACACAGCGTGTTAATCATCGACGACGATCAGTTTATCCTAAGCTCCCTGAAACGGCTTATCGAAAAAAATGGATATGAGGCCACGATCAGCAATTGCGGCAAGGATGCCCTCAATAAAATCAAGAAGCACCATTATGATATCGCTTTTTTGGATTACCGACTGCCCGATATGAGCGGGCTGGAGATAATGAAAACGATTTTGGAGATAACGCCTGAGATCGTCATTATCTTTTTCAGCGCCTTTGGTACGATCAAGACGGTTGTTAACGCCGTCAAGATGGGCGCTTTCGATTACCTTCAAAAGCCTTATAAAAATGATGAGATCCTTTTAAGTCTGATGCGGGCCAATGAACACATCAAGCTTACCCGGGAAGTCAGCCATCTGAAACTCCGCAACCAGGCGACCAACCCGCCGTGCAGCAATATCATCGCCGAAAGTGAGGAAATCCGCCGTGTTCTCGACATGGCCAAAAATGTCTCCAAAAGTCCCGATACACCTGTTTTGATTCAAGGGGAAACCGGCACCGGCAAAGAGGTGATCGCCCACACGATCCACTACAACAGCCCTAGGCGTGACGGACCGTTTCTAAAAATCAACTGCGCGGCCATTCCAAAAGACCTCATCGAGTCCGAGCTGTTCGGCCATGAAAAAGGCGCGTTTACCGGCGCGGATCAAAAAAAGCTCGGCTTTTTCGAGTTGGCCAATGGCGGCACCCTGCTGCTTGACGAAATCGGTGAAATCAACATGCAGGCCCAAGTCAAGCTGATGCGCGTGCTGGAAAACAAAACCTACTTCAAAGTCGGCGGCACGACCCAGGAAATCAGCGACGCCCGGGTGGTCGCCTCCACCAACCGGGACCTCTCCGAGGAAGTCAAGAAAGGAAATTTTCGCGAAGATCTGTTTTTCCGTCTGAACGTCATCACGATTCGCGTCCCGTCAATGAAAATGCGAAGGCGCGACATTATCCCCCTCGTGAAGTATTTCATGGAGATCTTCAGCACGAAATTCAATAAAAAGGTAAATCGGATTTCCCAGGCGGCCCTGGATGTTTTGATCAATCGCGAGTGGCGCGGAAACGTCCGGGAAATCAAGAATATCATGGAACGGGTCGTTCTTTTGGCGGATAAGACGACGATTACCCCTGAAATGCTCATGCTTGATGATTATAATACAAACTCCGAAACCGTTTTTACCATCAATTTGTCCGATGACGGTATTTCCATGGATGAAATCACCAAGGGAGTAATTGAAAAAGCGCTTAAAATTACCAAGGGAAACCAGCTTCGGGCCGCAAAAATGCTGGGGCTGTCCAGGGGGCGGTTGCGTTATGGAATTTCAAAGTACAATATCGCCTTATGAGGTGGGCGGCCCTGTAAAAGGGTCGCCGCCGACGTCCATGGGAAAAAGTGTATGGACAACCCGGCTTTTGATTGACAAGTGCCGGATCAGCTTCTATGACGGGCTCTATTTATAGGGACGGCCGCCGGCTGTAGCCGGAATCAAAATTGATGCACTCGTAAAAAGTCGCATTTCCGACGGATTCGTAAAAAGCCCGAGATCAAGGCTTGCGAATCCTGAGGAATGAGGCGTACTTAGCGTACTCCGCAATGACGAAGGATGAAGCGTAACGCCGATATCGGGTTTTTTACGAATCCGTCAAAATTAGAGGCTGCGGAAAAACGGGAACCCCCTTTTATCCGTGCCTCCAACGTTAGAGACACGACATGCCAAAGAAAAAAATGAAAGCCCACCGCATCAATCGCGATTGGTGCAAGGGCTGCGGGATTTGCGTGGCCTTCTGTCCGAAAAAGGTGCTGGAACTGGACGCCCAGGAGAAGGCGGTGGCGGTGCGCCTTGAAGACTGCATTGCCTGCCGGTTGTGCGAGCTGCGCTGTCCGGACCTGGCCATCGAGGTGGAGGTGGAAGCGGGGACGACGGACGAGGGACGCAAGGCGAAGGACGAAGACCAATGAGCAGACAGATCAAATTCATCCAAGGCAACGAGGCCTGCGTGGAAGGGGCGCTTTACGCGGGGCTGGAGTTTTTCGCCGGCTATCCGATCACGCCATCCACGGAGATCGCCGAGCATTTGTCGGCGCGGCTACCCCAGCGGGGGGGCAAGTTCATCCAGATGGAAGACGAGATCGCCAGCATGTGCGCCATCATCGGGGCGTCCCTGACCGGCAAGAAGGTCCTCACGGCCACCTCGGGTCCGGGGTTCTCCTTGAAGCAGGAGGCCCTGGGGTATGCGGTGATGGCCGAGATTCCCTGCGTGATCGTCAACGTTCAGCGCGGCGGTCCCTCCACGGGGGTGCCGACCCATGTGAGCCAGGGAGACGTGATGCAGGCCCGCTGGGGCACTCACGGGGATCACAGCATCGTGGCCCTGACGGCCTCGAATCACCAAGACGTGTTTGCCATGACCGTGGAGGCCTTCAACATCGCCGAAACCTACCGCACGCCGGTGGTGCTGCTTTTCGACGAAGTGGTGGGCCACATGCGTGAGCGCCTGGAGATTCCCGAGGCGGGGGAAATCCCGTTGGTGGAGCGGCTGCGCACGGCGGTGCGCGAGGGGGTGGACTACCATCCCTATCTGCCCGCGAGGACGGCCGGCTGCCCATGAGCGATTTCGGCGGGGTGCACCGCTACAACGTTACCGGGCTGGTGCACGATATGTGGGGGTTCCCCTCGGACAATCCCCAGATCGTGCACGGTCTGCTGCGCCATTTGGTGGATAAAATCGAGAACAACGCCAACGAAATGGCGCGCTACAAGACCTTCCAGCTGGAAGACGCCGAAACGGTGTTGGTGAGCTACGGTTCGTCGGCACGATCGTCCCTGCACGTGGTGGAGGGGCTGCGTTCCCGGGGCCACAAGATCGGCCTGTTGGAGCTGCAGACCCTGTGGCCGTTTCCGGCCGACGTGGTGCGCCAGTATTGCAACACGGCCCACTACACGGTGGTGGTGGAGATGAACATGGGCCAGGTCTGCCAGATGGTCAAGCACGCGCTGCGCCATCCGGAGCGGGTGTTTCTGGCCAATCGTATCGACGGGGCGTTTATCACCCCCACGGACATCAAGAGCATACTGCGCCTGATCAAGGGCAAGGGGGTGTAGCATGGCCGTCAAGGACTATATCCGCCAGCGGTTTTTTCCGCACATGTGGTGCCCCGGCTGCGGTCACGGGATCGTGCTCAACGGGATGATCCGGGCGGTGGAGCAGCTGGGCATCAGTCGCAACGAGATCGTGATGGTCTCGGGGATCGGCTGCTCGTCGCGGATTTCGGGGTATATGGATTTTCATACCCTGCACACGATCCATGGTCGGGCGCTGGCCTTTGCCACGGGCGTCAAGCTGAGCAAACCGGAGCTGAACGTGGTCGTGCCCATGGGTGACGGGGACGCGCTCTCCATCGGGGGCAACCACTTCATCACGCGGCCCGGCGCAACATCGATATCACGGCGATCGTGATGAACAACCGCATCTACGGCATGACCGGCGGGCAGTACTCGCCCCTGACCGGTCCGGGGATGATGGCCACCACGGCGCCCTATACGAACATCGACCAGGGGTTCGACATCGTGGAACTGGCCAAGTCGGCCGGGGCGACCTTCGTGGCCCGCACGACGACCTACCACGTGCAGCAGATGGCCGAGCTGATCCGCGAGGCGATTCTGCACGAGGGGTTCTCCGTGGTGGAGATCATGAGCCAGTGCCCGACTTACTTCGGCCGCAAGAACAAACAGGGCGGGGCCGTGGAGATGATGGCGCGCATGAAGGAGATGACCACGCCCATCGGCTCCAAAGCCAAACAGGAGAATCCCGCGTTGATCGAGCGGGGAATTTTCGTGCAGGTGGACAAGCCCGAATACTGCAGCGAATACGACCGGATCATCGAAAAGGCCATGGGAGGAGAGTAGATGGAACGATGCAGGATGGTATTTTCGGGCTCTGGCGGTCAGGGCGTGATCACGGCGGCGATCATTCTCTCCGAGGCGGCAGTGCTGTACGAGGGGCTGGAGGCGGTGCAGACCCAGGCTTACGGCGCGGCAGCCAGAGGGGGAGCGACACGCTCGGATGTGATCATCGCCGACACGCCGATCAACTTTCCCAAGGTGATCCAGCCCAACGTGCTGGTGTGCCTGACCCAGGAGGCCTACAACACGTTCTACGCCATTATCCGGCCCGGCGGGCTGTTGGTCACCGATCCGCGTTTCGTATCGCTGCAGGTGAAGGTGGACGCGATCCAGCGGGAGCTGCCCATGTACCAGACGGTGATGGAGAAGATCGGCAAGCCGATCGTGTTCAACATCTGCATGCTGGGGGCGGTGGTCGGGCTGACCGACCTGGTACGGCCCGAGGCGATCATGAAGGTTTTGGAGACCCGCATTCCCAGGGGGTTTCTGGAGATGAACCGCCAGGCCTTGGATCTGGGGCTGGAATTGGGGCAAAATGCATCCAAATGACCCGGCGGGCGGGTCGGCGACACCCAGGGTCCATGCCAAATGAACGCCCAAATCCGGCGCCCGCCATCCCTGGCATTGAAGCCGCGGCCGCCGGGATTTACATCCATGTGCCGTTCTGCCAGGCCAAATGTCCCTATTGCGATTTCTACTCTGTTACCGATCCGCGGCGGATTCCCGCTTATATAGATGCCCTTTTAAGCGAAATCGCGCATCGCCACGGCGCGATGGCTTCCGCCGATACGGTCTATTTCGGCGGGGGCACCCCATCGCTTCTCTCACCCGGGCAGATCGAGCGGGTGCTGGATACTCTCCGTGAGCGTTTCATCATTGCCGCCGACGCCGAAATTACCCTGGAGGTCAACCCCGGCACGGTCGATTCAGAATCGCTGCACGGCTACCGCCGGGTTGGCGTCAATCGTCTCAACATCGGACTGCAATCCATCAACGATTCCAGCTTGCGCTTTTTGGGCCGCATCCACACCGCCGTCCAGGCCCGGACGACCTTCCACGGGGCGCGGGCGGCCGGTTTCGACAATATCGGTCTGGACCTGATCTACGGGTTGCCGGGCCAGGCCTGGCCTGCCTGGCGGACGGAGTTGGAAGCGGTTGTCGCTTTAGGCGCCGAGCACCTTTCCTGCTACACCCTCACCTTGGAAGCGCACACACCGCTCATGCAAAAGGTGAATCAAGGCCTGGTCAGCGCACCGGATGAGGCCCAGGTTGGCGACCTGTTTGTCTTGACCATCGACTGGCTCAACGCACATGGTTACCCTCAGTACGAAATCTCCAATTTTGCCCGCCGTTCACCCGGCAACCGGATCGACCGGCGTTCGCGCCACAATCGGAAATACTGGAATTTTGCGCCTTACCTGGGCTTCGGACCGGCCGCTCACAGCTATCGGGACAACCGGCGCTGGTGGAACCATCGCGACCTGTCCGCCTACCTGGCCGATCTGCGTGCCGGTCATTTGCCGGTGGCGGAGACGGAAATCCTGACCCGTGAGCAGCAGCTCATCGAGGCGATCTATCTTGGCCTGCGCCAGACCGATGGCATCGACACGGTTTGTTTCCGGCAGCGGTTCGGTTTCGATTTCTTTGATCATTTCGGGAACACACTGGTCTTCTTGCGGGAGCGGGGATGGGTCCGGACCGAACAGGGTCGTGTTCGGCTGACCGGCCAGGGGATGCGGTGGTTGGAGCAGGTCGCCGGTTTTTTTATTCAGGCGCTTGGATAAGGGCGCCGGTAAAATCATTCCGGGGGCACCCACGCGGTGCCCCCGGATTCTTTTTCTTGTGCCTTGGTCTTAAAAGTAGAGCAGTGCAAATATTCCTGCGATGAGGATGGTGAGGATGATTCTTTCGAACCAGATGACAATCATTTCAAGCAGGGAGACGCGAATGCTGGTTGACATGATGCAGGGGATAAATCCGCTCAGGAAAATGATTGCCGATACCGGCACCACCGCCATCACATATCTCGTGGCCATCGCCATTTCTCCCCCTTGTGCGGCCACGATCATCGGCAAGGTGACGTCCAGAAAGGAAATCGCGCAGGCTTGGGAGGCGACCAGGATATCTGCTGCGGGAATCTGGATCAGCATTAAAAGGGGGTGGAACATGTAGGCGAAGTATTGAATCAACGGTGTGTATTGATTGATCAGAATACCGGCGACAGCAAAGAAGTTAACCCCTGTGGCAAACGCCGCGACAATCAGCAGTGTCTCTTTTAAAATGATTGTTTCACGAGAGATCAAGGACTTCTGGTTCTGGGCCACCGTCACGCCTTCATGATAGGCGTTTTTAAACAGATCGGCCTTGAATTCCTTTTCCAGGTTCGGTGTACAGCCTTCCATGCATTCATCGGGTTTTGCCGATGTGGGCCAGATTCTGGCCTGGACGATGGTGACCAAGATCGTGATCAGAAAAGCCGTCCAGAAGTAGAAATTCCAGTGCTCCCCCAGTCCGAATGAAGAAGACAACAGCATTAGAAATCCCACCGAAACCGTGCAAAACCCAGTGCCGATCAATACCGATTCGCGGAGTGTCAACCGGCCGTTTCTTTGCAGCATGTCGACGGCGATGTGGCCGATGGAGAAGTTGCCCAAAAAGGCCGATACGGCGATGACGGCGGAAATCCCGGGGGCTTTGAAAACAGGCCGCATGATCGGACGGGCCAGCACACCGAAGAAATCGATCAAGCCGTAGTCCAGCAAAAACGGCAGAAATAGCGCCGCGATGACAACGGTAATCGTAATGGGAATCAAAATTTTGAATAATACCGTGGGGCCAACGCCATCGGCCAACAAAAAGCCGGGACCAACGTTGAAAACAACCATCGTCAATAGAACGAATCCGACCATTTTTGCCGTGGACATGAAGATGTTCGCGCCATTTCTAAAGAAGCGTGCTCTTCTGATGTATAAATCCAGAATGCTGATGATGGCATTGATGAAGATGATATATTTCATTACGGGCGCAAGACCGACGCGAACCCATCCAACGACATGGTTGACCAGGAATGTGTCTTTTCCACTGAGCTCAAACGTAACGAAAAATGAAAATATTCCGATAAAACTCATGGCGAAGAACCGGGCCGCGCCCCGCGTTTTAGTCTCGCCAACTAAAATAGCTTCCAACATGAATCGATCCTCTTTGCTGAATGAAATGGTCTGCTATCGATACCGGCTACCGGGGTCCCAAAATCAGATCGGGGAGGAACGTGGTCAGCCAGGGGACAAAGGCCAATACGAAAAGGGCCACGATGTAAATGAGTAGTGCCGGGGTGATCGCCCGGGTGATCTGGACGAAACTGACCCGGGTGACCGCCTGGGCCGTGTAAAGCAGCAGGCCCAGGGGCGGGGTGATATAGCCGATACCGAGCCCGACACTGAAAAGCAGGCAGTAGTGAATCGGGTCGATGCCCATGTGCCGGGCGATCGGCATCATGATCGGCACCAGGATCATGATTGCGCCAATCTGGTCCATGAACGTGCCCACGATCAGGAGCACGATGCAGGTGAAGACCAGGAACAACGATGGGTTGGGGATGTGAATCATGGCCAGTTCAAGCAGTTTCTGGGGGATTTGCTGCAGGATGATATATTCGGAGATGACGCCGGCGCCGGATACGGTGATCACCAGGCACCGCTGACCACGCCCGTGGAGATCAACAGTTCCTTGAGATCGACAAGGTTGACCGCCCGGTAGATGGCCATCTCCACAATCAGGACCAGCACGCAGGCAACCACCGACGCCTCGGTGACGGTGAAGGCGCCCGAATAGATGCCGCCGAAGAGCACGGCGATGATCAGGACGGCGAAAAAGGCGTTTTTGCCGGCAATGAGAAGGCCCTTGAAGTCGAAGCGTTCAAGCGCTTCCCGGCCCAGGCCCTTGCGGTGGGATTCCCACCAGGCGTAAAGGGAAAGCATCAGCATGATCAGGCCCCCGGGCAGGTAACCGGCGGCAAAGAGACGGACCACGGACTCCCCGGCGGTGAGCGCGCAGATGATCATGATGATGCTGGGCGGAATGATGATGCCCAGGATGGAAGCGGCGGTGACCAAGCCCACGGAAAAGGCTTTGGGATACTTGTACTTGTCCATGTGGGGGAAGATGACGCCGCCGATGGTGACCACGGTGGAGATGGCCGAACCGCTGATGGCGCCGAAAACACCCGAGGAGATGACCGAGGTGATGCCCAGCCCACCGGGCAGCCAGGAAACGAACTTCCAGGCGAACTCGACCAGACGGGTTGCCGACTGTCCGCGAACCATGACCGATCCCATGAAGATGAAGAATGGAATGCAGATCAGTGAGAAGTTGTCGATTTTTTGCAGCACGGTTTGGGCCACGAAGATGAACTCCATGTCAGTGAAGATCAACAGTCCCAAAACGCCGGTAAAGTAAAGACAGATGTAGATCGGAATCCGCAGCAGGAGTAACCCGAACAGGATGGCGAGCATAATGATCGATTCCATGGCCTAACGTCCTTTCTTCCCGCGTTCAAAGATCAGCTGGCGCAGACATTCGATAGACCGGATGCCCAAGAGGATTCCGAAAAAGGGCAGCATGCCGGCGACGATGCTGGTCGGGATCTGCAGGATGGGGGTGACGGTTTCCATTTCAATTTCGATCTGCATGAATTTGATACCGGTGTAGACGAAGGTGATTGCCGCCGCCAGACGGACCAGGTTGAGAAACAGGTCCAGGATGAAGCGAAGGCTGGGAAAGGCCATGTAAACGGCATCGACTTTAAGTTCCAGGTCGTTCTGGATGGAGGCGCTGGCCCCCAGAAAGGTCATGAACATGAACAGGTAGGTGGTCAGTTCGTCGGGCCAGGTGAGGGGCCGTTGGAAGACATAGCGGGTGGTGATGCTGATGGTCAGGGCCACCAGGCAGACGGCAAAACTGACCAGAATGCCCCAACGTTCCAGGCGATCGATGACGGCGATGACGGCCTTCATAAAATCTTCCCTTTCAAGGTGCCCCGCCCGGGACCAGACGTCTGACGGGCGGGGTTTTGGGCTTAAAACGTTTTATTTACTCACCGCTGCGGTGAGGGCCTCGATCGTTATCCAGTTTTCATCCAGCCACGCCTTGCCGATGGTCAATCGGATGAGGGACGAATGCCGATCAAACCATGCGATCCCGGTCTTTCCAAAACTCATCGCGTAATACGCGTTTGAGTATCTTGCCGGTGGGGCTTTTGGGAAGATCGGCCATGAACTCGATCGTTTTGGGTTTTTTGTAGCTGGCCATATTTTCCTTGCAGTAAGCGATCAAGTCTTCCGCGGTGGCTGTTTCTTCGGGCTTGAGCGCCACGATGGCTTTCACGGCCTCCCCCCAGTGGTCGTCGGGAACGCCGATCACCGTCGCCTCCAGCACGGCCGGATGGCTGTAAAGAACTTCTTCGACTTCACGCGGGTAGATATTTTTCCCGCCGCTGATGATCATGTCGTTTTTGCGGTCGACGATATAGATGAACCCGTCCTCATCCCGGCGGGCATAGTCGCCGGTATGCAGCCAGCCCCCCTTCATCAATTTTTCCGTCTCTTCCGGAAGCTGCCAATAGCCGATGGTCAACGGCTCTCCGCGAACGGTCAATTCTCCGACCTGCCCGGCAGGAACCGGTTGGTCGAATTCATCGACGATCTGGGCTTCGAAAAGGGCTGCCGGGCGTCCACACGAGGCCAGACGCTCAACACCGATATCACTGTCATCCAGATGATCGGCAGGCCGCAAGACGGTCGTCATGGGACCGGTTTCGGTTTGACCGAAAAATTGCATGAATCCGCAATCCATTCGCTTCAGCGCCTGCTTGAGCAGGTTGACCGGCATGGGCGAGGCAGCATAAAGCGCCAGACGCAGGGCGCTTAAATCGTGTTGCTCGATGTGATCGCCCTGAAGCAGCGTATTGACCATGGTGGGAACAAACTGGCAGATGGTGATGCGATGCCGGGATAAAAGCGATAGCACATCCTGAGGATCGAAGTTGCCCTCGCGGCGCAGGACGATCGTGTTGCCTCTGAGAAGATGACATAGGCGGTCTTCAAGGGTGACATGGTAGAACGGAAAGAGAAGCAGAACGCGGTCGTCCGGCTGCAGGCTCATTTCGATGGCCCCGGAGAGCGCATTGAGATAGTTGTGACGATGGGTCCGCATGGCGCCTTTGGGTTTGCCGGTGGTGCCGGAGGTGAGAAAAATACTCATCAGGTCGTTGTCGTCGATGGCAACATCGGGTTCGGCATCGCTTTGTCCCTCGAAGAGGGCCTCGTATTGATGATGATTGGGCAGCGATGCCTGGCCGATGCAAATCGATTCTTCCAGGGAACCGATGTCTTCCTTGAGCGTGTCCACTTTCTTGCTGAACTCTTCGGCAAAGAAGATAAATCGCGGTGCGATGTATGATAAATCACGCTGCAGTTCGTTCATTCGCAGCAAGTTGTTGATCGGCACCATGACCCCGCCGATTTTGCAGAGCGCCATATAGATCTCGAAATACTCGATGCAATTATGGACCAGAACGGCAGCGCGATCGCCGCGTTTGAGATCCATTTTGAGCATTGCATGGGCCAACTGATTCACCCGCTGATTGAGTTGTGCGTAAGTGAGGGACTTTTCATCCAAGATCAACGCGGGTTTGTTTGGCACTTTCGCGGCTGATAACCGTAACACATCCTTCATGGCCATGGCGTTACTCCTTAGCGGTAATATAATAAATTAATAATTAATATGTAAATAAAAAATGTATAAAAAATAAATGAATCCAATTTTTATGTGTGCCAAACACAGATCCCTGTATTCCGTCCGGCAATGGTGCCCGCTGCTGGTAAGGTGTATACTAATTTTCAATAATATTGTTTTGTTATGGAGTGTTGGCGGCCAATCGGTCCCGTATCGCGGACAGACTGTCGTTTGCACGGTTTGCCGGTGCGCTGCCTTTCGTTTCATTGTGGAAACGATTTTTTAGCTGGTCAAACATTATATGGTCGGATGTTTGATGTCAACAGAAATATTGAATACAATTTATCTAATTAAATTAACAACGAAATAATTTTTGAATACACTTGTTGTGGGGTGTGTTCCGGCGCCGACATTCGGAATCGCCGGGGGGAAAGCATTTTCGGCTTTGATTTTGAGGCGGGACGTGGCCGTTTGGGCTACTTTTCAACGATAAAGCCGTTGGGGACGGACACGATTCAACCGTTGTCGTTTGCGGGTGAACGTGTGGGGATCAGTGACGGGGGTGCCCGCAGCCCTGCTGCAGGCACCCCTTTTTTCGATGGTAGCTGTGCTATTTCACCGTTGCGGTGAGCGCCTTGATTTTATCCATCCAATCCTTGCCGATTTCGCCTTCAAACTGGTTCCAGACGGCCATTTCGGCGGTCTTGAATTTCTCCATCTCCTCGGGAGCCAGATCGGAGACGGTTACGCCTTTTTCCCTCAGGGCCGGATCGGCTTCGATGGTCAGCTGCTTGCTGGCATCACGGGCCTTGATCATGTTTTCAGCGATGATCGCGTGCAGGGCATCGCGGGTTTCCGGTTCAAGCTTGTTCCACCACTTGTCGTTGACCAGGAAGAAGAACAGGCCCACCATGTGACGGGTGTGGGTGAAGTATTTACAGACATCGGCCAAGCGCATGCGGGCGACGTTCTCGGTCTGGTCGGTGCCGTCGATCACGCCTTGTTTGAGGCCGGGGAAGACGTCCGCCCAGGCCATGGGCAGGGGGTTCATGCCCAGGGCGTTCCAGAAGGCCAGGGGGTAGCGTGCCTGGGTGGTGCGCATTTTCATGGTTTTGAGTTCCTCGAGGCTCTTGAACGGCTTGGTGCTGGCGATGCCGTAGCGGCCGAAGTAGCAAAGATCCAGAACCAGCAAACCCTTATCCTGAAGACTGGTGAAGAGCTCGTTGCGTAGCGCCTCATTGGCTAAAAGGGCTTCCCATTTTTCGTAGGAGTCCATGCAATAGGCCAAGGTGCCGATGCCGAACTTGGGGTTCAACTCGGGGGCGTAGTTGCCGGTGAGGTAAGCGCCTTGCAAAACCCCCATGCGCACTTTTTTGATGATTTCGATGGCGCTACCCATCTGACCGGAGTGGAAGAACTTGGCCTTGACCTTGTCGGGGATTTTCTCGCTGATATCCTTTTCAATCCAAAGTCCTGATTCCGGTCCGGGCTCGATGGGGTTGATGAAGTGGGCAAACTTGAATTCCACCGGGCCGGCGTGAACCGGTGCGATTCCCAGGCAAAACGCCAATACGGTCACGACAACCATCAATCTGAACTTCATGTAGAACTCCTTTCGTTATGGCCCGGGCGTGTCCCAAGACAAGCCGCCGGTCCGGTTGCTGAGATGAAAAATCGTGGTGACGATCGAAACCAACGTCAGACTTTACGGTCACACCTTTACTTCCGGGAATGCGTAGAGAACCCCCGCAACTTTGACGGAATAGACATTTGTTGCCGATGGTATGCTGAGTTCACCCTTGACTTGGTCGATCATTATATGGTCTAACATTTGATGTCAACAATAAAATATGAATAAAATTTATCGAATTTTATCATTTCAACAAATGATGATGTTAAAAGAATAACAATAATTTCTCATACATGGTATATCCATCCATCGATTGGACATTCGAATTGCCGGCTTTGCCGAAGGGGGCTTTCAGCTCCGGCGACAATTCCAAAAGTAGGAGTATCCATGGGCTATTTCACTCCCATCAAAACGTCTAGAGCGTCCGAAGACGTTTTCTTACAACTCAAAGCGGCTATTTTATCGGGAAAATTCAAGCCCGGCAGCAAGCTGCCGTCCGAGCGCGAGCTGACCGCCGAATTCCAGGTTAGCCGAGGGGTCATCCGTGAGGCCATTCGCATGCTTGAACTCAGCGGTTTTCTCGCCATCCGCCAAGGTCATGGGGGCGGTGCGTATGTCACCGACCTGACCCTCAGTCATGTGGCAACGCCTTTCTCGATCTCTTCCAGACCAACACGCTGTCCATGACCGAGGTCTCCCAGGTACGCCTTTTTATCGAACCCGAGGTGGCGCGGCTGGCGGCACTCAACTTCAACGCCACGCATCTCAAGCGTCTCGACGAGGCCGAAGCCAATGAACATGTCGCCTTCAAGTCGGCCCCTGACCAGATCGCTCGTCTGACCAACGTACACAAGGTGCTGGCCCATATTTGCGGCAATCTCTTTTTCGAGGCCATCGTGCGTTCGATGCTCAAGATTACGGCGGAAATTGTCATGACTGTTGTCCCGGACCTCGACATTCTGCATGGTCCCGGGGAGCATCATGCCGTTATCGAGGCTGTCAAGAGTGGCGATGCGTCACGCGCGGCGACTGAGATGGCCTTGCATTTAAAAACGTTTTCCATCGAGATTGTCGAATTGGAAAAGGTCTATCGGCGCCATATGATGCAGGCGGGTTAGGCACGGGGCGACTTTGCCGGCTCGCTGATTGTCGTAAGTTTGGTCCTCGACATTATTTGAATTGACCTTCGATCCCATAGAATAAGGAAAATAAAATGGATCTGGACCGCTTGATGAAACCCCGGCACGTGGCTGTCATCGGGGTTTCGATCCACAATGACAACCATCCGGCCAATGTGATTTTCAAGAAACTCCAATTGCGCTACCCGGTGGAGGTCTATGCCGTTAACAACCGGGGCGGCGAAATTCACGGTTTTCCGGTATATGCCGGCCTGGCCGCCGTTCCTGAACCCATCGATTTGGCGATCATTGCCGTAAGGGCCCAGTACGCCCTATCCGTCGTTCAGACCTGCATCGATCAAAGGGTTGGCGGTGCCATCATCGTCTCCGGCGGATTTGCCGAAACCGGCAACAGCGATCTGCAGGACCAGGTCTCCGCCGTTGCCAAGCCGCCGATTTTCCCATCATCGGACCGAATTGCCTGGGCCTTTTCTCGCCCGGCCGGATCGATACGTTCATTCTGCCCAGTGAGCGCATGGAGATCCCGAAACCGGGCGGGGTGGCCATCATTAGCCAGAGTGGCGCGTTTCTGGTCGACCTTTTGGTCAAGTTCTCCAACCATGGCATCGGCGTGAGCCAAGCCATCAGCATCGGCAACAAGGCCGTGTTGCGGGAAATCGATTTGCTCAATTACCTGAAGAACGACCCGGAAACCAAGGTGATCGTCCTTTACATCGAAGGCTTTGCCGACAATGAAGGCCGCGATTTTGTCGAAGCAGCCACCTGCATCGGCAAACCGGTGGTGGTCAACAAATCGGGTAAGAGTGCCGAAGGCGGCCGGGCGGTGAGCAGTCATACCGCTTCCATCGCCGGCGATTACAAGGTGTTTTCCGAGATATTCGCCCAACATGGGATCATTGAAGCCCAAAACGAGTATGAAATCCTCTCCTATTGCAAAGTGCTCAACGCCTACCCGCGAAACATTCAGCGCAACATCGGCGTCATCACCATCAGTGGGGGACACGGTGTGGCAGCCACGGACATGTGTGCTGCCCGGGGGTTTGCCCTGCCGCAGATTCCCGAGGCCGTGCGCCAACGGATTTACCAACGGCTGTCGCCCTCCGTACGGGACATCGCGACGATCAACAATCCCGTCGATCTGACGGCCAGCGCGATTGACGAGGATTTTGTCGTCGTTTACGATGAATTGACCAATCTGCCCGAGTTCGACGCTTTTCTCATGCTGGTGCTACCTTACTCCACGGGGGTTTCCATCGATATTGGCGCCAAGGTGAGCAATCCGTCCAAAAAGCGTGTGCGACCGCTGGTGGCGTATATCCCCCATCTGAGCAAATACCAGGCCTTTATCGAGGGCTTTGAGCTCAACGGGGTGCCGGTGTCCGATTCGATCGAGGGAGCGGTCATGATGTTAGAAGGGATGAGGAGATATCAACAATGCTTTCGCCTGTAATGCAGACTCTTTTGGCGGCGTCAAAGACGCGGGGGTGGGTCCTTGAACCGGATGCGAAACAAATCCTGCGAGAGGCCGGCCTCGATGTGCCGGAATTCCGCTATGCCACCACTGCTGCGGAAGCCACGCGGTTTGGCGCCGAGATCGGCTATCCCCTGGTGGCCAAGGTGGTTTCGCCCGCCGTATTGCACAAATCGGAGGTTCACGGCGTGGCGGTGGGCATCACCGACGATGCGGCCCTGCAGACGGCATACGCCCGTTTCAGCCAGATCGATGGATTTACCGGCGTTCACCTGGAACGGATGGCCCGGGGGCTGGAGTTGATTGTTGGTGCCAAGGTGGATGCCCAGTTCGGGCCGGTCATTCTCATGGGGCTGGGCGGTACCAGCGTGGAGATCTACCAGGATGTGGCCATCCGCATGGCCCCCCTGTCGCCCCCGGATGTAAATTCCATGGTTGCTTCACTCAAGGGGCGACGGTTGCTTGAGGGCTACCGTGGCGCTGAACCGGTCAATATGGAGCAGCTGAACCGCATGCTGATGACGTTTTCCAAACTGGTGATGGAACTCGCGCCTTTAATCGAATCCATCGATCTCAACCCGGTGCTTTGCTCGCCAGACGCCTGCGTGATTGCCGATGCCCGTATCATCCTGTGCCGATGATCAGGTCGACAAGGCCTTGATCAGTTGGCCCAGGTAGAATCGGGCATGGCTGATGGGCGCGGCCATGTTGGCCCGGTGGTTGGCAAGAATGCTGCTCAGGTCGCGGTCCAGAATGATCCAGGGATCGATCTCCGAGGCGCGCTGGCAGGCCAGGATGGCGTGGTGCAACAGATCGGTGGAGTTGCGCGATTCCAGGGTCAGCAAAAAATCGTGATGCACGGCTTCTAAGACCGTGGCCATGGATTTGGCCACCCCCTGGGTGTAGTAGAAATAGTCGTCGATCACGAAAAAGCTGACCGGGCTGCCATCGTCGTTGACCTGCTTGACCAGGTTCTCGTCGCAGCTGCCGAGAAGATCCTCGAAGGTCGATAGCAGCGGAATGAGGTTGTCGGTGCGCGTATAGAAAGAAGCCTTGCCGGCTTTTAGCTTTTCCAGGTAAACGCGGAATTCGTCCAGGCCGTCTTCGTACTTGGATTCGGCCGAGGGAAACCAATAGCTGGTGGCCTTGACCATGAACCAGTTCATGGCCTGTTCGAGATTTTCGTCATAGGCGTCGGTCGTACCGGTGCGTGAAATTCTCTCGGCCAGGGCCACGGCGGTTCGACGGGTAACTTCCAGGACCCCCAATTGAAAATTGTTCACGTTGTCGGTGACATTGATGATGTCGTTGGGACGCCAGCCCCACCAGCGATCGTTCAGCTCATAGTCGAGCGGTGCGATGGCGGCCTCCACGAAGGCGACGCCCCTGGGGGGCGGTTTGATGGTTGGCGACATCATCGCCGTGGCAGGTAGGGCATGGCTGGTGGTCGTCTTTGGGGTGGCCGTATGCGTTGACGGCGTGGTGCCGGTCTCGTGGGCTTCCGTTGCTGCCGGGGCGTGAGCCGTGTCATGGCTGGTGGCACGTTCTTCTGTGGCAGCGGCTGCATGATCGGAAGGGGCGGCCTCATGCGAACTTACCCCATCGGTCAGTGCTTGGCTTTTGGGGGCTGTTTCGGCGGTGGCGGTATGGCTCGGGGACTCCGTTGTCGCCGGCAGGGACGCGTCATGGGGCGATGAATCCGTTTGCGGCGCGGTCGGTTCCGGCGAACTGAACGTGACGATCAATGCCCACAGAACGATAAACGCGATGGCGACGCCGGCGATAATGCGTGGTGTGGCAAATTTTTGAACTCGAATCCCCTGGCGCTGTCCCCGTTTGTTCCCATTTTTGCTCCGTCTGCGATTCGGCCCGTCCGGTGGCGGCTTCTGGTGTTCCGGCTATTGGCGTTTTCTGAGTTTGCGGATATCTCCTACGCGGATGGTGACATTTGTCGCGTCGAAATGTTCGATCAACGGTATCACATATTTGCGTGAAGCTCCAGTCATATCCTTGAACTCAGGGGTCGAGATTTCGCCCTTTTCAAGGATGTGAGCCACCACTTGTTCCTTCAGCTTTTCGATGATCTGACGGTCGTAATACAGATCTTCCTTGATCTTCACCAGGACGCCCTCGGCGATCAAAAGTTCGAGGACCGCCTTGGCCGATTTAGCGTCCACCGCAAGGGTGTTGACAATCTCTTTGAAATAGGGTGGCGTCAGGCCATCCCGGCGGTAGATCTCGGCGATTTTTTGCTTCACGGCCTGTTCGTCGACCTGTAGGGAAACGGTGTGCGAGGCCAGCCGCACGGTGTCGTCCTCGAGCACCAACTGCTGATCCTTGATCATGCGGTTGAGAATTTGGGTGAAAAGCTTGCCGTTGGCCTGGCGCGGGAACTTGGATTTCAGCTCTTCCTTGGATATGCCGGCTTTGAGCGGATTACGCTGGTGATATTGGGCCAGCACGTCATGGCTCAGTTGTTTAAGCTCATCAAAAACGGACAGATGGACATAGGTGCGGTTGTCCTTGTCCACCAGGATGAGGTTTTGACTGTTCAAGAGGCTGCCGATGGTGGCGGTGAGCGCCTTTTCGGGCTGGTTGGTCATCAACAGAAGGTCGGCAAAGGTCACTCCGGCCGGGCCGGCGCTACGGGCCTGGTAGTCGATGATCGCCTCGGGGGTGGCCTCCACCAGGTCCATCAATCCGTCGACGATCGCCTGCTGGAAGCGCTTGTGCTTGGATGGAATGGGGTTGAGCACCTTACCGCCGCCGATGGTGCGTACCGGCGAATAGCTGCGGATGACGAAACGGTCATCGCGGATCAGACTGACCGGCTCGTCCAGGCGCACCTGGGCCGGGCAGGTCTCGCCGGGCATAAGTTCCTCGCGGTCCAGCAGAATCAGGTTGCCCATGGTTTCGCTGGTGCCGGTGTGAAACCGCACCTGGGTTCGGTTTTTGATGGGTTTTTTGTTGCTGGACAGGAAATGGAGTTCCAGATCGACCATGAAGCTGGGCGTCAGGGTGTTTTCCCGGGCGATGATGTCGCCGCGGTTGATGGCGGTTTTTTCCAGCCCCTGAAAATTGATCGCCGTGCGCATGCCCGCCTCGGCGGTTTCGCGACTGAGGTTGTGAACCTGCAGGCCGCGCACCTTGGAGGTGACCTTGCTCGGATAGACCATGATGGTTTCGCCGACACCGATACGACCCGATATCAGGGTGCCGGTAATCACCGTGCCAAATCCCTTCATGGAAAAAACCCGGTCCACGGGAAGGCGGAAAAGGCCGCTGGAGGAGCGCTCGGGCACGGTGGAACTCAGGGTATCGAGGGCTTCGATGAACTGGGGCAGACCCTGGCCGGTCTGGGACGATACCGGCAGGATGGGCGCCTCCTCCAGAAAGGTCCCGATGGTGAATTCACGGATATCCTCGGTGACCATTTCCAGCCACTCTTCGTCCACCATATCGATCTTGGTCAATACAACCAGCCCGTATTTGACGCCCAAAAGGGCGCAGATTTCCATGTGTTCGCGGGTCTGGGGCATGACGCCTTCGTCGGCGGCGATCACCATGGTAACGATATCGATACCCGTCGCCCCGGCGACCATGTTCTTGACGAATTTCTCATGGCCGGGAACATCCACGATGCCGAGGTGACGACCACTGGGCAGATCCAGGGCGGCGAACCCCAGCTCGATGGTGATCCCGCGTTTCTGCTCTTCCTTGAGCCGGTCGGTGTTGGTACCCGTGACAGCCCTGATCAGGCTGGTCTTTCCGTGATCGATGTGTCCGGCGGTGCCGAGAATAATCTGTTTCACGATGGATAGGCTCCGTCAGTTGGTCAGGGTTGCTGTTTCTTGCGATTGCGCAGGTACTCGGCAAAGTAGGCCAGCCCCACGAGGATGATGCCCAGCCCGATGACGTAGACCAGATTGGCCTCGGGATAGAACATGCGTGACAGAATGACGGCAAAAACAGCGCCCAGTATGGCTCGGATGATAAAAATATGAAATTGGGTCAAGCGATTACCTCGTTTGCAGCCGGTGGTCGAATAAGATGCCGAATAGTATATTAGAAGCGGAAATGGGTCAATACCCAGTGCCCTGTCGTCCAGGGTGACCGCATTTGGCTTCCAGTATGGAAAATCCTTGTCGCGGTCACGGCCAGGTTTTACCTTAAAAGCCGATCAATGGCGACGTTACAGGAACTTGTGGCGCGGCCCCACGACCGCGAAAAATAGAAATGGGGTTTTTTATGCGGCAAGCTAAAAAATAGATTGAAAAGGTGAGAACGATCTGTTAACAAGTGGCGTTTCTTATGGTGGGTGTAGCTCAGTTGGCAGAGCATCAGGTTGTGGCCCTGAGGGTCGTGGGTTCAAATCCCATCACTCACCCCATCAAACATAAAAGGCCATTGCACCATCTCAGCGCAGTGGCCTTCATGCTTGAGCGCCTGTAGCTCAGCTGGATAGAGCGCCGGACTTCGAATCCGTAGGCCGGGGGTTCGAATCCCTCCAGGCGTACCAATCAAATCAAGGGGTTAGCCGATTTTGGCTGCCCCTTTTTTTGTCCAAGATCGGCAACTGTGCCCGAAATTGTGCCCATCTGTGATTCCAAGTAAACTTGCTGCTTCACTGCGGCGGCCTTCAGATCTGCATCGCTGACAATATTATATCGGTCAAAAACCGATCTCGTCTTGTGTCCCGAGATCATCATAGCGACTCGTTCCGGGATACCAGAACGGACCATGTTCCTTACAGCTGTTCGTCTGAAATCATGGAAAATGGGACCAGCCGGAAGATTCGTTGAATATTTCTGAACATATTTTACGGAGATAGCATATCCGTACCCAAGGCCTGATTCCCTACATGCCGAATTCCATGCTTTCCGAAGGTTCACAATTTTTCCAGTTCCGCTGCTATTGGGAAATACATATGGTGTTAGCTTCTCATTGAGTTTTCGGTTTTTCCATTGTTGCTGGAACAGTTCTTTCAATTCGTCATCGAGGTAAACAGTTCTTGCTTCACCGTTTTTCGTTTCACCAGCCTTTAGCGTGACAATCCCATTTTGAAGGTCAACGTTACCCCATTGAAGAGAGGCAATTTCCTGATCCCGCCACCCTACCTTATATCCGAAGGTAACAAAGGGTCTGAGGTATCCGGGTAATTTTTCCCGCAAAGCGATGAATTCAGCATGTTCAAAGAATCCTTTGCGGACGTTGTTTTCCTTGAGCATTGGAATGTAAGGCACGCGGTTTACCTTCGGGGGTGTCTGTTTGGCTCCGAGATTTAGCATCCGCCTCAATGCAGATAACTCCCTGTTGATAGTTGCGTTCTTTGCACCTTTTTGCAGTTTTTCATTACTACATTTTGGGCAATGTTTTTCTCCATTGAAATGGAATTTGTTGCCGCATGCTTTGCATTTCCATTTCATCCTTTCAGCAATATACTGACTAATTCGAGGTGTCGTAATATCAGGGACCTTGGTTCCACTGAATTCTTCTCGAAGGTGCATGATGCTGAGTTCTGCACGGTCTAAAGACTTTTTATTGTTAATCCGGTAGTCGATGATAAATTCATCTGCCAACTCATCAAAAGTTACTCTTTCAAATAGAATTCCGGGTACCTTGCCTGCCGCGATGTCTCCCTCCCTTCTGTCCAGCAGTTTCTTAGCCACCATCTTTTTGGTGCTGTTCGAGCTTTCCCGGTAGGACTTGCCGTTGCGGTAATACTTGATCCACCAAACCTTGCCTCGTTGATACATGCTACCCATGGTATACCTCCATCTCGACCTTGACGGGCTCAAGATGGGATATCGAAACCTACTTCATCGTCCCATCCTGATTCAACCGGTAATTTCAAAAAGAAAGGCACCTTCGTTTAAGATCTGCGAAAGTGCCTTGGAATAGGTGCTGGATAATGATTGTTAATTGCTGAGCTTGTTGTCCTGGATGAATTTTTCCAGGTCCAGTCGATCGATGAACATTTTCCGCCCGACTTGAACGTAGGGGAGCTGTCCATCCCATATCTGGCTTCGCCAGAACCATTCCGTTCCCCCAAATTCCATGGTCAACTCCTTGATCGTGTTAAGTCTTTTTCCGGGCACAGTTTGGGCACATCCGTTTGCAGCCATTTGATTTATCTCCTTATTTTTTGGGTCATTGGATTCACAATCCATCGGTCTGTCTTTTTCCTCAGCCGCCGCCTTGCTTTGTCCCCCACCTCCTTCCAGGCTTTGAATTGCGGCTTTGTTTCTGTTGCCGAAATCGGAACTGAAAAGGTGACAATTATTTTTGGGAAAGTTTGATTCGGTGTGGGATTGAAGAATGGTGGAGGGGGAAACTTTGATTGATGAAGAGGGAAAAATGAAACCGGCAACAGACTTGATGCCCATTGCCGGTTTTGATGAGGGATCAGGGGCCGGATAAATTAGTCAGCGAAAGGCTGGATAGCTTCTTCCAGTTCTTCAGCTGCTCTCCTTAATTCACCCAGATAAGCAACCAAGGTGAAAAAGACCGTTCTTACATCATCTTGACAATCTTCCTCTGTGGTGATCGCTTTGAGGATAACAGCTCCAGCATCGGTTTGTGAACTCATCACACCTTCCGCATATTCACTAACTTCATCCATAAGAGATTGAATCACTTTAGCTTTTTCGAAATCCATTTTCTTTTCCTTTCGTTTTTTGAGAATCTTGATTCTATAAAGGTGTGAGGCCGTTTCCGACCCCACACCCTTGGTTTGATTTATTCAGCCGTTACCGTTTCAGCCACGTCCGCTTCATCGGCAAGCATCTTTTCCGCAGCCTCGGCCTCAGCCTTGGTGACGAGTTCCTCCGCATCCTCGCGGATCATCATTTCCTTGGCGAAACCGACCATGGATTGGGTGATGACACCATCCTCCCCGACGCCGAGCTTTTCCATAATGACGGGCTTATATTGGACTTCTCGTTCGTACCCGAAGGCCTCGCGGCCAAGTTGGCGGGCCACCTTCATGGTCGTGCCACTGCCCAGGAAGGGATCGAGCACGGTCTCACCCTCGTAAGAAAACATCTTGATCAGGCGGTAGGCCAGTTCGTCGGGATACATGGCGGGATGACCTTCCATTTTGCGGACCCGGTCGATGGCCCAAATACCGGAGGCCCAGCGGGTCCACTCTTCTTTTGTCAGGACGGAATTGGTGGCGGCCTGTTCGGAAGGCACCTCACGCTCGCCGGCCTTGCGGAAGATGTAGACCGGATCATGGCTGATCAGGATACGGTAGCCCGTGTGGGGTGTTTTGTCCGTGATGAGTTTGGAAACATCCTTGCTGTGGGCATTGGTTCCTTTAACCCAGAGGACGATATCACTGAGGTAAATTTGGTGACGGCGAAGGAAGCCTTGGTACTTGTGCCCGACCAATTGGATCTGGGATTGTTTGGCCTTGCCGTCCGGTCCCTTATAGTTGTGGATGTCACCGACATTGAGGGCCATGATACCGCCGGGGACCAGGACGCGGGCGGACTCCGTCATGACCTCCTGCATGTTTTCCCAGTGCTCGGCGTAAGAGATGCCCTTTTCGAACTCCATGCCGACGCAATAGGGAGGGCTGGTCACGATGAGGTGGACCGACTTGTCCGGCAACTCGCTCATGTCCTTGGAGTCTTTGAAGTACACACCGGGGATCTTGCCTTCGGGGATGCTGACCTTCTCCTTGGGAGCCTTGCTCTTTTTCACCAGCTTGTCGATGGTGATTTCAAGGCGTTTGGCGGACCATCCAAAGTCAAAAGCCCGCTTGGCCATCTTCTCCTGCTGTGTGGCGTTGGAGAGTTTTCCCAGGGCGACACCATGAGCTGCGGTCAATTCGGCGTTCTCGATCATGTCCTTGACCTTGGCCGGCAGGTCCAGCAAGCGAATCTGCTGGGAAATCTTGGTCGCTGAGCCGTAGCCCAGTGCATCCAGATCCCGAAGGCTGTATTCATACTTTTCCTTCATGGACCTCAGGTGCAGGGCGATTTCGATGGGGCTCAAGGTTCGCCGCTCCATGTTCTTCTCGAAGGCGTAGTGAGCGATTTCACCGAGCAGCATGGATTTCACCTGAATACAAGGAACCGCTTTCCAACCGAAATCCTTCAGGGCGGTCAGGCGGCGAGTACCATCGATGACCATATAGAAGTCATCACCATCGGACTTGCAGACGGTCAGGGGCTCCAGCAGACCATTCTTGCGGATGCTTTTCTCCAGCGTTTCCAGATCGCCACTGTTCCGCCGGGGATGACTGACGGGAACGGACAGCTTGTCCATCGGCACGTCGATGATCTGGGGGTTGGTGTTCGGGGCTGCGGCGGTCTGGGTGTTAACTGCTGAAGTCATGGCTTCCTCCTGGATAGAATTGTTGACGTTCTGGGTTTCGGTAACGGTCGGGTTGCTGTTGGCTGCGGTCATGGTGTTCTCCTTAATCTGGGTGTTGGTGTCGGCAATCTGTGCTGCGTCAGGGGCCAGGGACTTCATTTCGTTACTCATGGTGCTTTCCTTTCTTGCGTTAAAAGTGATTGTTGGTTTTGAACTTCATGGCCCGCCCAGCCGTTTTTCTCTCACCTCCTTCCCGGCTTTAATTTGGCGGAGTTGTCCCTGTTGCCGAAACCCACCAGAGAAAGGTGACAATTTATTTTGAAAAAAATGAAGATTCCGGTTCAAAAGAAAGGAAACTATAAAATTTCGAAGTGTTAGGTGCGGCTGGGGTTAAGGTGCCTTCCAATGATGCCGATACATTCCTGAACCCAAATTGAATAACAGGGATGATCGCATGACCATTTTCACCTTTCGCAAAATCTGCCTGATACTCGCTCTTTTCGCAGTCCTGAGTATCGTCCACATCCATCAGGCTTCTGCAATGGAGGCTATGGATAACGACAAGGCGGACTTGTGGCAGCAAGCCGAGGATCTCAAGGAAGCTGGCTATTACAGCAAGGCCATTCCTTTTATAAAGAAGGTGCTCACCGAACAGAGGGCTGGAGGGGCCAGCAACAAGGCCGATCTGGCCAAAACGCTCGATTATCTCGGAGAACTAAATTACCGGGCTGGCCGGTATGCTGATGCAGAGCCATATTTGACGGAGTCGCTATCCATCAGGACAGAACTCCACGGCCCGGATCATATCGTTACGGCTGAAAGCTACAATCACCTGGGTGAGCTATATTGGTTGGTGGGACGAAGCGGTGAATCTGGAAGCCATCTCAGAAAGGCCTTATCCATCCGGGAAAAAACTTATGGCTTCAATCACCCGGATGTCGCCGAAACGCTGGTAAACTTGGCTCGGCTTCAAGTCGATTTGGATAACCCTGACGAAGCCGAATCACTACTGCAGAAGGCACTGGATGTTCTGGAGAAAAGCAAGGGGGGCGATCGATCCGACCTGGTGAAAACGCTAAACACCCTCGCCTGGTTGCATCTCGATATCGAAGAATTCGATAAGGCTGGACCGCATATTCTTCGGGCCTTATCTATCGGTGAAGAGATTTTTGGCCCGGAGCATCCTCTTGTGGCTGACAGCCTGAATTATCTTGGCCGCTTTCAATACGCACGCAAGGAATACGATGCGTCGATATCAACAAACAAGCGGGCATTGGCTATCAGGGAAAAGTTTCTTGGTCCAGATCATCCTGATGTCGGGCTCAGTTTGAACAATCTTGCGTTGCCCTATTGTGGCCTCGAACAATACGAAACCGCCAAACAGCTTTTCCTCAGAGCGTTGTCGATTCGGGAAAAGGCTTTTGGGGAATATCATCCCAACCTGCTCGTTATGCTGCAAAATGCCGGCTGGGTCCACGAGATGCTTGGGGACTACTCCAGTGCCGTGACACTTTGCGAACGGGAGCTTGCCATCAATGAGCAACTGCACGGACCGGAAAGTATTGAGGTCGCAACCACCCGTAAGGAATTGGCAGGCTTGTATTTTTACCTTGGAGATGTTGAGAAGGCCGAGACCCTTCTTAAAGAAACCTTAAGAATATTCGAACGAAAGCTCGGCCCCGATCATCTCCGTGTGGCATCCAACCTATCCTACCTTGCCTTTCTTTGTCAGTCCAAGGGGGATTATTCTCAATCCGAAAAGCTCTATAAAAGGGCCATCGTTATCGGTGAAAAGCACTATGAAACAGATCCGACCAATCTGGGTGCGGCTTTGAGTAACCTGGCATCTTTATACAGTGACATGGGGCAGTACGAAAAGGCGGAGTCGAAATACCGCAAATCACTTTCTATCACCGAAAAAGCCCTTGGAGCGGAACATACCCAGGTTGCCGTAATTCTCAACAACATGGGCAGGCTGTTTACCAACCTGGCAGACGATAAAGAGGCTGAATCCATTTTCTTGCGGGCCTTGGCCATATGGGAAAAAGCTCTTGGCCCGGACCATCCCAATGTCGCCACGACCTTGGATAATCTGGCTATGCTCTATGAATCTTCAGGCGAATACAAGAAGGCGGAGCCACTTTATCAGCGGTCCCTGAGAATCAGAGAAACCCTGTTTGGCTCCAAGCATCCCAATGTTGCCAAAACGTTAAACAATCTGGCCTCCCTGTATTCGTTTCTGGGTGAATATGAAAAATCAATCCACCTATACCAACGTGCACTGGATGCCAAAGCCGAAACGATCGGCACTGACAATGCTTCTTATGCAAATAGCCTGCATAATATAGCAGTGGTGTATCTGAAACAGGGTAAATATGAAAAGGCGGAACCGCTATACAAGAAGGCTCTGGATATCTGGATCAAAGCATATGGGCCGAATCATCCTGACGTTTCATCCGGTTATGGCAACTTGTCGCAGCTCTACGCGGAAATGGGGAAATCTCAACAAGCCTATGATTACGCCATGCGAAGCCTTGAGATCGACAACAAGCTCATCGACCAG
This sequence comes from Desulfosarcina cetonica JCM 12296, assembly GCF_001311845.1. Lineage (GTDB taxonomy): Bacteria > Desulfobacterota > Desulfobacteria > Desulfobacterales > Desulfosarcinaceae > Desulfosarcina > Desulfosarcina cetonica. Next base: position 28,745 of record NZ_BBCC01000002.1, on the reverse strand, counting down.
GTTGTCGGATTTACTTCCGAAGGCCAGAAACTCCAGTTTGTCGCCTCAAACAACTGGGGACTCCATTATTGCCTGAATCTGGTCAGCCAGCGATACAGCCAGGACCCGGTCAAACAAAAAGAGGTCTTCAGTGCCTGGCTCAAACGAAAAGGCACGGTTCTGGATGTCCAAAAAAGATTCCAAGAAGCAAGTATCACTGCCGGGAACGATGAGGCCGCCAGGTTATTCGAAAAACTGAATGGTTTACGTGCTGAGCTGTCTCGGCTGGTATTTTCTCCCAGCGGAACGAATGTGGATGGATACAGGCAACAAAAGGAAGCCTTGGAAGCCGAAAGGGATCGGCTGGAAGCCCAGTTAAGCCGGATAAGCAAGCCGTTCGCATTGAAACAGAATACCACCAAGCGGATAGTGAACGGGTTTTGAATGCCCTTCCACCAGGAACCGCCATGGTGGACTATGCCAGAATCGATTCTGAAGTTTTCGATAGCACGGGAAAGGTCCCGGCCCGGTATGTCGCGTTTATCCTTTGTGCCGGCAAGGGCAATGCGGTCGAAATGGCTGATCTGGGTGAAGCCGATAAGGTTGATGGTTTGATCACCAAATACAAAAAACAATTGACGGCTGGCGGCAACGGACGCGTCAATGATGCAATGTCAACGTCCCGTGAATTGTACGGCCTTATCTTCGGACCCATTCTGAATCACCTTGAGGCGGTAAAGACGATCTATATTTCTCCTGACGGCAACTTGAACCTGCTTCCCTTCGAGGTCCTGCAAAAGTCGAATGGTAAATTCCTGGTTGAGGACTACACGTTCAATTATCTTTCTGCTGGGCGGGATTTACTGGGCTTCACCGACAATCAGCCCTCGAATGAAAAGTGCCTCCTCATTGGTGCCCCTGATTTCGAGTTGGCTTACTCAAAGAAATCGGCCATTGATGAAGCTCCGTTTGCCAAACGATCCGCTGATCTCGGTGAATTGACTTTTGTTCCGCTGCCACACGCAAAAGCTGAACTGGATGCTATCGGAACTATCCTGGGGCCAGACCAATCGGCCATCTATACTGGCAAAGACGCATTGGAAGAGACATTGCTCGACGCGGATCACCCATCCATCATTCATTTGGCCACCCACGGATTTTTCCTGAGTGACCAGGAATTGCCGGGAACGGGCCGTGGTTTCCAAATGGCGGAATTGGCCACTCTGTCCGAGCAATCCCATTCTCAGATAATGGTCGATATTGAAAATCCATTATTGCGATCTGGTGTTCTGCTTGCCGGGGCCAAACGTTCGTGGACCAATGGCAGTAATGGCCACTATGATGGTTTTGCAACAGCCGAGGAAATCCTGGGGATGAACCTTCATGGAACAGATATGGTAGTGCTGTCTGCATGTGATACTGGCTTGGGCGAGGTAAGGAGCGGTGAAGGCGTGTTTGGTTTAAGGCGGGCATTTACTCAGGCCGGGGCCAAAAGCCTCGTAATGAGCCTCTGGAAGGTTCCTGACCTGGAAACCAAGGAACTCATGGTCCAGTTTTATCGGAACATCAAATCAGGCACCATGAATCGCTGCCAGGCATTGAGGGACGCCATCCTCAAAGAAAAAGAGATAGTCCGGCAACGTTATGGGCACGATGATCCCAGATATTGGGGGGCGTTTGTGTTTATGGGGCAGGCGTGATCATACAAATCAGAGGATCAAAATTTTATCGTATTTTTCCATCATCTTATCCCAAAATCCGTCGCTGTAGTCCAACATCACCAATGCCTCCCAATCTTCAGGGATGGAGTCCATAACTGCTTGGACTATCCGTCCCCCATATCCTTTTGTGGATGAGGTTATCTCGTGAAATTGAACATACTTTTCCGCTGGTTCAAATATCAGATGGACCCCAATGGCTGTTGGATGGGATGGCGTCGATATGGGGATTTTGGCCTTTCCCCTGATGGTGATTTCACTTGAAGCCTGAATGTCGGATGGCGTTATCCTGACATACTGAATTCGATTTATTGCCAGCAGTCGATTGACAATTCGATCCATTACCGGATGGATATTTTTGACGCCGGCCGAGACAAAAATATGCTTTCCCTTCGGTAGGCTGGATTTCCATGCTTCGATCGCCTTATTGCTCAAGAGGGCGTCCTCACCGATGGTCAAAGCTGAAAGTTTTCACCGTAGTCTCTGGGAACACTTTTTCAATCGTACCGATACCATCTTGCTTCAGCTTCTCTACCTTACTTGCGAATCCGGCAATCTGGTCCTTGGAAGCCAACAAATACAGTTTCTCTGTGCCGGTATTGTCGTCGAGATGGAACCATTGATCGCCAGCAGGAAGAGTTAATTCCTTACCGCCGGCGACAAAGCCAGGTTCCATTGACTGGATGGCTCCTGAACTATCCTGGAAGATGACATACACGTAGGCGTCATCATCAATCGTGACCTGGAACCGGAAATAGTCACCAGACATGATTTGCCCGCCCGACTCGACTTGGAATTCCTTGTATTCCGGCTGACCGCCTCTGAATCCCGTCTGTGTTCGGCCCTGCATCATGATCTGAATGGCATAGGGCGTTTTGACTGTGGGAGCTTCCCGCATCACATAGAAACCGATAACCATCACCAGTACGATGGCTGCAAACGTCGCCACCGGTTTAAAACCGAACCCATCGCCGAAGAAACTGGATATGGCGTCACTTATTTTCTGCCAGGGTGAGACCGCTGGTTTCTTTCCTTTATCAATGACTTTCTGCAGGCCCGGCAGGACCTCGACCTTTTGGTCATTCGTCTGTTCGGCCTCTTCCTCGGACACCTTGATGTCCATGTACAGATCCAGGCAGTGACGGCAGGATTTCAGGTGCTCCCTGACCTTTTCTGTATCCTCGGTGCCGAGTTCACCAAATGCGTAGTCCGTGACCCGATCGGCCATCGGACACTCGTCCGGTATATTGTCATTATCTTGCATGTAAGCCTGCCTCAGGCTTTCTATAAACTCATCCGACATTATTGCACTCCCGTTTCGGGATGGGTGCCTTGTTCAGCACTTTAATTGAGCAGGTCACCGTATGCCAACTGGTTTTTCGTCATGATCCGTTCCAGGCAGCTTTTGAACTTGGCCATGGAACCGGAAGTTTTGCGGGTGAACTGCTTTTTGACGGCATCGGTTTTCTTTTTGATTTCCTTGTCGGACTTGGGTTTGTTGCCCAACAGTTTTTCCGCCATCTCCTGATAATTCAGGCCTTCCATGTGCATCTTCATCAGGTGAGCATCGGTCGGGGAACTGTCGGTCAACATCAGGAGCGTTTCGTTAACCAGCCGGACCTTTTCCTTGGCCATCAGGTCTTTTTCAGGTGATACGTCATCGGCTCCGAAACCGTCAATGTTGTTGTCGCTGCTGCTGATGTTGTTGGCGTAGGCGTTCTGACGGCCCGCCCGCCGCACATTATCAACGATCCTGAAATTGAGGATTTTGAACAGGTAGGTCTTCAGTGACGATAGCCCTTGGAAATCGCAAATCGCCTTGGCATTCAGCAGCTCGACCCAGAAATCATCCACAATGGATGTAGCCCGGCTTTCGTCGTTGAAATCCTTTACTCGTCGGCGGGTATACCCCATGAAGACAGGATGGTATTTGCGATAAACGGGGAGGATCGCATCATTATTGCCGGCCCGAAGCTCCGTGCACGTTTCCTGGGCAAGGGACAGATCCCCGTAATTCTTGGCGATATCCATATGCTGAAAATTCTCGAAGCGGTTGCCGATTGATGGTGAATTAGGACTTGCCAATCCTATCGGCTTTTTGATCGGTCGCTTGAGTTTTCAGCGATAATTCGGAGGGTTTTGCTGTTTAGTCGACTAAACAGTATTGCATGCCGTTTCCGCAACAAGGCATCCAGAGCTTCGATCACCATATCGGGCAATTGGTCTTACCTTCTCGTTGATATAGATGGATTTTTGGGGCCGGCCGAAAATCCACTCAAAATTTCTTCGAAGCCTCTTTCAACAGTTCTTGGCTCAAATCACTGAACCAACAATCGAGGAAAACCTGATTGGTCGGCTCCCAATTCCTTTGGTATCGCCGTTTGATCTCCTCAACCTTGTTTGCTTTGATTGCTGAAAAAGCCCGATTTGGATGGTTTGCGATGACAGAAAGCCGTTCGAGTGAAAGGGCTTCAAGTGACTCCGCTGGGCAAACTTCATCCACCAGACCGATATCCTTGGCATGAATAAAGGATATAAACTCGCCATCATACATCATCTGCATGGCGACGCGATCGCCGACGATCTGCCTCAACACCATATCGGCAATGCACGGGACCGGAATTCCAAGTTTGATTTCATTGAGACCGATTTGTTTTTTCTCGGTCGTGGCAAAACGGTAGTCACCAGTAAGGGCAAGAATGCACCCACCGGCAATGGCGTGACCCGCTAAAACACAGTTTGTCGGAATAGGGATCGTGAACAGGTCAAAAGTGAGATGACTGAACTTACTGAGGAAATCACCCATGCCGGATCGATTCAAGTTTAACAAATGGGGCAGATCAAAACCCATGCTGAAAAACTTTCCACCACCGCAAAGCATCAATCCCTGAGCCTTGGCCTTGATCTCCACCAGGGATTCCGACATTTCGTTGACCAAATCAGGGCTTATCGCATTCGTGACGCCATTCGTCATTCTCAGGATTGCTATCTTTTCCTGAAAATCCATAGTGAGCATGGACATTGATTATCCTCCGGTGATTAGTTGATCAGTCACAGCAAAAACAATAAAGCAGCTATCCACTTGTTTTGTCAATGCGTTATGGTCCGAACCAGTTCCTAATCGTTTTTTTACATGATCTGAATGGTGCTTTGCTAAAGGAAATGATCGACTGAACCGATAAGGCACTTCCAATAATCAAAGAACTTTTCCGTCCGACTTATGAAGGATGTGTAATTGCAGGGCTTTTCTGAATTGATTGGTTTACCAGGCGAGTTCGGACCTTCGGCCAAATGAACAATTAAATGGAGCGGCAACCAGATGAATACAATCGAAATTGACCAGATCAAAAGCGATCTTATCCAATGGCTAAATGATTTTTCCGCAACCTCTGACAAGACGGCAATCATTTCTGCTGATTCGAAAAGCTATTCTGATCCTGTGGATATGGCGGCTGCCCAATTGGAAATGGACTATCTCTTTCATGTAGTGAGCAGAAAAGGTCTGAACAAGAAAAAATGTGTTAAACGCATTGAGAAAGATAGATGATGGCAGCTATGGCTATTGCGAGGCGTGTGAGGAAGAAATACCGATCAATCGGTTGAAAGCCATTCCTGATGCAAGATACTGCATCTCATGCCAAGCTCAATTGGAGAAGATTGTTGCCTAATGGCCTGAAATGCCAAGGATTGATAGAAGTATCGGTTCATTCATAAAGCCCCGCCACGGGCCTCTCGTTGGCCTTGATGGCGGTTTATATTGGGCCGGCCGGAAAAATGGACTCTTGTTGAGACCTGTGGCCCTGGTGGTGGTTTCATTGGCATGATGGGTGGGATCTTTAACAGGGTGTTGGGAAAACCAGTGATTGTTAAGTAACCATACTTCCCAAGGCGTGGGTATTTCTTTTCACAACCGCTATCATCGGTAGTTAGCCACAGTATGCTGGTATCCAGCATAACAATCCAATAATTTAGATAAAAAGATAAAATTTCGACAGATATATTAATATGGCATTGCGATTGCTGCATTGTACGGTGTGTGAAGCAGCGGACCTTGAACGGAACAGAAGACGATGCAGGTCTGGAAGTTTACGGAGTTTGGCGACAACGGAATGTTTTGATGTTCTTGCCGCTTCACATTTTTCCTCTTTCGACGACCACCGTGAATTTTAACGGTGTTGAGTTGTGGCAAACGGATGGAACCGCCGCCCGGCGGTAGAAAGGAAAGCAGCCGATGGCCATAAACTTCAAAATTCTTCAACATAAAACCAAAGATAGCGTCCATCTTACCCTTAATGGCGATTTTGATGGCACGTCTGCTCACGAACTCATCAACAAACTAAACTCATACGGCACGAATGCCTGTCAAGTATTCATTAACACGAATGGATTGACCTCTGTGCATCCATTCGGCCAGGCCGTTCTTTACCTGAACCTGCCTGCCATGCGGCATCGTTCACGAAGTCTGGTTTTTCTTGGTGATCACAGACGGCAACTCTCTAATCCATGGATCCAATAGAATATCGAACCGGCGATTAACTACCTTGACCCATTCATAGTAGAATTGATATTAGCGTGTTAGGCAAAGCGTAGCGTCTATTTGACGAGGCGAATTTCTCACGCAAACATACTTTATTCGATGGAGAAGTCTCGCTGAAGGGCCTCTCGTTGGCTCTGGTGGCGGTTTTCTATGGCCGACTGAGCCGCCGATCCGTGTCGACACAGCAATTGTGAATGCTCAAATTCAGTGATCAGATGGCCAATTTTCAGGGAATTCAAAAAAAATGAAACTTTTTTCACTTTTTTGAAAATAATTTGTCCGATTTTTCGATTTACCCTACGATATATACTTATAGAGGGTTAAGTAAACTGGGAACGTGTTTTTCGGTTCCCAAAAACGAGTAAACCGATTTACTTGACCCGATCAACTCGTTGACCGGAGCACGAGTAGCGTAACTCTCGTGTCCCGGACAAGTTGACCATCCAACCAGGATACCGTTTGGCAACTTTCCGTGGAGTTTGAATTTCGTTGAATTAGTGGAGCCAATCAAAGCACGCCTTGGCCATTGCACAGTTGCGAAAGGGGCCAAGGCGGGATTGCGGTCTGGCCGCAGGCCAGGAAAAGCTGTTTCCCAACGCTTCAGTAAATATGGAGGTCTGCCCTTTTTCAGGGCAATAGCATTGATAAAGCCATTGCGTTTTCAAGATGAACGGGGCACTCGTTCAGCTTCGTTCCGGGACAGTTGAGGTTGGCTTTAACAAGAGATGATGCTATTCGCTGCGAAAGCTTGCCGATAGGAAGTGTGACGTGGCTTGGAAAAGAGAAGGGCTCGACTGGAACAGGATGATGTATCGCCCGCCCGGCCGAGCCCGTAAGATAGGACAGCTTTATCAGTCGATGTAGCCGGCTTGCTGCAGAATAGTTTTGAAACGCTGTCGTTTCCGGTCAAGCCGTTTCAGATAAGTGTCGTAGCTGATACCGAGTCGGCCGGCTTCTTCAGCACGATCTTTAGCCCCCAGCAACACTTCCAGATCCTCCTCACCGAAAAAGTCCAGTGCCATTTGCATCAGTTCTTTGCCGATCAACTTATCTTCCGGGTTGTCAGGTTCAACCAACCCTTCGATACCTTCCTGTTCATATGGTTCGTAGGATGTCCCAGAACGACCGTTTATCTTTTCGCCTGGTGAGTTTTGAGCCAGTGGAATAAGCGAAAGGTGGGTCTCTTGCTTTTTCAACTCACGCACCAATGACAACACGCCATAATAACAGAACGTGAGCACATAGGTCTTCAAGCAGGATAGGTTTGGATCGTGTCGCTTGTGTTTTTTCTGTCCTTTATACTTCCATTTCAAATGGTCTATGATTTCTTTGCGGGTGATACCGTACCGATGATAAAGCCATTTTACCCGTTTCTGAATGGAGTGATTCATCCAAAGTTTGCCGCCTTGCCAGATGTATCGGGTAATCAATCGGTAGGACTCGATCAGCAGCCGAGTTTCAGGTTTCAATCAGATTTACCGCCTCAGCCCAGAATCCTTTCTTTGCTGAAGGTTGTCGATGTTGGCTTTTTCGACGGCGGCTAAGGAAATTTCAGCATCGATGTTACGTTTACGAATGTTCATTTGTCATAAGTCCTCCTTGAATTTGATTCTCTCCATTGAAAATGGGTGTGGGTGGAAGGTGGAGAGGCACCTTGTTCAGACCGGTTCATGACGCCGGTCCTAACCCACACCCGGTCAAACATTAACGCACTGGTCGCGGATAACTGCCACCGCTGGGTGGCTCAGGATATGCCGGCGGGATGGAAAGGCTCGTTTCCCGTGCATGAGCCAGTTGAGCCGGATTTTCTCTTTCAGTTGATACAGATTGTAGCTCAGGATACCGATTTCACAGGCATCCAGAATTTCATTGAAAAAGGTGCATCCGTTCAGCAAACAGGTCTTGCCCATCAGCGGGCACATTTTGTCGGTTAAGTTGTGCATTCACGTAATCCTCCTTTATTGATTTTCACCAACCGCAATTTTCGCGGCGGCGGGCAAAGCATAGCCCTCATCCAGCAGATGCTTAATCTTGGTAATCAACTCCACTTGCTTCAGGTTGAATCTCCGGTAGGAACGATCACCGGATACGATTCGATCCGCCGTGGGAATAAATCCCCTGGCTTCCCAATTACGGATCTGCTTCAGAGTAGCACCGGAGAGCTTAGCAGTGTCGCCGATGCTGTAGGTTTGAATGTTATTGAATGTCATTTGAAATCCTCCTCTAAAATTTTATTGCGGGCAGAATAAATGCCCTTCTAACCATAGGCAGGTTAGTTTATTCCCCGCATGGGAAGCCCATCACTTACCTTGGCCGTCTTCAATGATTTCCACGGTCAGACCGACGATGCTGTCAGGTCCGAATTGATTGCGACAGACGAACCGGGCTGTGAGTTGGGTGCCGGAATCCATTACGGGAGCCAGTTTTTCCGCTACCGGCCGTTGCAGATAGCCCAACCGATCAGTGAGGAACCAGACACCGACGGCATTTGGATCGTGATGATTGTTGGGCTCTCGTACCAGGTTAAAGTAACCGATGTCCGGTAGCCCCACTTATTGATGGCTTCCTGGCAATCGCCGAACGTGACGCCGGCCAGTTTGGTGTTGAATGATTTGAACATAGGAATGGTCCTCCTTGTGATTTTATTACGGGCAGATGGATGCCCTTCTAATCATAGGGAGGTTAGTTTATTCCCAGGTTGGCAATAAACGTTCACATATTTTCGAGCTGATTTTATTTAACATGTGTGTTAACAAGCTATTCTCAAGTATAGCAAATCAGGAAAAACCAAACGGATTCATGTCGATTTAACACCATCGCTGAAAGAGATGCCCCATGTCCATGGATCAGAAAAAACGGCAGAAAAAGCTTGCGAAGAAAAAATCTAAAAGGAAACAAGCTCTTTCAAATCAAAAGAAAAGGTTTTCTTTCAGTGATAGGATTTCCCGCACAAAGGCACTTATTATCGCAAAATCTTCTCCCATAATAGAGTGCCGTATTAGGAAGGATATTTTATCAAAAGGGATAGGCACTGCTATTATTGCTCGAAAGATGCCGAATGGCTATATCGGAGCAGGTGTTTATCTGTTAGATGTTTGGTGCTTGGGGGTAAAAAACACCTATTTCACCACTCTTTCTGAATATGATTACATGGACAGAATAAGTGAAATAGAGGTCAATGAAGATTTGGAGAATATCCACCCGTCTTGTTTTCGCAAACTGATCGATGAATGCGTTGACTATTCCGAGGAACTGGGATTCAAACCGCATAAGGATTACAAAATATCCAGACAATTACTGATGGATATTGACCCGACCGTGTGTCCGAATAAGTACACTTTTGGAAAAAACGGGAAGCCTTTTTATCTTTCAGGACCTCATGAGAGTGAACAAAGATCCAAACAGATAGTAAATACGCTTCAAAAAAATTGTGGTGAGGGAAATTTTGATTATTTAGTGCAAGTTGGCGACATGGGATTTGACGATTATGATGATGATTATTAGAACTTGGTATTTTCTATGATAATTGCCTTATCTGACTTTTTCCATCGCCTCAGCCCAAAATTTCCAACCAATTCTGATAAAGCCGCTTGGCATTGTATTTCGGAAAATTCCTTTCCGCTATTAGTTTCGCTGTCTTATCAATGTCATACTTCACGTACCGCAGATCGACAGTAAACTCGGCATCATCGAAAATGACGTATTTTGCATCCGAGTTCCCGTCCCTTGGCTGACCGACGCTGCCCACGTTGATTATGTGCTTCATTTTGGGGTTAATTTGGTTGATGCCGGGATATAGCATCTTGAACTCAAAGTCCTGGCCGTCATAGCAGCAAGAATTCGTATCATGGGTATGGCCGATGAAGGCGAACTGCTGTTCCAATTCCTCGAATATTTTCAGAAGATTTTCATCTTCGAAGGTATAAATGTAGGTGCTGATTGAATCAGGCGGAGCACCGTGAACAAAGAGCATGTTATCCATGATGAGATTGACCGGCAGGTTAGCTATATATTCCAAAGTTTCTTCTGAAATCAGGCCCCTTGTGATCTCGATGGAAAGGATCGCATCTGGATTGAATCTGGCAAGAGCTTCCTTGTGAAGGATTGCATTTTCGTGATTTCCCATGACGCATGGGATTTTATTTTCAATCAAATACCGTGAGACCTCCTCGGGTTGCGGGCCATAGTTGATGAAGTCGCCAAGGCAAATAATTTTATCGACCTGGGCCTTTTGGATGTCTTCGTCAACCTTTAACAAGGCTTCATAATTGCCGTGGATGTCTGAAATGATGGCTATCTTCATGGTTTGTATCCTATCTTGAATGAATGCCGGCGGCAATGAAATCACCACCGCCGGCCAATAATTGTTAATTTCCATTGTCCTTTTTGTCAAAAGACTTCCTGATCCGTTCCTTCTCCCGCTTCTCCCTGGCGATTTCTTCACTTATCGGCCCAATAATCATCCAGTCTTGCCACTCGGGGCCATCCCAGCATCCATCACCTGATTCAGCCGGCCCATCTTTATCCAGGGTTCCATCATCCAAATGATCGTCGAACCCATCATCCATGCTGTCATCGCAATCATCGAATAGATCGTCCATATCGTCCTCCTCGTCCCGGTTTCCTTGATAAACAATTCGGCCGTATGCGAATTTTCAGGCCGGCCAAAACTCGTTTCAGAATTTTCCCCAATTGCTCTGGTTCTCCGTAACGTGCTTTCTCTTCCTTGGTCATGGATACCTCCTAAAATAGAAAAGCCCTGCCACCTTTCGATGACAGGGCTCCGTGATTGATGTGTTGATTCAGCCGATGAACGCCATCAGCCGGCGGATCATAAACAAAGGTGACAGGTCGGATCGGCCAAGCATCTTGGCCACCTGGTCCCCTTGTAAGAAGATATCCCCGGCCGGCTGGTTTCCTTCAAAGGCTTCCAGGAAAATGTGGTCCATACTTCTGTTGATGGACAGCACGCAGGTCAGGCCGGCTTCGCGGTAAACGTGGATGTCATCCATATAGCCAGCGGATAGCTTGTGCCGGTGGGTGCCGTGCCGGTCCCTGAAAATGATCTGCAAGGACGGATTGAACCTGCCGGCGGAGACCATTTCATCAATGGATTCCTTGGTGATGCTGTAGTTTTTCACTCTCGTCATATTGACCTCAATAAAAAAAGCCCCCACGATCCGCTGACGGACCATGAGGGCGATTGAAGTGATCCCAACACCTATGCCAGTGCCTCAGCAAAGACACGCTTCCAACCGGCAAAGCCGTCCCCATCTCTGTCCTCGAATGGCAACGACATTTGGCCTCTCTGCCTTAATTCTTCGCTTTCCCAGTGCTCGAATACATACTTCTTCAGACGGTTGGCGTAGCGGATTTCGTAGCGGGTGCACCTGTGTAGCCGCCTTCCTGGCTGATGAAAGCGTGAATGACCTCGCAGGCAGCGATCAATTCACGATTACGGCTGTAGTACCGTTCCACCATGTCGGACCGATCTCGGATATTCCTCAAATCTGGAGCATAAACGCGGATCTCGAAGCCGGCGGCCCTGGCCGCTTCCGCAGCCCAGGTGCAAACGCCTCGGCATGAACTGGTCAGGATGATTGAATTTTTGGGAAGGGAATGGACCAGATCGACAACCGACTGTTTGTCTTTGTATTTACGGGCACCTACAATACCGACGTATTTCATACGGACCTCCAAAAACAAAAAATGCCCCATCACCTGTTAGATGATGAAGCATTTCAGTTTGTTAGAAAAAAGTGTTTAGTCGACTAAACAGCTGGGGATGGTAATCGGAGAGCCGACTTTTCCACAAAAACTGTTCAGCCGACTAAACATCAAAACCGATTTTCAGTGACTGAACGAAAAAACACGTTCAATCGATTAAACATGGAAATGGATCACGCCTTCACCATGTTCAGTATCTGACCGCCGGCTCGTTCGAGCCGATAAGCTCCCGATGCCGTCAACCGGCCGTCTTGGGCAGCCCGAGTAAACGCCTGAATGATGTGAAACATCGTGCCGCCTTGCTCAAGATAGAAGGCCTGCTTCACGATTTGGGCCTCATCCTGGGAAATTTGAAACTGACGGGCGAAGGAATTGATGGTGCTTTCGGGATCGTTTACTCGCGACTGGGCGGAAATACGGAACCGATCTTGTCCCCGATGGGCTTGGCTGACCACCCCTTGCAGGATGTCGGGAAACGCATCCATGACCCGGCGGGAGATGTGCTTGTAACGGGCATCCACGGCGGTCTTGGAAATCAATCCGTTGGTACAGACCAGGCGATAATAGAAAGCCTCGATGGACACCGCCAGAATGCCGACCTCGGAATTGGCGATGGAGATGCCAGGGATGATCTTGTCGTCGCCGGCCAGATGAAAGGCTTTGTCGTATTCCGGCATTTTCAGGACCAGTATTTCATCGTCCAGGGCAAACTGAATTTCCTCGGCCGGGTCAAATCCGGCTTCCAAGATCTTGGTCAACACCTCCATATGGTCGATGGCGGTATAGCGATGGGTGAACACCGCCCGCAATCGATTGGCGTCGAACCGACAAAGGAAGGCATCCCGTGTCCGACGTTCCTGCTCGATCCAGTAGTTGAGGTTACGGGCCTGAAGTTCATCGGGACATCTGGACAGGTAGCTGAACGGCACCCGCAGCCGGTTGGCCAATAGCCGTTGTGCACTGGGAGCCACTTCAATGGGCCGGCCTGAAATCCACATCCGGGTCAGACTGTCGAACTGCATGTCATTGACGGGAACGATTTCGTCAAAATGATTTGCGGATTGTTCACGGACTTCATTGATGACGGTTTCGAGGGTTTCGATTCTGGTCATGATAGTTCTCCTTTATTCCTTGGGTTTGTTATTTTTGGCGGGGGATGAATTGAGTTCCTGCATCGCTTTCTCAAAGCACTCCTCGCAAATCGTGTGGGTAACTGCATTAACAAGCATTTCAGAGCAGGGGTCCTTACACTCTTTTGGTGGTAAAGAACGGCCACACCAGGAGCAAATACGGGCGATCAACATGATGGTTTCCTTTCTAAACAGAAACGCCCCTCAGAGGCTCGTAGAGGGCCGTAGAGAGGCGTTTTTGGTTTTGGTATATACTTCTCAACTTCTCACATTACTACGCTTTATGGGCGTCTCCTTTGCGGTGTCGGGTCATTGAAAAAGCAGCCGCCCTTTTAGTATTACAGGACGGTATGGTTTCCGGCACACACGGACCATCCGGGCCGGCGGAACGTTCCACCCCATCAACGGCTCTACCTGTCCAACGGCAATTGGACGGCAAGGCACATGGGGAGTAATGTTCTTTGAATGCTGGCTTGATTGGGGATGTGTGCTGGAAAGGCGTGTCAGGAGCGTTCAGGGGCTCTATGTGGCGACTTCTTTGGCGGGATGGCCAACTTTACATGGAAGTAAAATAGTCCTCGATTTTGGGCCGCAGGGCGTCTTTGACATACCCATACCGTCTGCGTGTCATCCAACGCAAAGAGGACACCGCCGGAAAACCGACAACTGCCCTCTCTGCTGGCTCGATTTGTGGGTAAGGTGATTTATCCGTGGCACGGAAAACCACCGGGTGAGTTATGCTACTTTCAATACCTCAACCGATAATGCTGGTAGTTCCACTGCTTGTGGTACGGACCCGTTTTACCGAATTCGCATTTCCCACTATCTTTGGCAAAAACAAGCCATAAGTTACCGTAACTTTTGTTTATACTGACGATTTACAGAGTTCATTTACCCTTTAAGTAAACGCCAGTGGGGGCCGGCATGAGCAACTGTGAATGATTGATGGGAATGCAAAGGATTAGTGCTTGAGCAATGGCTAATGGATAGGTGATGAGGATGGGATAGGTTGAAGAGGAAAGTTACCAAGCCTTGCAGGCGTCTGCGTAACCACAGTCCGAGCACATCCAGTTGGGCTGGGGCATGTAGATCCCAGCATCGATACCAGCCAGCACGGCATTGGCGATCTTGGCGAAGCGTTTCCGATCCTGGGCGGTCCGGGCGGTATGAACGATCTCCAGCTTGGGACTTTTCAGCTTGCGAAGGACATCGAACCGGCATTTGACCGCGAGGTGGGAAACACATACTTGTTTGCGGCCAACAGATATGCGTAGGACGTCATCTGATTGTCATTATCAGCGGTCTTCTGTGCCATGGGCTGGGCAGCCGTTTTGTTATCCACCACCACCGCTTCGTTATGCTCATCCATCAGCAACAGATCGATGATGCCCACCAGCAGAAAATCCGTGGGCAGACCGTCATCCGTGTATAGACGTGCAGTAAGGGGCAATTCCACATCGACCACCGCATAGCCAGACAGATCCACGGATTCATGGAAAGCCGTCAGCATGGACCGCCCCATGGCGAGGGCACCGGCTTTGTCTGGTGTGGTCTTTTTCCAGACGATGGGCGTGCTGGCATTCTTTTCCAGGCTCGTGCAAAGGACTTCCCCGAACTTCTCCAGCAGAGCCTCTAACGGTTCCTTGTTACGGCCGTTTTTCATCGACCGGTAAAACAGCTCCTCGGCGGCATGCATGGCTTTACCAAATGGAAGCGTGATGCTGATCCGCTCGGGTTTGCGTTTCTCCACGTAATGGAAACGATATTTGAGGGAACAGTTGAGGTAAGTGAGGATCTGGTTGTGGCTAACGTAAAGATCCTGGCTGAAACGGTTCAGGGCTTGATTTCTGGGCATGACGATCTCCTTTCTTGGGCAGAACGTAAAAGAGGGAGGCCGAATGGACGGACCTCCCCCATGGGATTACAGATGAATGGAATAGTGCCCGAGGGCGTTGGGTTACGGTGTTTCAATGGGTACGGAAAATGTGGAACGAAGGGATGGGGCGTGGGGTGGGATTAGTTGGCGAGGAGTTGCTGGATCACGGCTGAGGCGTCATTCTTGGAAAGGTATTCAGCGGCGGCACCGAACAATTGCAGACACTGTTGATCCAGATCCGCCTTGGAACGGCCTTTATCCTGGATCAAGCGAAGCATGTACTTATACTGATTGTTGGTGAGCCGGCCGTTGCCATTTCCGTTGCCACCGCTACCGCCATTGCCTCGGTATTCACCGGACCCGTGGTCCCCGTTACGATGTCCCCCGGATGGGCGATTGTTTCCGTTACCGTTCCCGCCATTATTGCCGTTTCCGTTGTTACGATATGACCCTGATTGACGATGTGCCCCTTGGGACCGATCGTTACGGTACAAATGCAAACCAACACCGAGCAATGTGGCGGCCTTCTTCAATGCATCTGTCGCTGCGGCTTTGAGGTCATCGGCAAGGGAGATGATGTCGCCCGATTCTCTGGCACGGGTGATCCGGCTGGAACCGAACTGGCTTTTGACGATACCGCCGGCCTTCAGCTCTCCCAAGACGAGCACTTCATCGGTCTCGTTCAGGATCTCATGCCGGACGATGGTAAAGGACCACTCACCATCAAAGGCATCGTTCAGACGCTGGATCACGGCATGGCCTTCGATGTAATCCAGCATCTTGCCAAAGTTGCCTTCACGCTGTTTGATCTGCTCGGGGGCAAAGGGTCTTTCGAGGATTTCTCTGTTCATGGGGTTCTCCTTTCAGTTGATATGATTCCAATGGTTGAATACGGCACCGCACTCGCGGCATTCGGGTTCATTTATAAGGGGTGGATAAAGGCGGGAAAGGTACTGTGGACTGGCTCGGGTCTGGCGAAGGATTTCCAGTTGCTGGAACTTGGTTATTTGGTCATTCAGACAACGGGAACAATAAAACTCGTCCCAGACATAGCCGGAGTTTTCGTGATCCTTGAGGACCACATGGTACAGGTCGGTCATAGAGGGTTATCTCCTTTCGATGGACACAAAAAAGGTGGCCTATCGGTGGGATGGAGGTCGCCTGGGGTTTGGCTAAATGAAGTGTACGTTTAAGGGAAGTTCAGGTCTTGTGACGCTACGGTATTATGGACGGTAATCATACGATTTTTTTGGGGGGGTGAAGTGGTTCCATGTTGGTGCCTGAATCTGTAACAACCAGCTGTTAACTTAATGAAAAACAACAAACCTCTATTTCCGGTGCTTTGTGCAAACAATATGGTCAAGGCAACTACCTACGTCATTTTGAAATGGGATAATGTATTGATTTCCGGTAAAAATCTTGTTGATATGGAATGAATTTAGACATGAGTATATACCTAAGAAAACTGAAAATGAAAAATTGGAGTGAAGATGCAAGATAATGTTTCATGCAGCAACTGTGGAAAACAGTTAAATGTTGAGTCAGAAAAAGATCAATCTCACCGAATTCCCTGTCCAAATTGTGGCTCCACAAAGCGTACGTTTTCTGTCAGCATAAGTGAAACAATTCATTTTTCGAGTAGCTTCAATGCAAAATTGAAGGTGGTTTCCTCTTCGAGTCTTCTGCTGCAAACAGTTATTGTGGCTGGAGAAAAAACTTCCGAAGGATGTCTTATTGAAGCGGTAGCAATCCCTTGGCTTGATATCATTGCTCTTATCAAAGACGATCCATCTACTGCATATCAAATATCGCCAGATAAATGGGAAGAAATTGTTGCAGGTGCCTACAAACGATCAGGGTTCGATGAGGTTATACTTACACCCCGAAGTGGTGATTTGGGAAGGGATGTGATTGCCGTAAAAAAAGGCATTGGTCATATCCGAATTATTGATCAAGTTAAAGCTTATAAACCTGGACATCTTGTAACTGCAAACGATGTAAGAGCATTAATGGGGGTACTTCATGGTGACGGGGCATCAAAAGGATTTCTAACAACAACTTCTGATTTTGCACCAAAAATAAAAGATGATCCATTAATAACACCATTCATCCCGTCAAGGCTCCAGCTAATAAATGGAACAAGCCTCTTTAAGAGGCTTGAGGATCTAATGGACCAAAAATCAAAATAATTTCAAAAATAGGGTATAAAAAGGCAACAGCTAATATGAAGCCGCATTTTTATGCCAAGCATTCGATAATCTAATAAGAATTAAGACATCTTTACCCATCGATGGATGACAGAGATGGTCCCGGTTTATTTGACCTCTGAATAGATAAAAGAGCCTATCCGGCCATACAGCCAAGGCCACCAGGCTCCAGTCCTGCAATTGCAAAGAAACAAAGGGGGAAAGAAAGATGGGAAAACGAAAAAAGAAGTGGCCGAAGGGCCTGAAGCCCAAGCTTCATCAAGGCGGGGTGCTCAACGAAAGCGACAAGCTCAGCATTGATGACGTGATACCGAAAATCGAGTTGGCGGGCAGAACGTTTACCACCAGGCTGGTGGACAGGAATGATCCGTATAATCTGCGAAGGAAATATTGAGGCGGGATGATTGCGGAGCTTTTCGGCCGGCGGGTAAAATTTGCGAATGCATGTGGCGAGGTCATTTCCAGCACTTCAGCCGGTAATGCTGGTAAGTCAGGTGCTCGATACACAGTTCTTTGAGGTCCGTAAGTTCGGTCTTCCATCCACGTTTCTCCATTATTCGCTTGGCCCGGAAAATGGCTTCTTTATAACGTTCATTGCTGAAAAAGCTGAATGGGTTTTCTACCAGGTGGCTGTTTTCAATGTCCCGCCAGTGACTTCCGTCGCGGATACGAGGGATTTTCCAGATGTCTCGGTTAAGGGAACGGGCAACGAACTGACAAATCTCGACTGACTTTGGCATGGATAACCTCCCTTTAAACGCAAGAAGGCCCCAGCCATAATGACCGGAGCCCTCGGAAATGAATACCCCCATAGGGGCTATAAATCATCAGAGGCGGATCGCCTCTATCTCATATTACTGGTCCCGCAAACACACACTGGGCTCATTTTCAAAATTTAGAACTATCATGGGATATTGGTCCCACGCAGACGGCAAAATAAAATTGCCACGCGAATGTAGCAAATTCGCATTTCAATTAAACGGCTTCTACCAAAATAGGTTCATTTATTTCACACTTGATATGTAATTTTTTATCCATTGTGGCTTGAGTTACACAATTAAACTTTGATTTGGATTACTGTCACAATTGTTTAATTCTTCGTTAACTCAAATTTCGAGATTCATAGCCTGCCATTTTATTCATACCCATTTTTCAATTCTGCTTACTTTTTCATAAACGATTCCATTCCAAACCCAAACAAATCGAGTAAAATCGTTACAGCAAAATCGACTTGTTTTTTAATAAATCGTCACATTATGTTACACCTGCTATCGTAGAAAAAGTGAAGAGCAACAATCAACTCATTTTAAATACATAGTTTTTTAATAACAATTAATAAATTCTTAAATTGGCACGCTTTTTATTCGCTTTTAACTACCTTTTTATACCTACCAATTTTTTGTTGGATCAAACAAGGTGACTCGCCTATTGATTTTCTATTTTTCTCTTTCATGTAGCATTATGAGGCTTTTTTTTTGCATTCACTCAAAAATAACTCCATTTACCTATAATCAATAAATCAAGACAAAGCCAAACCTGTCGCGAGATAGGGACGGAGAGCCACGGGTCTCATAGGGGCACTCTTGATACCTCATAGAGATAGCCGAGCTGCTTTTTGGGTGATTCTGTTTCTTTGTTTTTATGCAGCTGAATATACCTTTGAGAAAGCACATTAGAAGTAATTGTCAACTCTAACCTCTGTAAGATGAAGGGAGACGCGAATGATGAAGATCAACCCAATTTGTATGCTCTTGTTAGCGGTGGTTTTGGCTTTCCCCATTGGTGAGGCACAAGCAATTGAAATTAAATATCAGGCAATTGATTTGGCAGACACAACAGTGGGTGAGGATTTATGGCAATATACTTACACAATATCTGATTACACCTTTTCAGAAGACACAGGATTTACTATTTTCTTTGATTCGGGTCTTTACACTCTTATTGATCCTGCCCCCTCAGCTCCCAACGCGGATTGGGACGTACTCACATGGGACCCAGATCCGTCTCTTCCAGATGATGGTGCCTATGACGCCTATGCATTGATCAATAATGCCTCCCTCTCTGATTCGTTCACGGTAAGTTTCGTATGGTTGGGTGCCGATACACCAGGAGCTCAATCATACGATGTATATGACGGAATTACATGGGATATACTTGAGTCAGGTACGACCGTGGCGTCGCAAGCTGCCCCAGTTCCAGAACCTGCCACAATGCTGTTGCTTGGTGTGGGCTTGACAGGTTTGACGGCGTTCAGAAAACGAATCAAGAAAGCCTAAAACAAACATACGGACACAGGAGGAAACGCGATGAAGGGGACGATTCGCACCGTATTGGTGTTGGCTGTTATTTTTGGGGTATTGATTTCAGGATCTGCCTGGGCAGATGATTTGAGCATTGGTAACTATACGCTGGTGAGTTCCAAACGAGTGAGCCGGGTCGAATATGAATATACGTATAAGGCGGATGTGATCAACAATGGTGGTGATGTTAACAATGTTATGGCACAAGTGACATCAAACTCGCCTTATACGATTGTAATTGATGGAACATTAGAATTTGGTAGTGTTGCATCTGGAGCCTCTATAACGAGCTCCGACACTTTTACGATAAAGCAAAATCGACAGTATTCGTTGGACTGGTCCATGTTACAGTGGAATATTCAGCATATAACTATGTCGCCAAATACTAAAATTATAAATAATATTTTGGAAAGTTATTTGTTAACGACTTCGCAAGACGGAACAACTTTTTCATTTGATAACCAAATTTCTAATGTAGTCTTATTGAATGTTAATGATATTCTTGTATTCGGTATAACCGATGGAACTCCATTAGGAGCTTTGCGTAAAATTATCAATATCCAATATGTCGGTACTACTATCATTGTTGAAACTATTCAGGCAGCACTAACTGAAGCCATTGAAGATTGTAAAATCCTAATACATCAAGAGGTCAGCCCAGGGGATGTTGTTTCCACCAACTTATCTAGTGGAGTAACTTTTACTCATAACAGCCCTTTTTTATTTTCATTGAGTGATGTAGTTATCTGGGACGCTGATGGAGATGATAGTACAACTATCGATCGAATTACCGCCTCTGGAGATTTAAATGTCGAAATAGATTTCATCCTTGATGTTGAAATTAGTGATTTTATTCTTGATAAATTTTTGTTTGTAAGTCGAGTTACAGAAGATGCTGATATAAGTGTCACTGTTGGAGGCGATTTATCATTTGACTACGATACGGTAATAGCCGAAATTGAATTGCCAACGCAAATAATATGGATAGGCTCATTTCCAGTTATTTTTAATCCTGATATTGATGTGGTTATAGGGGCAGATGGATCGGTTGATGATAGTGTCACTTCCAATATTGAACAAGACGCTAACTTTAAAGCAGGAATTGAGTACCAGTATAGTCAATGGACACCTATATCTGAATTAAACTACAGTTTTAATTTTGATGACCCAATAATCACGGCAAATGCAATCTTACACGGATATGCAGGACCTAAATTAAATATTCTGTTGTATGGTGTTGCTGGACCATATGTTTTTGTAAAAGATTTTCTAAAACTAGACGCAGATTATTTGTCTTGTCCATGGTTGACTTTGCGAGGTGGCCTGGCTGTCGATGTAGGTGTATATGTTGAAGGAATAGATGATGCACTTGATGATTTTAAAGTCACTGATGTTATCTATGTTGATTCCATCCTATACCAGAAAAACTGCGTTGATTCCGATGGTGATGATATAGATGACCATCTGGATAAATTCCCAAATGATCCTGAAGAATGGAGCGATAGTGACGGAGATGGTATCGGCGACAATGCTGACATTGATGATGACAATGATGGCGTTAATGACAATATGGACATGTTTCCACTTGATCCAAATGAATCCAGCGATTCAGATGGAGACGGTGTAGGCGACAATTCGGATAACTGCCCTGACATCGCCAACCCAAATCAGGCTGATTCTGATGGTGATGGAATTGGCGATGCTTGTGAACCAGTAGACACTCTAATCAATGTTGCCTCGCAAGAAAATGGTGGCACTGCTAACGCCATAAGTTATGGAACATATCTCGGCGACCCCCAATACCCTTGGAAAGCAATTGACGGTACTAGCCAGACTGGCTGGTCTAGCAACTGGGACATTCCAGCGTGGCTAACGGTTGAATTCAAAAAAATATACCAACTTGAAGCCATCGGCATTTGGTGGGGATCTCATCAGCATGATTACTATATCAGTGTTTCATTGGACGGTAATTCATGGACGACAGTTATTGGGCCACAACAATCGACCAATACTGAAGCAGGTCCTATTGTGCATGAATACTTCAAAATAGAACCCATTGATGCTAAATTTATTCGTATTGACATTACAACAACATCCGCACCTCCAAGTCACATATTTCAGGCTAGTGTCAATGAATTAGAAGCTTTTGCATCTGAAAAAAAATCAATACAAGGTTGGAACTATAATCATGGTGATTTGGCCGGTACAAATTATTATCCATACAGCAGCAAGGTGTTAACGAACACGACTTTACAAGAAGAGTTTTCTTTTTCAGGAAATGGTTATGTCCTCACCGGAGATGTTGATGGTGATGGCATACTGGAGACAGTCTTTACGAGTGGAAATGATTTGACGATTTTCGATGAAAATCATAGCCAACAAGTTCAGGTGACAATGCCTTCTGATGGTTTCGTTTCCATGATAGATGATGTCGATGGCGATGGTATTAAAGATGTAGGCATTGGCACAGGCAGCGGTATTGGTAGAATTTATTTTTATAATGGTCAGGGCACCTTGATCAATACATTTACCCGAACTGTTGGTTATGATGGCGGGATCTCTCCACTATCTGTAACAAATTCCGGCGACATTGCTGTCAGGGGTTTTGCTGGTTATTCAATAAATCCTCGTGGCATATATCTTTATGATTATACAACCGGTCAGCAAATATGGGGTTACGATGTCGCACCGGCCAGGTGGCCAGGCATTACCTCGATATCTGACATCGACAACGATGGGGGATTTGAATATGTGCTTGATAGTGGGACCCCACATAACGGAGCATCTGCTAACGGAACAACTGATGGTGACTTCTACCTTGTAATGATGGACGATGATGGCAGCAACCTCATTACTCAGAAATATCCATCTCCGAGCAATGGCAGTGTTGCTCATATATTCACAGACATGGATAAAGACGGGAACAAAGAGATCGTAGCAATTGAACGCCATGATCCAGTATATTATCATGGTGCTGACCAGGTTCATTTATATGATTTATCTGGAAATACGATCTATAGCTACGACGGTCCATCTGATGAGAATTGGATGTGGGCAATTGCTGATACCGATAAGGACGGCTACGACAATGTAATCGTTGGGGGATATGCTGTGCTTACAATCCTTAACGAAAACTTACAAGAGGTACGTTCAATCCAGGATGATGGCTTTGTTTATCTGGCATGTGATTTATCAGGAGATGGCTTTGTTGAAATCATTACAGTTAATAACTCTGGACTGCTAAGAGCTTATGACTACAAACTTAATTTGTTAAGTAGTTTTCAATTAAACAGTTC
Source organism: Desulfosarcina cetonica JCM 12296 (assembly GCF_001311845.1). GTDB lineage: Bacteria > Desulfobacterota > Desulfobacteria > Desulfobacterales > Desulfosarcinaceae > Desulfosarcina > Desulfosarcina cetonica. The sequence goes on along the minus strand of NZ_BBCC01000002.1, from coordinate 5,975 downwards.
TGCATCCACAGGGAAAGGCATAGCGGCCAGTGATTGGGACAATGATGGAATAATAGAACTGCTTGTCCCCACAAATACAAGCCTTCAAATACTGTCTTTTTCGCATTGATACTGTTATTTATAGGCCAGATCACTGAAGCAGTCGATTTGACAAAAATTTCGATTATGGATCACTTTTCTTTAATAGTCCAAAAAGGCTCAGCATATTTTGATAATTTCATAATATATGTTCCTTGATTTGTTTATTGGAAATTGAAATCATAACCATAGTATCAATAGGGATGGCTCTACAATATTGGGCCATCCCTGTTGATGCTAATAAAACTTCGATCCTACGTATTATTTCTGCAAAAGACTCAGGACTGCCTTTCACCCTGATCGATTACATCCTCGTTTACGGACTGGCTCACATCAGGCACAAGCTCCATTCCAAAGAGTTCGACAAAGAGGTTGCCAAGTTCATTCCCTACTGGAAGGGTGTTGATGAGAGGCTGTGCGGGATGAAGCTGTAAGCACAGAAACAAGAAAAGCCCGGCCATTACAGCCAGGCCTTTCGGTGTATTTTCACCCACTGTATAGGACAGATTCCGCAAGGAAAAAGAACAGCATGACTGTCTGACTGTAATCGCCATCCCAATACCATTTCGCAGGTTACAGGTCGTTTGCCAAAAATACGCCATAAACGTCCGTAACATATAACATATATTAACGTTTCTATGTGTAATTTTACCCTTTAAGTAAACGCCACTGGGTGCGGATTACAGAAAACACCGGCAGGTAGGTGGGTGGATGGAATGTTGAGTAGGGGGTCAGGGTTTGGGTAAATACCGCACAGAAAGTCTCTGTAATTTTGTAGAAGCATCGAGGATCAGGTGTCATAGTCCCTGAATCTGACGCTTGCCGTTTTCCCTTTTATTATTCGTCCTTGAGTTCTCAACTGATTTTTCTTATTTGAATTTCAAAAAGGATATCATTTCGTCGTTTAATGGCACCATTGGCCTTCACAGGGGATACCATCATGATCGCCATCAATTTTAACATTTGGGCAGTTTTTAAGATAAAATTTTGCCTCTTTGCATGAAGTCATTTCACTACAATATTGTTTTCCTTGGCAAGAGAACCCCGTTAATTCTTCCTCCATGGAGATCTGTTCAACAGTTTCCATTATTGTTGAAACCATTGGCTTTATCATTGACTTTATCATTGGTGCCTTGAAAAAAAACAATGCTGATAAAGCAAATATGATTAAAATAATAAACAGTAGTTTGAATTTGAAAGAATTTTCATTTCGATGGTTAAATTTGTCAATCTTTATTGAAACACCTTCGATTCTGGCATTAACAGCCTTTCTTTTGCCTTCTCTATTTGTCGATATTTCAAAATAGATTATATCCTGGATACGTGGTTTCCTTGACATCCTCTTTAAGGCAGAAATATGAATGAAAACATCCTTGTTGAATGAATCAGATTTGATGAATCCAAAACCTCGATCTTCATTCCATCGAACCAGTGTTCCTTTGAATTCCATATTTTCCCCAAAGGTTATTCAAACCTATGCATTTTCGGTTAAATGCCTTCAATTTTAAGTCGTTTTTCTATCAAAGTTTCAATGCGACCGAGTGGATTTTAACGTCGATCCTAACCAACACGATTTTCTACCGCAAATCAACGAAATTTAAATTGGCTTGAGAAAACCCATTACGTAAACCATCGCAGCCATTTCGCATTTCCCACTATCTTGCCCCAAATTACGCCATAACATACCGTATCCTTTTGTCATATTAACGTTTTTCTGTGTGCATTTACCCTTTAAGTAAACGCCACTCGGCCAGGGGCTGTTAGTGAGCAGTGCGAAAGCATAAACCACCATAGCAGAGACCAGTTGATCACTGTTTGGGAAAGTACCGCACAGACAGTCGCTGTGGTCTTACAGAAGCATCAGTCTTGAGATAACCAAGCTCGTGAAGCAACGCCTTGTAGGTCGTGATGGTTCTTCTGCTGGTCCCCAACCACTCAGCCAATGTGTCATCAGTCTGCCGTATCCTACGCTTCTTTACCTGTTGCTCGATGACTATCCGCAGCCAGAGGATCAGTGCCGGTCCCAGATCTGTGTATGCCTCTGTCCGCAGGAAATTTACTGGGATGGTGAAAAATGGATCAGTCGGTGGTTTTGTGGGCCGAGCCTCCAGGAGTTTGGTGATTTCGCTGATCGTTTGATCCAGCATGGCCTTGTTGCCGTGTGAGTAGGAAAGCAACGGCAGAAAGTCGGCCACTCGGTAATAAAACTCCGTTGGTGAAGCTCCTTGGGCCACCAGGCAGGTGCTTCCTCTTCGTCCGGGCTGAAAATCATTTCCCGTTTATCCGCCGGCCCACAGGAAATAAATGACATGTGGATGGGCTTCTCCGTGGCTGGTTGATGCTTCTTTGCTGAAGCCATCATGTGTCGGAGTGAAAACCCGCTGATGGAGCCGATCACATGCTTCAGTTTCTCGGCTGGATCTTGACCCTGCTGCATGCCTCCCAGGTAATATACCGTGCCGCCGACCTCCGCCGCGATCTGCTTGATTCCTTTGCGGCCGGCTTCGTCCCAATCATAGGCAACGATGAAATGCTCCACCCCAAGCTGTTTGAAAATGCCCATCGCTTCGGCGGAAAGATAGGAACCCAACGTGGACACTACCACCGGCCGGCCCTGGTCCTGTAACAGGCGATAAAAGGCGAAATAGTCGAATATGCCCTCCACAAGGATCACCGCCCGATAGTGCTTGATGAAGCGATACGCCTTGTCGATGCCGTAGAGCCAGCTTTTCGTGGTGATGGCACCTTCAGCCTGTTGCTTGAGCCAGCGAACGCCTTGATTGTTGGGCCGTCTGCCGATCATGCCGATGACCTCTCCCCTCATATTGCGAATGGGAAAAACGATCCGGCCGGCGAAATAGTCCCCATAATTCTTTGTGAAAGGATCCTTGCTGGTGAAATCGATCTGCTGGCGGTAATAATCATACCCTCGGGCACCCTCGTCATTGAGTAGCCGAACCAAGCATGCATCCTGGAAATGACTGAAGGCCCGATAGTCTTCCTCAAAGTGAGAGAGAAAACCTTTTATCAGGGCTCTGCCGCGATATCCCTCGTCAATATAGGCAGGGCTATAGCCAATCTGAAATCGTTCAATGTCGGGCCTCTCAGGCCCTCTACGAGCGAGATGTGCGAGAACTTTAGAATACTTCTCTGGATTGGACAAAAGCAATTCATTATAGAAGGTTGCAGTCTCGGATAATGTGGCTTTGATCTGGTCGCTGGGTTCGGCGGGCTCCAGAAATTCGACACCATCATCGGGCTCTGGTTCTGTGTCAGGATCAGGAACATTTTGAGACCGCCCGCTATGAAATTCCACATCCTTCAACCCAAGGTAATCCGCCCAGATCCGTTGAGCCTGCTGAAAGGAACATTTCTCCCGCAACATGATCACATCATAGATATCCCAGTCTCCCTTGCACGCACCGAAACAATGAAATCGGACCACATCGTTTACATCCACATGAAGGCGAAAGCTGTCCTTGGTGTCTGCGTGGAACGGACAGAAGGCACTGTACCGGTATTTTCCGGTCATCTTGAACTGGATACCCAGGTGGGTCTCGGCATAGTTGAGCATCGGTTCCAGGTAAGCCGCTGTCTTGATGTCGTTGTGGGATGACATGGTGGTTTTCTCGGCAAATTGCTGTGTAACTCAAGATGGATTTGGCTGGGTCAGGGATGGTGATGGACTGTTGGGACGGTATGCTGGCTTATCTTATCGACGGGGATCTGGGCGATAGTGGCGGGTGCCTACCCCCCTAGCCCCATAAAACGTGACAGGACATATGCCTCTATGTCACATATAGGGTGGAATCGGCTATGAATACGGGCCGATTTTCGGCTCGACCATGATGATCCAACGCAAACTGACAAAAAAGGGAAATAATATATAGCGGGGGTGTTGGGGCGGGATGACTATGATGTTTTAACGTTCGGGAAGTATCATTAAAACTTATTTTTTCTGCTCCACTGTAAAAGCCCCATAATTTATACAAGTTATATGGGTTAATTAAATTATACTTTGATAAATAAACGATAGGCTTAAAATTAATTCATCTACCAAAATATGCAGCTCTCTTAAAGGAGGTTGAAATAAGTCAATTGTATCTTTTATGATCACAAACTTTAAATCATCAATTGACATTATTGATTCGAATTTATTTTCTAATTCACGATTATCAAGATCAATAATAAAACCTAACATATCTAAATTTTTATTTGAGTAACCTGCTTTATGAGCAACTTCGTTTCTCATTTTTCGAAGTGGTTTTACAACGCCACTTATATTTTTAAGTATTTTAACAGACTCAATTGAATATAGTTTAAGTTTGTTAGTTATTTTTTTATTTCCACCAATTTTTTCGATTGATTTTTCTTTGAGTAAAATAGATGTTCCGGCAACCAAGTAGCAACGGTCAACTACACTTGTTAATCTTAATAAATAATTTTCGATATGAAAGGTATGGTGAATAGAGAAGTTATAATCTGATTCATCGAATTTAGATTTCTTCAGGTATTCAAGACATAATGCAAGGCTTTGTAAGCTATTATCAATCTGATTAATTCTCGCACAAATATCATGTGCGTATTTTTCCTTAACTGTTCCGTCAAATTTAGTTTTCCCCTCTATGACGGTACGCAAACCTTTTTTCAAATAACTAGTAAAAAAAGGGAGCAAGGGTTTGATATTTTCATTTTCAATATGGAGCATGCCTATCCTTAATACATGAACAGTAGTAATTATTGAAATCTGGATATCATTATAGATGATGCTCAGGCGTGATTCAAATCTAATGCGGCTACATAAATGGAGAACATCTCCACCCCGACAAAATTACAGATACCATCATTTGTAACTATAGGGTGATCATCGCCTCCACGCCTTCGGACTCACATAATCCTCTCCCAAAGACCAAATATTCAGTTCCTTTGATTTTGCCTGTGCCTCGACTTGCTAATAGGGGTAAGAATCGAATCTCGGAGATGGCAATGGTCGCGGTGGTCGAATCTGTTTCATTGCCCTCGGCCGCTGACAGTTGTTTATAAGCTTGATATGATAAAAGAAAGGAGTGTTTTTGAATAATCACTCAAAACGGCGGATGAGTCAAGAATTTGTTGAAAAATCCATACCCTCCGACATGGGGCTGTCTTTTTCTAAAGTCGAACAAAAGGATGCCGATAATAATTTTAGTCAGCAACGCTCCTCCTCTCTTTTGGACAAGGCCTTCCTCGGGCCTTGTCTTTTTTTGTGGGTATGTTTCGGCCGGCCGCATAAACACAGACGATTTACTGTTTAGTCGACTAAACACCCGGTGGGAGATCGGGACCACCTGGCGGTTTTCACTTTTCAGCAATCACATTGATACAAAAAGGCACACTATGCCGGCTTAATAATGTGCCGAAAAGCCTATCCACCTGGAATTAAATTGGTTTCACATTTTTTCGCCGGCCGGCACAGAATCTGCTTTTTCAAATAAACAGCGAAGGGAAACAATACCCAACTGGACTGAACTGCATTGATCCTGTGCTGACTCCGCTTAATTGACCAGATATTCGACGAAACGGTACTGTTTTCGCGTCTCCTCCTCATTAACAGACAAGCCTCTATGCCCAGGGGGCTTGTCTTTTTTTATGGATCCGTTGTATGAATTGCTCCTCTGATTGATAAGAAATCAACAATTGGAACTCTAAGGCATGAAAAAGAGCAAGAAATCAAAGCAGTTTAAAAAATGGCAAGCTCAAGTTAGAAAGAAAAAAGCTGCTATATCTGATGTAAAAATGTCAGAAGTTATATTGAAACTTGCCGAACCGTTATTAACGAAATTCCCTGATGATGAAAAGCGGATAGAAACTATTATTTCTTTAACCGTTATTGAATGGAACAAGCTCATGCTTCCAGA
>NZ_BBCC01000001.1 GCF_001311845.1 Desulfosarcina cetonica JCM 12296 | reverse complement strand
CCGGCACCCTTTCCGGGGGCGAGCAGCAGATGCTGGCCATGGGTCGCGCCCTGATGGCCCGCCCGCGCCTGCTCTTGCTCGATGAACCCAGCCTGGGGCTGGCGCCGCTGATCACCGATGAGATTTTCGATATCATTCACCAACTGTCGCGCGCCGGCGTGACTATTTTGCTGGTCGAACAGAATGCCGCCCGGGCACTGTCCGCCTCCCACCGCGCCTTTCTGATGGCCGGTGGGCGTATCGTCCAGAAGGGACGCAGTGCCGACCTGCTCGTCGATCCGGCCCTGCGCGCCGCATTTCTGGGCGCCGCCAGCGAAGAGAAACCCGCGGCCAGCCGGTTGGGGGCCGCCGGCCTGACCAATATCCGTTTGGAGAAACCTGCCATGCACAACCAGACCTTTATGCCTGACTTCACCGATGAAGCCGCCCTTGCCGCCCGTCAGCTCGAGGGGCTGAAGTGGACCGTGCGCCATGCCTACGAGGGATCGAGTTTTTACCGCGAGCACATGGATGCGGCCGGCGTCGATCCGGAGGCGATTCGCAGCCTGGACGACTTGCGGCGGCTGCCCTTTACCTCGGCCCAGGACCTGCGCGACGGCTATCCGTTTCCCTTGCGTGCCGTTCCCTTCGAGCAGATCGTCCGCATTCACGCCAGCTCCGGCACGACCGGCAAACGCAAGATCCTCGGCTATACCCAAAAGGACCTGGATGACTGGATCCACTTCTTCGCCCGTTGCTATGAAATGGCCGGGGTCACCCCCCTGGACCGGGTGCAGATCGCCGTGGGCTACGGCATCTGGACCGCCGGCATGGGCTTCCAGTTGGGATGTGAGAAGATGGGCGCCATGGCCATTCCCGTGGGGCCGGGCAATGTGGACATGCATTTGCAGTTCATGGAGGACGCGCGCTCGACGGTTTTCTGCAGCACCGCCTCCATGGCCCTGCTCATGGCCGAGGAGATCCACCATCGGGGCATTGCCGACCGCATCCATATCCGCAAGATCATTTACGGCTCCGAGCGCAGTTCGCGTTCCATGCGCCGCAAGATCTCGGAACTGTTTGGGGGGGCCGAGCTCTTCGACATCACCGGCCTGACCGAGCTCTACGGTCCCGGGGCCGGTATCGAGTGCCCGGACCACGACTGCATCCACTACTGGGGGGATTGCTACATCCTGGAGATCATTGATCCGCAGACCCTGGCGCCGGTGCCCGACGGCGAATGGGGGGAGATGGTCGTGACCACCCTCGGCAAGGAGGCCGCGCCCCTGATCCGCTACCGTACCCGGGACATCACCCGCATCATTCCCGGGCGGTGCACCTGTGGCTCGATCATGCCCCGCCATTCGCGCATCAAGGGCCGCAGCGACGACACGATCAAATTCCGCGGCGTCAATATCTACCCGTCGACCATGGATACGATCCTTTCGGCCATCCCGGGCCTGGGGTCCGAATACCAGATGCACCTGACCCGCGACGGCGAATCGGGAAAGGATTTCATGCGCCTGGTCGTCGAACGCGGCCAGGGGGTGGATGCCGGCCGCGGTGCCGAACTGATCCACGAGATCGGCTACCAGATCAAAAAACAACTGCTGGTAACCATCGACGCTGAACTGACCGATTACGGCTCCCTGCCGCGCAGCGAGCGCAAGGCCCAGCGGGTATTCGACACGCGCATTACCGATGAGATCGTTTGATACGGTAAGACCATCAAGTACGGATTGGCTTAAGAAATAAGGAGGAGGCGCAATGAAAAAGATCGGGAGACTGGCGGCCGTGGCCGTCGCATTGATGCTGGTGGCCGGCGGGGCTGCCTTTGCCGCGGATACCATCAAGATCGGCGCGTTTTTCGACGTGTCCGGTCCGGCGGCGGTCATCGGTACCCCCACCAAGCTGGTGGCCGACATGGTGGTGGACAAGATCAATGCCGCCGGCGGGGTCAACGGCAAGAAAATCGAGCTGATCCTCGGTGATACCGAGGGCGATCCGGCCAAGGCGCTAACATCGCCAAGAAGTTCATCTACAAGGACAAGGTGGCGGCCATCATCGGGCCCACCCGTACCGGTACCGGCATGGCCGTCAAGAAGATCGTCCAGCAGGGCAAGGTGCCCACCTTCATGACCGTGGGCGGTGATCCGGTGATCATGGGCGGAGAGAAGTTGGGGCCTTTCGACTGGGTTTTCAAGTCGCCCCAGCGCTCGTCGGTGGCGGTCAAGCGGCTCTACATGTACCTCAAGGAGAAGGGGCTCACAAAGATTGCCCTCCTGACCGCTTCGGACGGCTTTGGCAAGGATGGTGATGTTTGGCTGACCCAGCTGGCCCCCGAATTCGGCATCACGGTCGTGGCCCAGGAGGCTTTCGGACCCAAGGACACCGATGTCACCACCCAGCTGACCAATGTGAAGAACGCCGCTCCCCAGGCCCTGGTGGTCTGGACCATCGGTCCGGCCGGCGCCATCGTCGCCAAGAACCGCGCCCAGCTGGGCATCGATATCCCCTTGTTTCAGTGTCACGGTCAGCCGGACCCCACCTACATCCAGCTGGCCGGCAGCGCCTGTGAGGGGGATCGCATGCCGGCCACCAAGCTGATGGTGGCCGATGAACTGCCTGACGACGATCCGCAGAAACCGGTGATCCAGGAATTCGTGCGGCTCTATACCGATCAGTACCATTACGACAGGCAGTTCCCCATCAACACCCATTCGGGCTACGCCTGGGATGCCATCATGATCGTGGCCAATGCCATGAAGACCGCCGGCATCGAGGCCGAGGCCCTGCGCAGCGCCATCGAACAGACCAAGGGCTATGTGGGCGTGTCGGGTGTCTATAACCTGACGCCGGAAGATCACAACGGCCTGGATGTGGATTCCATGGTGATCGTGCAGGTCAAGGACGGGAAATTCGTGATGGCCAACTAGGCGCGAGACCGTTTGCGGATTCAGGATGCCGGGCGCCGTTTGCTGATGATGGAGCTCGGCATCTTGTCAATATTTTGTTCTTTACTAAAAACGATGGTTCTCGTTGACTTTTGTCATCGGAACCGGCACGATGACCAAAACGATGACCAAAACGATAATCAGAACGATGATCGGATCAATGATAACCCCATTTTGTGTTGAGACCATGCAAAAGCCAAACGCGAAATCATCCAAGAAGACCCCTACCCCCCACTTGATCCAAAAAGGCGAGGCTCCGCCCTGTATCAAACGCGGCCCGCAGTGCCGCGGCTGCTTCGGGTGGCAGAACATGATTCAGGCTGCCGAGCAGGATCCGAACTGGCGGAAATATCCCCTCTGTTGCACCATCACCGGACTGACCATCGCTTATAGCATGGTAGATAACACGGATGTCACCCTTGACGGCCGCTTCGTCCCATGCGATGGAACGCAAAGGCGAGTTTTAGGTGGCTTTGGGGTATTTCTATTGGCATTCGGTAAGGAGGTGGCGGCATTGAAGCGCAATGGCTCTGCAAATGGTGAGAAGGGGCCCTCGGGGTGGTGGTATTTGATGGCGCTGGGGGTTGTGGTCGTGGCGGCCGTTGCCGTCATTGCATACCTTTCCGGTCGCTCAACCCCGGTATCCCCGTCGTCGACCGTGGTCTCCATGAAAGTCCCCACGGTACCGGTTCCGGAGTCAACCCCGCCGACACCGGCCGCTGGCCCGGCTGCCGAGATGGCGGCAGAGACGGCTTCGCCGAAGGATAATGCCCAACCCCAGCCGGCCGTGGAAAACCCCGCGCCAAGCGCTACCGATCTGCCGGCCGGTCCACCCGCATCAACGGCGGATCAACCGGCCTTTCCCGCAACCGCGTCCAATGGTCCGCCACCGGCGCCGGCAGCGGCCGATGACGCTGGCGAACAGCCCTTTCTGCCGTCACCGCCGGAATCCCCAACGGCGGATACGGCACCTGTAAGCCCCCCTCCCGCATCTTCCGATGAAACGCCGACAGTGTCTCCCGAGATGGCGGTCGATACGCCGGAAACCCAACCGGCGTCGAATCCATCCGGATCATCGGTAGACGCGCCAATGCCGCAGGAAGCCGCCTATACGGTTCAGATCGGTGTCTTCCGCAACCGTGCCTACGCCGAGGCAGCGATCGCCCGGCTGAGCCATCTCGGCTACCCGGCGTATACCCTGGAAACCACCGACAATCGACAACAGCCCCTTTACTGGGTTCGTTTCGGCGGCTATGCGACCCTTGCCGAAGCGGTTGCGGTAATGACGCAATTCAAGAAAAAGGAACGGATGGATGCGGTGGTGGTGCGTTTCAATGCCAAATAGACGGGTCAGTGGGCGCGGCTGGGGCGTTTCAGGCGGCGTTCGATATGTTCCACCAGGAGGGCGCACGCCAGACAGATGACGAAGTAGATGACCAGGATGGTAAACCAGACCTCAAAGGTGAGAAAGGTGGCCGCCATCAGTTCGGTGCCCTGGAAGGTGAGTTCCTGAATGGAGATCACCGAGACGATGGCCGAGTCCTTGATCGTCGAGATGAACTGGCCGGCCAGGGGCGGCATGATTCGACGGAGGGCCTGGGGAAAGATGATGTAGCGCAGTTGCTGGCCGCGGCTGAATCCCAAGCCCGCGGAGGCCTCCCACTGGCCCTTGTCGATGGACTGGATGCCGGCACGAATGATTTCGGTGATGTAGGCGCCCTCGTAGGCCGCCAGGGCCAGGACGCCGGAAATGAAGACCGGGGCCCGCGAGGGGGCCGCCACGAAAAGACGCAGGCGCCGGCCATGGGCATGTCCGGACGCATGTTGCCGGTGCTGATGCCGAGGGCCGGCAGGAGCCGGTCGCCGATGAAGTAATAGAAAATGAAGATCCACACCAGGACCGGGATGTTGCGGATCAGAGCGACATACCCCCCGCCGATCATGCGCCAGTAGCGACTGCAGCTGGTGCGCAAAAGGCCCATGAGGCTCCCATGACAAGGGCCAGCAGCATGGCCCAAACGGAAAGCCGCAGGGTGACCAGCAGTCCCTGGAGGATCAGGCCGGGAACCCAGTGGCCGCTTTGCGCATCAAAACGCAACAGATACTGGGGCATGGCCTGCCAGTTCCAATGATAGTCGGCGGAGAGAAACGCCTGGTAAAGCAGCCACGTCCCCACCGTACCGATGCCGCCGAGCAGGATCAGGTCGGCGGGGGTGGCTTTTACACGTTTAGGGATCACTTGAGCTGGGATTCCCAGTCGTTGGTTTCAAACCAGTAGGTCTTGCGCTCCTTCAGCCAGCCCTCGGCCGACACATAACCGATCCAGTTGTTGAAAAAATTGAGCGTGTCCACATCACCCTTGCGCACGGCAAAACCGATGGGTTCCTTGGTGAAGGTACCCTGGATGGGCATGAACAGCTTGTCCGGGTTTTTCAGGGCCTGGAAAGCCGGCGTGGGGGCCGATCCGACCACGGCGTGCACCCGGCCATTGAGCACTTCCTGGTAGGCCTGGGCCTCATCGTCGAAGAGGCGGATCTCGGCCTTGGGCAGGTATTTCTTGGTGGCCGTGACCGCGGTTGAACCGAGCCGCGCGGCGATAATCACGCCGGGTTTGTTGTAAGCCTCCAAGCCCATCATGCCCGCGGCCATTTTTTTGCTCGCCACCATGGACATGCCCGTGAAGTCATAGGGATGGGTGAAGTTAACCTTTAGGTTCCGGCTGGGCAGGATGCCCATGCCGCCGATGATCACGTCGAATTTGCCGGTGAGCAGGGCCGGGATGATGCCGGACCATTTGGTGGGCACGAACTCCACCTTGACGCCCGCGTCCTTGGCGAGGCGCGTGGCCACGTCAATTTCAAAACCGATCAACTGGCCGGTTTTGTCCTTCATGGCCCAGGGGACGAAGGTGGACATGCCCACCCGCAGCACCCCGCGTTGAATCACCTGCTCGATGACACTCGTCTGGGGATCGGCGGCCATGGCGGCGGGGACGCCGGCCAGGCAGAGAACCAGGGTGGACAGCAACATGATCCGGAATGTACGGGCTACGCTTTTCATGCATGGACTCCTTTCCTGAAAAGTAATTTCTCGCGATTCATCACCACGCCCAGGATTCGCCTACTGAGGCATGGCCAGCCGCCGCTCGATCATCCGGGTGATCCCTGAGAGACCGAGGGTCAATAAAAGGTAGATGGCCGCAATGGTGAACCACAGTTCAAACACCAGATAGGTTTCGGCGATGATCTCCTGCCCCCGCATGGTCAAGTCATAGATGGCGATGGTGCTGACCAGGGCCGAGTCCTTGATCAGGGAAACGGCCTGGCTGACCAGGGGCGGCGTCATGTGCCGCAGGGCCTGGGGCAGCACCACGTGCCGATAGATCCGGTAACGGCTGAGACCGAGACTGTCGGCGGCCTCCCATTGCCCTTGGGGCACGGCCAGGATGCCGGCCCGGATGATTTCCGAGGCATAGGCGCCTTCGAACAGGCTCAGGGCCAGCACGGCCGAGGCAAAACGGCTCAATCCGACCATGGGGGAAAAAACGAAGTAGATGAAAAAGAGCTGGACCAGCAACGGGGTGTTGCGGATCAATTCCAGATAGGCGCGTGAAAGCACCCTTGCGGTGAAGGACCCGGAAAGCCGGCAGATGGCCGTCACCAGACCGAACAGGCTGGAGAAGAGCAGGGAAACACCCGATACTTGCAGGGTGACTCCCAAACCGTGAATCAGGGGGCCGGCCGAAAAGTGGCCGTCGGATAAACGATACAGGTACGGGGGAACCCGGTACCACTGCCAATTGTACCCCAGCCCGGATTCACCGGCCGCCACCAACCAGACCAGCAGGCCGGCCGTGACCATGAAGGCGATCGTGTCGCGCAGGTGCACCCCTGGACCGATGCCGACCCCGCCGCCGGATATGGATGGATCACATGTCTTCGTCATGAAATAGCAACGCTCGGCCGCTTTGGAACGGAACCTTCTGCCTGATGTCGATTTCTGGGTTGTTGTTCGGCGAAAATGAGACGTGCCGGCCTATTTTTCGCTCCGGGTGAAATCTTAAAATGGACCATTTTTGAAAAATTGCAAGTTTTTGCCGTGATCGAAGCATGATTTGATCGCTTCTCCGAAGGCCGGGTTGATCGATGTGTTTCATGTATTATATTAAAAATGATACATGTTTGTATCGGATTGATTCGGGCGGGCGGTCCGAGTGCCCCGCAATCATCATCGGCCGGGGGAAACACCCGTTCAGGACGATTGCGAGTATGTTTAAAACCACCTTAAATGATTAATGATAAGGTGAAATGTGGTGGCGCGGGGAACGCTTGCGCAACGACTGGCATGCTTCTGGCTAAACCGCTATGCAGATACCAGAATCGCAAGAATGACCCATTAAGTATCCTGTTTAAGTATTGGGAGCCGCATCATGATGAATATTGATGAAATCAAAGGCAACAGAAACCTGGTCAATTCCATTGACTGGGAGATGACCCCGGAAGAGGCGGTCCGTCTTTACCTGGAATGGGGTAACAACTGGGCCCGCGGCAATTACGTGATCCGATCAAAGGATGATGTGTCTCACTATTTTGTGGTCAACACCTGGAAAGATGAGCCGGTCATCTACTTTATCCGTCGAAACAGCGAGGAAGCCGTGGAATTGGCCAAAATTGATCTGCCGCCTGAGTTGAGATCCCGTTATCTGCATTCCCAGGGGCGGCACAAAGGGGTGTGGGCTTTGGAGGGCGAGGTGAAAACCTGGCTTAAGAAGAGGCTCGACGCCCATTGAGAGGCTGCTTGAAAAGCCCGTTGAATCCCTCTCTTCTCCCGCAACGCCGGGGCCTTCGGCATGTCGCCGAAGGCCCCGGTTTTTTGTGGGTCTATGGCTGCCATCGGATCGTTGGACCCGTTTGGCGAATTGGGTAATGGCAGTATTGCTCAATCGAATGCCTGCCCGGGTTTTACGCCCAGCATTTTGAGAACTTTGGCCAGGGGCAAAAGCCGGTGAAACTGGCTTGCAGCAGATTCGCGCCGACAAACGCGGTCAGCCACAACCAGTAGATGCTGTGCAGTTGAGAAAGGAGCAGCGAAATAAGAATCACGCTGCCGGCAAATGCCAAGACGATACGATCAATGCTCATGTCAAACCTCCATCAAGTTTGTTGTCTCAGGTTAAAGAGATGTTTGGATCGCAAGGTGTTACATTTTTTATGCGGTCTTCCAGCGAAAAAAGCAGTTCAAAAAAATCAATGGCATATGAGTTGCTTTTTTAGTATGTTGAAGGCGCCAATGCATGGCTTGCAGATTCGCTTAACCCATGCTCAGGGGGATGACCCTCCGCTGACTTTTCCGATTTTATCGATTACCATTTTTTGTATCAAGGGGGTAAAATGAATTTCAGTTCCTTCGAAGAGATCCTCGATTTTGCCATCGAAAGGGAAATACAGTCCGTCAACTTTTACCAGAAACTGGTGGACGGCGAAGTCTTTCCGGCCTCACGGAATACCCTTGCGGAGTTTGTGGAGGAAGAGAAAAAACATCAGCACCTGCTGGAGGACTTTAAAAACGGCAACCGCACGGTGGTGGAATATAAATATGAGTGGATCCCCGATATCAAACGTTCCGATTACATCGTTGACATGCGGTACGAGCCGGGCATGGATTTCGCCGAAATCCTCAGACTGGCCATGAAGCGCGAGGAAAAGGCCCTGCGGCTATACAATGCCCTGGCGACCAAGACCGACAATCCCGACTGCATCAAGCTGTTCAAGCTGCTGGCCCAGGAGGAAGCCAAACACAAGCAAACCTTCGAGACGCTTTATGACGACCACATGGCCAAGCTCGGGGATTGATCGCAGGAATACTTCGAATCCGTTAAATTCACCATGATTGATTATATCGCCCAGTTCAACCCCGTGGTTCAAGCGCTTCTGGCAACCCTTTTCACGTGGGGACTGACGGCGCTGGGGGCCGGCGTGGTTATTTTTACCAAGCGTGTCGATCCCCGCCTGATGGACGTCTCCCTGGGATTTGCCGGCGGGGTCATGATTGCCGCCAGTTTCTGGTCCCTCCTGGCACCCGCCATCAGCATGGCCGCAGAGGCGGGCATGACGCCCTGGATGCCGGCTGCCGTGGGTTTTGTCGGCGGAGCGCTGTTCATGCGTCTGGTGGACGCACTTTTGCCCCACCTGCATTTGGGGTTGCCGACCAGCGCGGCCGAAGGTCCCAAGACATCCTGGCAACGCTCGACCCTTTTGGTGCTGGCCATCACCCTGCACAATATCCCCGAGGGGTTGGCCGTGGGGGTGGCTTTTGGTGCCGTTGCCTCGGGACTCGGTTCGACCACGGTTGGCGCGGCCGTCGCCCTTGGCATCGGCATCGGCCTGCAGAATTTTCCCGAAGGGATGGCGGTTTCACTGCCCTTGCGGCGGGAGGGCATTTCCCGCAGCAAGGCCTTGTGGTATGGTCAGCTGTCGGGAATGGTGGAGCCGGTGGCTGGTGTCGTCGGCGCTGCGGCCGTCATGTTTTTCTACCCGATTTTGCCTTTTGCCCTGGCATTTGCAGCCGGTGCCATGATTTTTGTGGTCATCGAAGAGGTCATTCCCGAATCCCAGCGGGGCAATAACGGTGACATCTCCAGCTCGGAACGGTCCTCGGATTTACCACGATGATGATTCTGGACGTGGCGTTGGGATGAACCGGCATTGTTCCCCGCGCAATCACCATAACCGTAAATTCATTGGATGGAAACGTTCCTGACAATTTCCCAACCGGTCGATCCATGGACGATCCATGCCAGCCAGGAGGACTCATGCTCCCACAAATCAAGAACATTCTCTACGCCACCGATCTTTCGGAGAATGCGCGTTACGCTTACCGTTATGCGGCCAGCCTGGCCCAGCAGTACGGTGCGCAGATTACGATTTTGCATGTTATCGAAAGGCTTTCCGCCGATACCTTTTTGCAGATCCAGGGATATTTGGGAGAAGATCGCTGGCAGCAGCTTCAGGAAGAGAAACAGGCCGATTTCGTCAACACGATCCGGGGCCGGTTGAGCAATTTCTGCGATGAGATCAGCAGTGAGATGGATGCCTGCACCTTTCAGGTGGAAAAAATTCTTGTCAAGGAGGGGGTCGCCGCCGATGAAATCCTCCAGCAGGCCGAACTCAACGATGCGGATGTGATCGTCATGGGCACGCGCGGGTATGGGCCTTTCAAGGATGCCCTCATGGGCGGGACGGCACGGCGGGTGGTCCGGCGCAGCATGATTCCGGTCATGGTCATTCGCCTGCCGGATACCAGTGAAGCGGCTGTTTAAAAAGCCCGTCTAAGCCGCGTGAAAGCGGCACGGTAGCTGGATCGCTTCGCCCTGATAGCCTCTCAGGTGGGCTCATCCTGAATGGAGCGCAGACAAATGGCCGCTCCGGCAATCGTCAATCCACAGGATAGCCACAGGATCGATCCGGGGAGCACCTTTAGGTACACACAGCTCAGGACGGTGGAGATGAGCGGCAGAAACATGGAGACGATGCCGAGAAAGACGATCTTGCCGCCCTGGGTGGCCGCTGTCCAGAGGACGTAGGCGAGCAGCCAGGGGAAAAGGGCCAGGTAGAGCAGTTCCCCACATGCCCGGGCGGACCATACGGCGGCTTCGTTGAAGAAGGGCTTGGCGGCCAGCATGATGATTCCCGACAACAAAAACACCGGGGGGACGATCAGGTGGCTGCCGGACAGGTCCGCCCGCTCGGTCCACCATTTGTTCAGCACCGAATAGAGTCCCCAGCTGATCGCGGCGGACAGGGACAGCAGATAGGGGGCCGGGCTGCCTTGCATTTCCGCCAGGAATGCCGACCAGGAGAGTCCGGCGTTTTGAATGACGGCCAGGTAGGCGCCGCCCATGGCGATGACCAGCCCCAGACCCATTGCGGGAAGGTTGGCCCGACGCCTGAGGATGGTCACGCTGAACACCAGGATCAGGGACGACCAGAGGTAGTTGATCAGACCGACGCCGAGCACCTGCAGCCGGTTATCGGCCAGGCCGATGGCCAGGTAAAGGGCGATGTTGTAGAACACGAAAAGCCCGCCACAGCCCATGAGGTAGCCGCGCGGCAAGGCCAAAAGTGCCCGGATGCGCGGGCCGCTGAGGAGAATATAAACGCTGCCGATGATCCCGCCGATCATATACGAATAGCTTGCCGAGGTAAAAGTGCCGACCTGCTCGGACAATGTGCGGGTCACCGCCACCGTTGTACTCCACAACATCAATGCCAATACGCCCAGCAGCGACCGGTGCCACTGGTCGCGCGATGCATTTTTCTCCATGTTAGATCGATTCTTTCTCAGACGGACGATGGCCATCCCCCATTGCTGGGAGATGGCATCAAGACGTTGGGTGGGGGTCAGCTCAGGCTGCACAGCCGCTTGTATACGGCATCGGCGTGGTCCTTGACCTTGACCTTCTCCCAGACCTCGCGGATGATTCCCTCGGGGTTGATGAGAAATGTCGTACGTACGATGCCCATGTATTCCCGGCCGGCCATCTTCTTCTTTTGCCAGACCCCGTAGCGCTCCAGGACGAGATGTTCCGGATCGCTGAGCAGGGTCACGGACAGCCCGTGTTTTTGGGCAAATTTGGCATGGGAAGCCTGGGAGTCGGCGCTGATGCCGATCACCAGCGCCTGTTGTTGATTGAAATCAGGCTGTCGGGCACTGAAATCCTTGGCTTCGGTGGTGCACCCCGAGGTGTTGTCCCTGGGGTAGAAGTAGAGCACCACCCACTTGCCCCGTGACTCCGAAAGAGAGAAGGGGGTGCCATCCTTGTCGTTGAGCGTAAAATCAGGCGCGGGATCTCCTGCGGTCAGCCGTTGTGTCATGGTGGTATCTCGACAATCGAACCCCGGTGCCTTCCAGTCCGGCACCGGGATGCAATCAACAGATTTCGGGGTTTTTCTGGCAGGCTTTCTCTTTGGTTTTCTCTGCCAGGCGGATTCGACGGCGTTCCTGAGCCTCGCGGTTGCGTCGCCGGTCATCGTCGGTCTCCAGTAACAGAGGCGGCACCATACGGGGATGATATTTCTCATCCAGGGCCACGAAGGTCAGATACGCCGAGGCGGTATGTCGGACTTCACCGGTTTTGAGATCCTCGGTCTCGACGCGCACGCCCACCTCCATCGAGGTCCTGCCCACCAGGTTGAGGCAGGCCTTCAGGGTCAGCAGGTTGCCGATGAAGACCGGGTTGTGGAAATCCAGGCGGTCGATGGAGGCGGTAACGGCATTGCCGCGGGTGTGTCGCAAAGCCGCCACGCCGCAGGCATCGTCAATGTGCTTCATCACCACGCCGCCATGCACGATGCCGGCCGGGTTGGCGTCCTGGGGCATCATGATATGACTCATGACCACCATGGAGTCGCTCACCCGCTTGGGGGTCAGGATAGCTTCTGTTTCGGTTTGTTCGGTCATGCCTTTTTCCAATACGGATTAATGATGTCTTCGAATACCGCCAGGGCCGCCTCGGAACCGTAGCCGGCGGCGGTGACGATCTGTTTGGAACCACCGG
This sequence comes from Desulfosarcina cetonica JCM 12296, assembly GCF_001311845.1. Lineage (GTDB taxonomy): Bacteria > Desulfobacterota > Desulfobacteria > Desulfobacterales > Desulfosarcinaceae > Desulfosarcina > Desulfosarcina cetonica. The sequence continues at coordinate 102,042 of NZ_BBCC01000001.1, read as the reverse complement.
TGACATCGCCGGCGACATAAATCCCCGGAATGTTGGTGCGGAATTCCTCGTGCTTGATATATCCCTCTTCGGTCAACGCAAGGCCCACCTTGCGGGCCAGGTCAACGGCCGGGTCGTAGCCGATGGCCAGAAAAACCCCGTCGGCCGCTTCGGTGGTGGTCGTACCGGTGGTGTTATCCAGCAGGACCACCTGGGTGACCCGGTTCTCGCCGATGATTTCCTTGACCTCGGTGTTATAGCGGATCGGAATCCCGTTGTCGAGCAGCTGGTGAATCAACACATCCTGGGCCTTGAGACGGTCGCGGCGGTGCACCAGGGTGACATTGACGCCCATGTTGTGCAGGTACAGGGCCTCGGTAGCGGCGCTGTTGCCGCCGCCGACCATGAATACCCGTTTGTCGCGGAAGAGCGGCCCGTCACAGGTGGCGCAATAGCTCACGCCACGGCCGGCGAATTTGGCTTCGCCGGGTACGCCCAGGTTGCGGTGGGTTGCCCCGGTGGCCAAAAGAACCGCCTGGGTCTTGAATTTTCGGCGGCTGGTCTGAACGATGTGCGGCTGGCCGGGGATGATGTCGACGACTTCCTCTCCGGGAAAGATATCCACATATTCCAGGGCATGGGTAACCATGATATCCACCAGGGTTTTGCCACCCACCTGCTTCATGCCCGGATAGTTCTCCACCACCGGGGTGAGGGCCACTTGGCCACCCAGAACACCCTTTTCGACCACCACGGATTTCAGACCGCTGCGGGCCGCGTAGATGCCGGCAGTCAATCCGGCCGGGCCGCCGCCGATGATCACCAGCTGGCATTCCACCTCGGCCGCATCGCTTTCGGGAATGAAGACCGTCTGCTGGGTCATTTTGTCCAGGGAGGCAACGAACAGCTCTTCGGTCTGGGCGCAGGGCGATGAGCATATCGTTGGCAAAGGCCTGGGGGACCGAATGGGCACCATACTGATCGGCCAGATCGGTATTGGCCTGGATGTCAATGATTTCCAGGGAGACCGTGTCGGGCTTGGCCACGGCGGTTTTAAGGGCGTTCAATGCCTGCTGGGGGCAGTACGGACAGGAAGCGCTGACGAAAATCTTGACCTGGCGGGGTTGATCCAACCGCTTCAATACGTCCATGGCCGCTTCGCTGAGATCACTCTTGCCCGTTCCGATGCGCAGGAGGACTTCCAGGAAAATACGACCCTCTTCGCCCAGCGGTGCGCCCAGCCAACGGATGTTGTAGCGCTCGGGATCGAAAACCAGGGTGGGTGAATGGTCGATCCCCATTTCCCGGGCCTTGTCGTGGCTGAGGTCGAACTCCCGCAGGACGATCTTATCGGTCAGCTGTCTGAAAAACCGTAGCGCCTGTCGGGCGGCATCGTTGAATACATCGTTCTTCCCGCTTTGGGTAAAGAGGAAAATGGGAATTTCATGTTTCAGGCCGCTCAGGATGCGGCTCAATTCCATCTGCATCTGTTGCATCTGGGCGTCATCGATATCGTGTTGCTGATTCATGGCTGAATCTCCTTATTCTCTAAAAACCAGCTTGCCGCCGTACCAGCCGGCGGTTGCCGCGGCTCCCAGCATGATAAGATTGATCACGAAAAAGGCAACCCGCGGTGCCTGCCCGGTGGTCACGACCTCCGGGCTGATCAATAGCCAGATGAAAAGAATCCAGGACGTGACCGTAACGGTGATCCCGCAGGCAATTTTGACGTTAAAGACATGGGTTCGGGCGCCATTGAATCGGTTTTGCCAGTCCACCCAGCCGGTGAACAGCACCAATGGCATGGACAGGGCAACAACCCCCAGATTGTAGACCGCCGCCATGGCCATGCCGTTGATACTGAAGATGGCGGACAGGAAAACAAAAAGCACGGCAACGGGAAGCAGGCCGTTGGGAATGTGAACGCTGATCGGATGACCATGGAACTTGGTGAGCATATCGAACAGCATCCGGTATTTTGGACCCCTGAACCAGGCGGGGGCATTCGCTGCGTCGATCTGGCCCTGGCCGGCAGTTTCGTCCTCCGATGCTGCCTCTGCGGGCGTATTTTTCGGTCCGGGCCCGTCAGCTGTCTCGGCTGGCACGGGTTTGGGCGCGCTGTCGTCGGTGACCTCGACAAACCGATTTTTGGGTGCGCCGCAGACCGGGCATTTTTCAGGCGGCTCGGGGCCGGTATGAATGTAGCCGCAGACCGTGCACTTCCATTTTTTCATCGTCTGTTCGGGTTCGGCGATCTTCTCCTCGGCGGGTGGGGTGGGCGCCGATTTGGGCGTGCCGTCGTCGTCGACTTCGACAAACCGATCTTTTGGGGCACCGCAGACCGGGCATTTCTCGGGCGGTGCGTCACCGGTGTGAACGTAACCGCAGGCCGTGCATTTCCATCTTGTCATCGTTTACTTCGATCCTCATCTGTTAGTGGGTGGTATCCATCCTGAACCGGCGCTTGTCAAGCGGGCCAGTTCAGTCCTTGACGGATAGGCGCTATCTATCCTTCATCGGCACAAAGGCGCATTCATCGGTCCGCAATAATCCCCAATGTAATCGGATTCCGGGCGATAGAGCGTTGGCTTGGCCGACGCGCCGCCGAATTGCTCCTCGATCACATGGGCGGTCCAGCCGGCGATGCGCGAAATGGCGAAGATCGGTGTGAACAGATCCACGGCGATGCCCATGTAGTAGTAGAGCGAGGCGCTGTAGAAATCGACGTTGACAAAGATATCCTTGCCTTTGCGTTGTTTGAAGGCTTCCTTGCCCTTGATCTCCAGCGCTTTGGAGAGATCATACCAGCGGGTGTCGCCGGCGCGTTTCCCCATGGCCTGGGACATGGGTGCCAGAATATGGGCCCGGGGATCGTCCACCTGGTAGACGGCATGCCCCAGCCCCATGATCACACCGCCCGTGTCCAGGATGCTGGCCACGTAGTCGTCTACCTTGCCGACGTCACCGATCGCCAGGAGCATCTGCATCACGCGGGTGTTGGCGCCGCCGTGCAGCGGTCCCGAAAGGGAGCCGACGCCGGCGGCCACCGCCGCGTAGATATGAGCCTTGGTGGAAGCGACTTCACGGGCGGCAAAGGTGGACGCATTGAACGAATGTTCGGCGTGGAGCACCAGGCAGGTGTCGAAAAAGTGGGTCAACTCTTCATCCGGGACATTGCCGCTGAGCATATACAAAAAGTTGGCCGCCTGGCTCAGGCCGCGTCCGGATCGATGGGAGCTTGCCGTTACGGATTCGATCCCAGGCCGCCACGATGGTGGGGAATTTGGCGATCAGGCGGATGGCCATGCGGCCGGTGCTTTCGACATCGGTCTTGCGGATATCGGGATCATAGCTCGCCAGCATGGGGACGGTTGCCTGGAGCACATCCATGGGCAGGGCATCCTTGGGCATTTGCTGCATGGCGCTGAGAATTTCAGCCGGAACGGCGCGCTGTTCGGCGATCTGCCGGCGGATGCTGTCGAGTTCCTGGTGATTGGGCAGGTGTTCGAACAAAAGCAGGTGGACCACTTCCTCGAAGGTGGTCTTGCCGGCCAGATCCTTGACCAAGTAACCCCGATAAATCAGTTTCCCCTCGGCCCCATTGACGTCGCTGATTTTCGTGCTGGCAATCGTGACGCCCCTTAATCCTGTGTTGATAACGGGTTTGCAAGCTTCCATAGGCCACCTCGTTTCTGTCTCGGATGAATATAATGATTGATTTCGAATCGCAGGCGAAGATGTTCCGGAGTCGAAAAAGCAATATGTATGCCAGCGATCCTTCGGTATTTTCAGCCGCTTCAATCAGCGCCCGCGGTGCTCCGGGTTCGGCGTCAAGGCAGTGCCCACCAGGACCGGACAATATCACGTAACCGGTTGGGGCTCAGCCTTGACATCGCGGCCCGCTTCACGGGGCATCAATCCCAATTTTGTCTCATTTTTAATTTGACACACAATTGTATCTTAAAACAAAACGATGGAGAGGGTGGATTCGGGTTGCCGTCAGCCGGCGGCCTTGTGTTGGGCGCGTTGCCGCGAACATTCCGGACACAAGCCGGTAAACTCCAGGTTGTGGCCGATAATTTCAAAAACCGTGGTGCCGTAAAGATCGTCTTCGAGTTCGTTGAGCGGTGCAATGGGGGCGTCGTCGACCCGGCCGCAACCGACGCAGCGAATGTGGTAATGTTTCTTTGCCACACCATCATAGCGCTTCATGGCGCCGGAGAGTACCAGACACTGAATTTCGCCCAATTCACAGAGAACCTCGAGATTTCGATACACCGTCCCCAGGCTGATACGCGGTAGGCGCTTGCGCACCCGTTCATAAATTTCGTCGGCGGCGGGGTGGTTGTTGTAGCGCCGAATCTCTTCGAGGATCACGCGTCGTTGTTGGGTCATGCGTGTTTTTTTATCGGTTGCCACGGTTACACGTTCCACGGTTGTAGGTCTGATTTTGTCCTAAGCCGAAATCGAGCATATGTCAAGAGGATGCGCGGACAGCCACCGGCTAACCGCATTTGGATTTCAGCCTTGAAAAAAATTAACAATAAACCAAATGCAGGTTACCCTGCGGACATGCGTGGGTCGATGGATCATGGCTTGCAGCAGTGAGGAAAACATGGCAGAATGGGGCCGATTCAAACGAACTCGTTAAATATCATACCTTAATTCTCAGTATGCCTTGTTGATGGTATGCGTTTTGCCTTTTGAACGTCGCGTGTCGGTTCCCACGGGAAAGGCGGCCTGCCGCCGTATCATCTTGTCATACCGTCACGGTCAACCGTCAAAATCGTTTTTCAACAGCGCACCCGGTGCGTCACAATCAAGGTTAGCGGATGAACGCCATTCACCTGAAAAAGGGGTTTTCGCCCAAAATTGCCGGTATCCCCGCACGACAGTTGCGTGAGCTGGAAAAACCCCGCCATGTGGGCATGGTCCCGCGACATATCCCTTTCATCAAGCCCCGACTGCTGGTTCAGGAGGGGGATACGGTGGCCATCGGTACGCCACTTTTCGAGGATAAACGCAATCCGCGCATTCGTTTCCCTTCCCCCGGTGGCGGCACGGTGACGCGCATCGTTTTTGGCCCCCGGCGCGTCATCGAAAAATCGTCATTCTCCTCGATGCCGAGGAAAAATGCGAAACGATTGCCGTGCCGCCGGCCGAAGGGGTAGCGGCAATTTCCCGGGAAGAGCTGGTTGCGCTTTTGCTGGCCGGGGGATGTGGCCTTTCCTGCGCGCGCTGCCGTTCATGGATTTGGCCGATCCCGATACAACCCCGCCGGTGATCATCGTCCGCCTGGGGGATGACGAGCCCTTTGCCCCCGAGCCCGCGGTTTACCTCAGTGATCGGCAGGCCGCCTTTGCTGCCGGCATGGACCTGCTTGGCAACCTGTGCCAGCGCGTGGCCGTCCATATTACCGGCGATGCCGCCGTGGCCGCAGCGGTTCCCGGGGGCGTGACGGTCCAACACTTCTCCGGGCCGTACCCGACGGGAAACCCGGCGGTCCAGCTGTACCGCACTAAAAAGGGAACCGCCGAGAACCGGGCCTGGTTCATCGACGGGCAGGATGTGGCCCTTTTGGGCCAGTTCATCACGACCGGTTGCTATCCAGTGTCGCGCACTGTTTCCGTGGGCGGCAGCATGGCTCCCGAGACGGGACACGTTCTCACCCGCGCCGGGATTCCCCTTGCGCTGCTCGCCGGTACATCGCTCGTCAAGCCGTCGGCCGCGCGCTACATCGTGGGGGGCGTGTTCAGCGGTTTTGCCGCCGGTGCCGACGCTACATGGGATTTTACCAGAACGCCCTGAACCTGATCGACGACGGTGACCGCGAGGAACCGTTTGCCTTCATCCGTCCGGGATTCAATAAGCCCAGCTATTCCACCGCCTTCCTCTCGGCCCTGCACAAGTCGGCCCTGCCTATGGATTGTGGCCAACATGGCGAGGCGCGCGCCTGCGTCAACTGTGGTACCTGCGCGCGGATCTGTCCGGTGGACATCCTGCCCCAGTTTGCCATGAAGTGTCTGGTGGCCGATGAGGTGGAGGAGGCCCTGGCCCATGGTTTGCTGGACTGCGCCGAGTGCGGCCTGTGTACGTACGCCTGTCCGTCCAAGATCGAGCTTAGGGAGGTGTTTCGCGCCGCCAAAGCGCAATACCACAAGGAGACCCTGTAACTTATTACCCGCAAGGTAGAACCCAGACGAATGAAATCCCTCAAATATCTTTTTGATGTCGCCCGGCCTGTCTTTGCATCCGGTGGCCGGCTGGCAAAATTGCATCCCCTGTTCGATGCCATCGAGACCGTGGCCTTTGCTCCGGCCCTGCCGACCCGGGCCGATGCCCACATCCGCGACAGTCTCGATCTGAAACGCTTCATGACCTTCGTGATTATCGCGCTGCTGCCACCGTTTTTTTACGGTATTTACAATACCGGATACCAGGCCGGTGTTGCAACCGGGCTGGACGTCAGCATCCTGGCATCCATGTATCGCGGTGCCTGGGTCGTCTTGCCCATGCTGGTGGTTTCCTATGCCGTGGGACTCTTTTGGGAGATCCTCTTCGCCTCCGTGCGCAATCACAAGATCAGCGAAGGCTTTCTGGTCACCGGGCTTTTGTTTCCCATGACCCTGCCGCCCTCCATTCCCTTGTGGCAGGTGCCGTTGGCATCAGTTTTGGCGTGGTGATCGGAAAAGAGGTGTTCGGTGGGACGGGGCGCAACGTCCTCAATCCGGCCTTGACCGGACGCGCCTTTCTCTTCTTCGCCTATCCGGTCAACATGTCCGGTGACCGGGTCTGGACCGCGGTCCAAAAGGTGGGCGGACAGGCCGTGGATGCGGTTACCGCCGCAACACCCCTGGCGCTCACCTCCCTGGCCGCTTCCGGCGAATCGGTGACGCAGGTTCTGACCCATGCCGGCTACACCTTCGGGCGCCTTTTCATGGGCAACCTGTCGGGCAGCGTGGGTGAAACCTCGACGCTGATGATTCTTGTCGGGGCCATTTTTCTGCTCGTTACCGGCGTGGCCAACTACCGCATCATGCTCGGCGGCGTGCTGGGGATGCTGGCCGTGGCCTATCCCGGGTACCTGCTCAATCTTTCCTCCGGCGGGCAAGCGGCACCGTTGTTTTCCGTGAACCCCTTTTGGCACCTGGTCATGGGCGGTTTCGCCTTCGGCATCGTCTACATGGCCACCGATCCGGTTTCGGCACCGGGAATGAACCTGTCACGCTGGATCTACGGTTTTATCATCGGGGCACTGACCCTGATGATCCGGGTTTTCAATCCGGCTTATCCGGAGGGGACCATGCTGGCCATTTTGTTCATGAACATCTTTGCCCCGCTGATCGACCATTTTGTCATTAAGGCGCGGCTGAGAAAAAGGGTGCCCAATGTCTGATCAATTGAAATCCATCGTCTTCACGGCGGTTGTGGCTTTGGTTTGCGCGCTCTTGCTGACCGGCGCGGCCAGCGGCCTCAAGGCGCGCAAATTGCGCAACGTGGCCGTTGACCGGCAAAAAACATTCTGAAAAGCGTGGGCCTGATCAAGGCCGGTGCATCCATGTCCGCCGCCGAGATCGAGCGGCGCTACGATGCGAACATTCGTTGCTACGACATGGCCGGTACCGGCCGCGTCGTTCCGGCGGACAAGGCCGGCGCCGGGCTGCCGGTCTGCTTCTATGTCAAGGCGAATCATCCGAAAGCGTATATCGTGCCGGTGGATTCCAGTGGGTTGTGGGGCAAAATTCACGGCTACATGGCTATCGAAAATGACGGCAAGACCGTCGCCGGGTTTTCCGTCTACAGCCAAAACGAAACCCCGGGACTGGGCGGTGAAATCGAAAAACCCTGGTTCCAGAAAAACTTTGTGGGCAAGAAGATCGTCGATAAGGCGGGCGATTTCGTCTCCGTGGGGATCGCCAAGGGCAAGGTGGCCGAGGTTATTCCCAAGGACCGCCAGGACAACTATGTGGACGGCATTTCTGGTGCTTCGTTGACCGGCAAGTTTCTTACCGCCGGCCTGAAATCGGTTTTGCGGAAGTACGAACCACTGGCCAAGGCCTTTCGCAAGGGGCCGGTGAGCCTGCCGGCCGGCAGTTGAAACGGGTGATGCCACCCTTATCCATAACCTCTGACGAGTAATCCGTTGACCATGAAAATCAGCCAATCCCAAACCTTCAAGGCCTTTTCCGAGCCGATCGTCAAGAACAACCCGGTCTTCATCCAGAGCCTGGGAATCTGTTCGGCCCTGGCCGTAACCGTTCAGCTCAACACCGCCGTGGTGATGGCCCTGGCCATGACTCTGGTCACGGCTTTCTCAAGCCTGACCCTCTCCGCCATGCGCAAGGTGATTCCCCGCAACGTGCGCATGATCGTGGAACTCTCCGTCATCGCCTCTCTGGTGATCCTGGCCGACGAAGTCCTGCGGGCGTTCTTCTATGACATCAGTAAACAGCTTTCCGTTTTCGTCGGGCTCATCATCACCAACTGCATCGTCATGGGGCGGGCGGAAACCTATGCCCTGGGAAACCCGCCGATCCGGTCGTTCATGGACGGTCTGGGCAATGGTGCCGGCTATGGATCGGTCCTGGTGATCGTGGCCTTTATCCGCGAGCTGTTCGGCGCGGGCAAGCTGTTTGGTTTCGCCATCGTGCCCCAGACGTTCTACGATGCCGGGTACATGAACATGGGGTTCATGCAGCTGGCACCGGCGGCCTTTATCATCATCGGCCTTTTGGTATGGTTGCAGAAAAGTCTGATGAAAGGGTAGGGCATATGGAAAACCTGATCGGTCTGTTTCTCAATTCGGTATTCGTGGGCAATATCCTGCTCTCTTACTTTCTGGGGATGTGCTCCTTCGTGGCCGTTTCCAAAAACATGGACACGGCCATCGGTTTGGGATTTGCCGTGGTTTTCGTGCTCTCCATCACCGCGCCGGTGAACTGGTTGGTGTTTCATTACCTGCTTTCTCCCGGGGCGTTGCGCTGGGCCGGCCTGGGTTCGGTTGATCTGAGCTTCTTGAAGTTCATTACCTTTATCGCCGTTATCGCCGCCATCGTTCAGATGGTCGAGATGGTCATCGACCGCTATTCGCCGGTGTTGTACAATGCCCTGGGTGTTTTTCTGCCGCTGATCGCGGTCAACTGTGCCATCCTGGGGGCATCCCTGTTCATGGTCGAGCGGGATTACAGCTTTGTCGAGACGGTGGTCTTTGGCTTCGGCTCCGGTGTTGGCTGGCTCATGGCGATCGTTTCCATGGCGGCCATCCGCATCAAGATGCGTTACGCCGATGTGCCCAAAGGGCTGGAAGGCTTTGGCATCACCATGATCATGACCGGCCTGATGGCCATGGGCTTCATGCTCTTTTCGGGCATTACGCTGTAAGCAAAGGAGTTTGCCTTGATCTACATTGTGGGAATCACGGTTTTTCTCGCGGTGATCCTGATTTTGGTGGGACTGCTGCTCTTTGTAGAGGCCAAGGTGGTCCAGAAGGGCACCAACCGGATCGTCATCAACGGTGACGAAGAAAAGAGCATTGCGGCGCCGGCCGGCAACACCTTGCTTTCGGCCCTGTCGGCCAACGGGATCTTCATTCCATCGGGTTGCGGTGGTGGAGGTGCCTGCGGGATGTGCAAGTGCAAAATCGAGGAAGGCTCAAGGGGGCCGCTGCCCACCGAACTGGCCCATCTTTCGCGCAAGGAACGTCAGGATAACATCCGCCTGGCCTGTCAGATGAAGGTCAAGGAGCCGCTGCGTATCCGTATTCCCGACGAAATTTTCTCGGTCAAGAAATACACGGCCACCGTGGTTTCCAACGACAACGTGGCCACCTTCATCAAGGATTTGGTCCTCGAGCTGGATCATGACGAGCACCTCAATTTTACCGCCGGTGCCTACATCCAGATCGATATCCCCGAATACGAAATTCCTTTCGAACACTTCCGCATCCGGGTGGCCGAGCGTTACCGCCCCGACTGGGACCGGTTCAATCTGTGGGGTTTGCGCGGCAAGAACCTGGCGCCCGTTTTCCGGGCCTATTCGTTGGCCAACCCGCCGGCCGAGTCCACCCGGCTGCGCTTCACCATTCGCATCGCCACCCCCCCGCCGGGAAGAAAGGACCTGCCGCCGGGCACCGGCTCCACCTACATCTTCGATCTCAAGCCCGGGGACCAGGTGACGTTAAGCGGGCCTTTCGGCGAGTTCTCCGTGAAGGAGACCACCCGCGAGATGTGCTTCGTGGGCGGCGGTGCCGGCATGGCGCCTCTGCGCAGTCAGATCCTGGACCAACTCCAGCGGGTCAAGACCGACCGCGTGCTTTCCTTTTGGTATGGCGCCCGATCCAAGCTGGAACTGTTCTTCGACGAAGAGTTCCGCTCACTGGCCGAACAATACCCCAACTTCTCCTACCATGTCGCCCTTTCCAACCCCATGCCCGAGGACAACTGGACCGGCCTGACCGGGTATATCCACCAGCAGCTGAATGACACCTATTTGAGCAAACACAAGGACCCCACCGAGATCGAATACTACCTGTGCGGCCCGCCCATGATGGTCACTGCGGTGGAGGGGATGTTGGACAGCCTGGGGGTCGAACCGGAGATGATCGCCTATGATAAGTTCTCCTGATGGGCGGGCCGAGGCTGGACGGTAATTTTTAGGGATCGGCAGGATAGACAACGGCCGCTGTTTGCCGGGATATCGTTCCGCGGCAGGTAGCGGCCGTTTTTTATCTTTAATTCGTTAAGCCGGTTAAAAAAACATTTTTTCCGGCGGACGCCGCTCGGGTACGTATTCCCGGTCGATGCTGCCGTCGTTCCAGGCCTTGGAAACATAGAGATTGCAGTAGCAGGAGCCGAACTCGGCCACATCGGGCTCACGGTACTCGCAGGGACAGATGATGTCCCGGTCGTTGTCTCGGTCACCCGAGGCCAGCCGGCAGGGACAGGCCATGTAACCGTAACGGTTTTTATTGATCAACAGCGCATCCAACAGTTCCATGACCCGCTGGTGGTCGCTGCTGAAATAGTATCCTTTGGGTTCGTTGATTTTCTTCAGTTTTTCATAGAGTTCGGTGGTATCCATCAGATTCCCAGCGCCTCCTTGATTTTGTCTTCCTTGTATCCGACGATGACCTCGTCGCCGATAATCACCGTGGGAAACGAGCAGCGCGGATTGAATTTCTTCACATCGGCAAGAATGGCCTTGCGCTCTTCTCCATCCAGAAGATCCACATCGACGAATTCATATTTAACCGTGCATTCATCCAGAAGCCGCTTGGTCGATTTGCAATGGCTGCAGGTGCTCAGCGAGAAAACCTTTACCGGTTTGTCATTCATTATGGTTTCCTTTCACCATGGATGACCGGGGATTTGCCAGTGTCCCCGGATGGGTCCGTTATCAGATGACGGGAGCCCCTACCTTAAAGGGCTGAACGAAGCCGGTCAAGGAAATAATGGCCAAGCGAAGCGAGGGCTTTATTAATTCTTCACCGAAAGAAAAGAGTGCTTGACACGGCATGGGAAATCAATTAGTGAAAATAGTAATCATTCCTGATTAGGAGGCCCATACTTGATTCTTCAAGATTTTCGCTGTCCGTCTGGATCCAAGTCGCATGCATTTTAAGGCCACATTTTTTGAATTGTCGACTGAACCATCAGTAACCCATTACTATCGCGTACCCGCATAATCTTTCCACGAAGGAGGGAACATGGTCGAGAAGAAAGACGTTAAAGCCCAGAAAGAGATCCCGATTAAAGATCTCACTATTTGTGAAACCACGCAGCAGATGTTGGCCAAGGCCAGAAAGGACGGTGTCAGTACGGCATTTGACCGGGCCATTGACATGAAGGCCTGCCCCATCGGTGCCGATTCGGCTTGCTGCAAACATTGTTCAATGGGACCTTGCCGGCTCAACGCCAGGGATCCCTACGGCAAGGTGGGGGTTTGTGGCGCCACCATCGATACGATCCAGGCCAGAAACTTTGCCCGCATGGTTTCCTCCGGGTGTGCGGCCCATACGGACCACGGCATGAGCATGCTGGACCTTTTTCGTGAGGTGGTCAATGGTCGCATTACCGATTACGCGATCAAGGATCCCATCAAACTGGAATCCGTGGCCCAGTCCGTGGGGATCGAAACCGAGGGGAAAAGCCAGAAGGAGATCGCCCTTGAACTCTATGCGGAACTGGAACGGACATATACCCAGGTGGACGGTGAAATTCCGTTTATGAAGCGGGTTCCCGAAAAGACCCTGGAGACCTGGCGCAAGCTTGGTATCGTTCCCCGTGGCGCCATGCGTGAAATCATGGAGATGATGCATCGCACCCATATCGGCGTGGATCAGGAGTATAACAACATCATGAAACAGGTCAGCCGCACGGCTCTTGCGGACGGCTGGGGCGGTTCCATGGTCGCCACGGAAATTTCCGATATCCTCTTCGGTACGCCGACGCCGGTCGCCGTGGAAGTTGATATGGGTGTCCTGGAGGAAAAACAGGTCAATATCATCGTGCACGGCCACGAACCCAACCTGTTCGAATCCATGATTGCTTCGGTCAATGAACCGACCCTGATCCAGGCGGCCAAGGATGCCGGCGCCGAAGGTATCAATCTGGTCGGCATGTGCTGCTCCGGTGCCGAGGTGCTGGTTCGCCACGGCATTCCGCATGTGGGGAACTTCATGTCAACGGAAGCCGTACTGGTCACCGCTGCCGTGGATGCCATGACCGTGGATGTCCAGTGTATCAAACAAGGGCTGGCCAGTGTGGCGGAGTGCTACGGCACGCCCCTGATCACCACCAACCCGCGGTGTCATATCGAAGGCGCCACGCATGTTGAATTTCATGAGCACGACCCCAAGGCCTGCACGGACGAGATCGTGATTCGCGCCATCAGCCGTTTCAAGAACCGTAAGGCCAAGGTGGAGATCCCCAAGAAGAAGGGCATCGGGGTTCACGGATTCTCCCACGAATATATCAATTACATGCTCGGCGGGTCGTTCCGTGGTTCCTATACGCCGTTGAACGAAAACATCATCAATGGTCGCATCCGCGGCGTGGCCGGTGTGGTGGGCTGTACCAATCCGCGCATGAAACAGGATTGGGTGCATGTGGAGCTGGTCAAGGAGTTGATCAAGCAGGACGTTCTCGTGCTTCAGACCGGTTGCTCCCAGATCGCCCTGGCCAAAGCCGGTTTGACGTCACCTGAAGCCGCCGCCCTGGCCGGTCCCGGTCTGGCCGAGGTGTGCGAAACGGTCGGCATGCCGCCCGTGCTCGGCATGGGATCCTGTGTGGACAACAGTCGTATCCTGGTGGCTGCCGCGGAAATGGTCCGTGTCGGCGGTCTGGGACAGGCCATGGCCGATCTGCCGGTGGCCGGTGCCGCACCGGAATGGATGAGTGAGAAAGCCATCAGTATCGGGCAGTATTTTGTCGCCTCGGGCGTATATACGGTTTTTGGGGTGACCTTCCCGATCGTCAAGGAGACCAAGTTCCACAAACTGCTTTTCGACGGATTGGAGAGCCAGGGACTGGGCAAGTGGGGTTTTACGCCCGATCCCTATGAAATGGCTAAAATGATGGTCGCGCACATTGACAAGAAACGCCAGGCCCTGGGCATCGACAAAGCCAGGGAGCGCGTGCTCATGGATATGTCCGACCGGCGGGATATCGAGGCTGCCTGATCCACGGCGGACAACGACACCTATTTGGATACCCTCCTCTCTAAAAGGGGGCTCGGCAACGAGCCCCTTTTTATCGTTTTTGGATCGACGTTGACACCATACCGGGATTGCGGCATAACACAAACGTCCCATCCATCGATCAACCCGCCGGAAAACCAATGGAGGAGAATCCATGAAACAGGGAAAATGCCCCAAGTGCGGATCGACGAACATCTATGGCCCCGCCGATCTGCCGCTTAAAAGCGGCCCCTTCGGCAGTAATTCGATTCCTGTCAGCCTGACGGCCATGGCCGCCCTGGACAACTACGTGTGCGTCGACTGCGGTTTGGTGGAGAGCTACGTGGCCGATGATCGCATGCTCAAGAAAATCGCCGAAAAATGGAAGGCCGTGAACGCATCCGTGGATGAAGAGGACTAAGCATGCCATTCCCCTTTTCCAGTCGCCGCCTGAGCGGAATCCGTCATTTCGGGCTGATTTCACGCGTGCTGATCAGGCATGGCCTGGGGGAGATCGTCGACCGCCTGAGGGGGGGCGGCAGCACGCGCATCAAATCCGGTCTTCCCGATCCGGCCCGTATCCGGCGGATACTGGAGGAACTCGGCCCCAGCTTCATCAAGCTGGGCCAGTTGATGAGTTCCCGTGGGGACCTTTTCCCGCCCGAATATATCGACGAATTGACCAAACTGCAGGATCAGGTGCCGCCGGTCGCCTTCGAGGAAATTCGCGGGCTGATCGAAAGTGAGCTGGGAGAGCCCCTGGAGCAGTTGTTCACAAGCATTGACGAGAAGGTGCTGGCGGCGGCCTCCGTGGCTCAGGTCCACACAGCAACGCTCAAAACCGGCGAAAAGGTTGCCGTGAAGGTGATCCGGCCGGGTATCGAGAAACGCATCCGCAATGATATCCAGGTAATGTATTATTTTGCGGCCCGATTTGAGCGCACCTTCGATCTGGGGCGCATCGTGGGCGCGGTAAATCTGGTCAAGGAGTTCGAGCGCACCATCTTCCGTGAACTGGACATGCTCATCGAGGCGGGCAACATCGAGCGCTTCAGCCACAGTTTCAAGGATGTGGAGGAGATCTACATCCCCCGGGTGCACTGGGACCACACCTCCCGGTCCGTGCTGGTGATGGAATATATCGATGGCATCAAGATGGACCATGTGGAGGCGATTCGCCGGCAGGGCATCGATCCCAAGGAAGTGGCCATGATCGGGCTGCGTTCCTTCTCCCGGCAGCTCATGGAGGCCGGCATCTTTCACGCCGATCCCCATCCGGGCAACACCCTGGTCATGCGTGACGGACGGGTGGGCCTGGTGGACTTCGGCATCGTGGGCTACCTGGACGAGGAGACCATGATGCAGGTCGCCCACCTTTTTCTGGGGTTTGCCGAGCATGATTACGAGATGGTTATGGACGCCTTCGAGGCCGCCGGCCTGGTGAACCCGCGCAGCATGGACCTGAAAAGCTTCCGAACCGACCTCAAGGACATGGCCGAACCCTTTTATGGTCGATCCCTGAAGACCATTGCGGTCAAGGATGTTTACGATCAGGTGATGCGTCTGGTGTTCAAGTATCGCATCCACCTGCCGCGCAACCTGCTGCTGTTGTTCAAGACCTTTATCCAGACCGAGGCCCTGGGGAAGATCCTCGGTTCGGATGCCAGCCTTCTGGAAGTGACCCGGCCGTATGCCAAACGCCTTCTGCAGAAGGGCTACGAGGCCCACAAAGTATTGAAAAATATGGGGCGCGATGCCAAGCAGGTCGGTGGATACCTGCGCCAGGTCCCCCAGCTGGCCCATGGCCTTTTCAAACGCCTGGCCACCGAGGCACCCCGATTCGACATCGCCCACACCGGCCTCGAGGATCCCACCCGCAAGATCGAAAGCAGCATCAACCGCCTGACCTTGGGCCTGGTGACTGCCGCTTCGCTCCTCGCCGCTGCCCTGATTCTCAACTCAAGTCGCAAAGTGATCGTCTTCGAGATCGATTTTTTCGGCCCTCAAATACTTTCGATGACCGATATCCTGGGTTTCAGCGGTTACGTCATTGCCACCATCCTGGGCCTGTGGTTGGTCTTCTCGATTATCCGTTCCGGCAAATTGTGATCTCTAAAACAAACGCCGTGTCTTGATCCATGGCGGCTGACGGTCCTTTGCCCGTTCCCCCCTGCCAATCGCCCCATCCTAAAGTCTATCCGGTTCGGTTCGATATTGTAGCCAATATTGATGCACGCGTTAAACGTCGTGGTTTCGACGAATTTGTCAAAAGCCCGAGATCAAGGCTTGCGGATTCTGAGGAAGGAGGCGCACATCATTTATTTGAAACGGCATATTCCGGGGCGCGCCATGCAGGTGTTTAGCGTGATCTTGGCGCTTTTCTTCTGCCTGTCGGGACTTGCGGCCGCGGAACCGTCGGCGTTGACTGAATTCAGTATCGAGGAGCTGATGAACATCAAGGTTACCTCGGTCAGCAAAAAGGCCCAACATCTTTCCGAGAGCGCCGCCGCCATCTACGTGATCACCGATGACGACTTGCGGCGTTCGGGGGTGACCCACATCGTCGACGCCCTGCGCATGGTGCCGGGAATGAACGTGGCGCGCATCGATTCCAACAAGTGGGCGGTGAACGCGCGCGGATCGAACAGCCGCTTCTCGGACAAACTGCTCGTGCTGGTCGACGGGCGTAGCGTTTACACGCCCTTCTTTTCCGGCGTCTATTGGGAAGTCCAGAACATCATGCTGGAAGATGTGGAGCGCATCGAGGTCATCCGTGGCCCCGGGGCTGCCCTGTGGGGGGCCAATGCGGTCAACGGCGTGATTAACATCATCACCAAATCGGCTGCCGACACCCAGGGCGGATTCGTCTCGGCGGGCGGCGGCAGTTATGAGAAAGCTTTTGCCAATGCCCGCTTCGGCGACCAGGTGGGCGACAACACATACTACCGGATTTACGCCACGGGCAACCAACGGGGGGCCTTCAAATTTCTCGACGGCGCCGATGCACACGACGACTGGGATATTTTCCAGGGGGGCTTCCGTCTCGATTCGGGCTTGACGGCCAGCGACTATTTGACGGTTCAAGGCGATCTTTATGAAGGTGATATCCATCAGCGGTTGAACCTGCCAATGACCGAAGCCCCTTACCAATCCACCCTCGACGATGATGCCGAGGTTTCCGGCGGAAACCTGCTGGCCCGCTGGCAACGCACCTTCTCATCGACCGCCGACCTCGCCCTGCAGCTTTACTACGACGCCAACCGGCGCAAGGAAGCCTGGTCCGACCAGGATCGGGATACCTTCGATATCGACTTGCAGCACCACTTCAGGGCCAGCGAACGCAACGACATGGTTTGGGGCCTGCGCTACTACCGGACGCAGGACGCGTTCAACAACACGCCCATCCTGTCCCTCGATCCCACCACGCGTACCGATGAATTGTTCAGCGCCTTTTTGCAGGATGAGATCACGCTGATTCGTGAGCGAGTATGGCTCACCCTGGGGTCCAAGATCGAGCACAACGACTATACCGGTTATGAGTTCCAGCCCAGCGCCCGTCTTTTCTGGTCGGCGGCCGAAGACCACAAGTTCTGGGGCTCGGTTTCCCGCGCCGTGCGGACGCCTTCAAGGATCGAAACCGATGGCCAGCTATATAATGGTGTCCACTTGCCAACCACCCATTTCATGCCACCGGTAATTGTGGGTATTGTTGGCAACGACGATTCCGATTCGGAACGCTTAGTGGCCTACGAACTCGGTTATCGGTTTTTGCCGAATCCGCGATTTTCATTTGATCTATCTATTTTTTACAATGATTATGACGGGTTGAGGATGGTTGAACGGGGCGCACCGGTATTCATGGACAACGCCGCCTATGTTTTTCAGCCGTTGCGCTTTGTTAATGGCTTCTCAACCCAAACCTATGGGGCCGAAGTCGCGGTGGCCTGGCATGCCACCGATTGGATGCGCGTGAATTTATCCTACAGCTACCTGGAGAGCGATTTCGAGGATTCTGTGCAGCTGGGCAAGGCGCCTAAAAATCAGGTCTCCCTGCGGACCGCCTTCACCTTGCGGGAGGACCTCGATCTCGATTTTTGGTTGCGCTACGTCGACGATGCGACCACGGCCTACATCGATTCCGCAAGCGGCTTCTACACCCTGGATGCGTACCTGACCCTGGATCTGCGTCTGGCCTGGCGGCCGATCGACAGCCTGGAACTCGCCATCGTCGGCCAGAACCTCTTGGACAACAGCCATCTCGAATTTGTCCAGGAAGCTTACTCTCCGCCTTCGGAGGTCCCCAGCAGCATTTATGGCATGGTCACCTACCGGTTTTAAGGAGCCCGATAGTGGTGCATCGGCCTGATAAAAAACGATTCAGCGGCGGATGGCGGCTATTCGTCTATCTCTTGATGCTTTTATCGCTGTTGGGGGGCAGTGGCGTTGCAGAGGGCTTTGAGGCAGCCACCCTCAAAGCCGCCTTGGTTTTGAATTTCGCCAAGTTCACCACTTGGCCGCCGGATGCTTTTGCTGGTCCCGAGGCGGATATGGAGCTGTGGGTCCTGGGGGATACCATCATCCAGCAGGCGTTCGCGAGCATCGATGGCGAGACCATCGGTTCAAGGAAAATACACGTCCGGCATGCGGGTTCCGTGTCGGCCACCGATCCTTGCCATATGCTGTTTGTGGCCCTGAACGTGGATCGTCCCATTCTGACCGCGGCCCTTGCTTCCGTCTGGGATCGGCCGGTCCTGAGCGTTGGTGAGACGTCCGAATTTATCCAGTTGGGTGGCATCATCAATATTTTCAACAAAGACGGTCGGTATCATTTTGAAATCAAACCCGCCGCGGCAAACCAGCGAGGATTGAAGCTGAGTTCGCGGTTGCTCAAATTGGCGATTGTTTTGGGCGATTGATGAAGGTCATGCGTTTGAAAAAAAAGCCATCACGGTTCTATTCGATCAAGGACAAGCTGATCATTTTACTCAGTCTGACATCGATCCTGACCGCATTGTTGGTCGCCTCGGCGATGATCTACAATGAACGCCGGAGTACCCGTGAAAACCTGGTCAGTGAACTTCGCTCCATGGCCGACGTGGTCGCACGGAACATCGGCGCGGCCATTTTGTTCAATGATCCGCAAACGGCCGGAGAGGATCTCTCCTCCTTGGCGGCCAAACGGGAAATCACCGCGGCCATTCTTTACGACAAGAACGGTTCCATCTTCAGTCAGTTCAGCAGCGGGAGCAAGGACCTGGCCCTTTATGCGTCAGCCTTCGCCCGGCAGAATCCCGATCCTCACATTCGCCTCAATCGGTTGATGCGCAATGGCGGGACCGTCCTTTTTGCGGATGGAAACGTGCATGTGGTCCGGCCGGTGACCGTGGATCGAAAGGTGGTGGGGGCGATTCAGCTGGTCGACACCATGGCGCAAATGCACGCGCGCTTGAACACGTTCTACATGGTCATCTCTTCCATCGTGTTGGTGACCCTCATCATCGTCCTCCTGGTCTCGGCAAGGTTGCAAAAGATTTTTACCACTCCCCTGTTTGGCCTGATGCAGTCCATTGATACCGTCATCGGCGAGAAGAACTATGCCGTGTGCGTCAAACGGCAGAGCAATGACGAGTTCGGCATTCTGATCGACCGTTTCAATGACATGATCAACGAGATTCAGGGACGCGATGAAAGCTTGAAGGCTTACAGTGCGGAGCTGGAAGCGCGGGTGCAGTTGCGCACGGCGGACCTGGTGGCGGCCAAAGAGGAATTGGAGGCAACCGTCGCCTCCCTGGCGGTCGCCAAGGAGGCTGCCGAAGCGGCCAATCGGGCCAAGTCCCAATTTCTGGCCAACATGAGTCACGAAATCCGCACGCCGATGAACGGTGTCCTGGGCATGACCGGACTGTTGCTGCAAACCCGGCTGACGGATGAACAGCACCGGTTTGCGACGACCATCCAGAAATCGGGTGACGCGCTTCTCAACATCATCAATGACATTCTCGATTTTTCCAAAATCGAAGCCGGTAAATTCCAGATCGAGATTATCGATTTTGATCTGCGCCTGCTGGTGGAGGACGTGGTCCAGCTGCTGTATCTGCGGGCGCACGACAAGCACATCGAACTAACGGCGATGATCCCCGATGATACGCAGGTCAGCCTCAAAGGCGATCCCACACGGTTGCGCCAAGTCCTCACCAATCTGGTGGGAAATGCCATCAAATTTACCCACCAAGGCGAAGTGGTGGTGGACGTGAAGACCACCGATGGTACGGATAATCGCGTCTCTTTGCATATTTCCACCCGGGATACCGGCATTGGCATTGCCGATTTTGATCGAAAAAAACTATTCAAACCCTTTTCCCAGGCCGATGGTTCGACGACGCGCAAATACGGTGGGACCGGGCTGGGGCTGGCCATATCGTCGGAGATTATTTCGCTGATGGGCGGGATGCTGGACTGCGAAAGCACGCCCGGAAAAGGATCCCGCTTTTTCTTCACCATCGAGCTTGAGCGCTGCGAAAAAAGAGCGATGCCGATGGTGATGGCAGCAGCGTCCCTGAAAGCGAAGCGGGTGATGATTATCGACGACAACGCCACCAACCGGGATATCCTGCGCGTCAGACCGCTGCCTGGAAAATGCAGAATGCCAGCGCGGATAGCGGCCCGGACGGGATTGCGCAGCTTCTGACGGCAGCCGCACAGGAACGACCATTCGATGTCGTGATCCTGGATATGGACATGCCCGAAATGGATGGCATGACCGTCGCTCGCAAGATCAAATCCGACCCGGCCATTGCCGGTATTCCCTTGATCATGCTCACCTCCACCGGTATGCGCGGGGATGCCAGCGAAGCCCGACAATGCGGGATTTCCGCGTATTTGACCAAGCCGGTTCGGCAAATGGAGCTGCATGCCACCCTGGAACAGGTGCTTGGCGATTACCCTGCGGGGGAGACGCCCCAGATGGTCACCCGCTATACCTTGGCCGAGGCGACCCAGCAACTGAATCTGACGGTCCTGGTGGCGGAAGACAACCCGACCAATCAGGAAGTCGCCGCCGGGATGCTCAAGGCCTTGGGCTGCCGGGTCGAACTGGCGGACAACGGACACGCGGCGGTTGCCGCCGTCCGCCACCAGGACTACGATATGATTTTGATGGATTGTCAGATGCCGGTGATGGACGGTTACCTGGCCACGGCCGAAATCCGGCGTGCCGAACGGCAGAAGACGCCCCATCGGCACACCCCGATCATTGCCCTCACCGCCAATGCCCTCGAGGGCGACCGTGAAAAATGTCTGGTGGCCGGGATGGATGATTACATGAGCAAACCTTTCAGATCAAAGGATCTCCTGGAAATGATCCAGCGTTGGAAGAGCCAGCGGACGTTGAAAACCGTTCAATCGGTGGAGCTGGCTCCCACGCCCCCGTCGTCGCCATCACCGCCAATTGCCCAGGATAGCCGGGACAATCCCGTTGACAAAGGGATTCTTTATGCCCTTAAGGCCCTGCAGATCGAAGGGGAACCCGATTTCCTCCAAAGCCTTGTCAGAACTTACCTGGACGGAGCGGATGCATTGGTTGACCAGCTGGATGCGGCCGACGCCCGAAATGATACCGATCAATTGGCATTCATCGCCCATCGGTTCAAATCCAGTAGTGCCAACGTGGGCGCCATGGGATTGAGTGAATACTGCCGGGACCTGGAAATGACCTGTAAGAAACATTTGGATGGCGATATCAGCGCGATGATTGCCGCCATCGCCACCGAATACACAGCGGTTAGAGACGTCCTGAAAGGAGAACTTGAGGCCGTATGACAATCCTGAATGACACCCGACCCGGAGGATCCCTGGCCCTGGTGGTGGACGATGACCCCTCATTGCGGTTGTACATGGGGGTTTCCCTGAAAAAAGCCGGTTTCGAGGTGCTGGAAGCCGACGGGGGGGAAACGGCCCTGGCCCTTTTCGCCGCTCATCGGCCCGACCTGGTTTTGCTTGACGTGGTGATGCCGGACATGGATGGCTTCGACACCTGCAAGGCCTTGCGCAAACTTCCCGGCGGCCGCTATGTTCAGGTGCTGATGGTGACCGGCCTGGATGACAGTGAATCCATCGAGCGTGCCTTTGACGCCGGTGCCAACGATTTTGTCTCCAAACCCATCAATTGGACCGTTTTGGGCCACAAGGGACGGTATCTGCTGCGCGCCGGAAGGGCCTTCAGAGAACTGGACCGCAGCCGCAGCCGGTTGGCCAAGACGCAGGAACTGGCACGGCTGGGCAATTGGCAGATCGATCTGTTGAAGGGGGAATTCAGCTGCTCTTCAAAGACCTGTCGACTGCTCGGGATTACTTCCCAACGACCGGAGACCATCGACGATTTCCTGCAGTCGGTGATTGCCGGCCAGCGGGATACGGTGAAGGCGGAGATCGATCGGGCGGTCCAGCATCACCAGGACATTTCCCTTAATTACCCGGTGATCCTGGACGATGGTACCCAGAAACACATCCTGAACCAGGCGGAAGTCCTTTTCAACGAACACGGTTCCCCGGAGCTCTTGCTGGGCGTCGTTCAGGATGTGACCCAATTGAAGCGGGCCGAGGAGGAAATCCGCCTGTTGGCTTTCTATGACAGCCTCACCGGTTTGGCCAACCGTGCCCTTTTTCTCGATCGGCTTGAAAAGACCATTGCCGGCGCCCAGCGCAACCAGCAGAAATTTGCCATGCTGTTCCTCGACCTGGACCAATTCAAACTGATCAATGACACCTTGGGCCACCACATCGGCGATCTGCTACTGAAAAAGGTTGCCGCCCGGCTCAAACGCAACATCCGCAGCACCGACACCGCGGCCATACTGGGAACAAGGATGTCCGATTCGGTGGTCGCACGTCTCGGGGGGGATGAATTCACCGTCTTGCTTACCGACATCGAAAAACCCGAAGCGGTTGCCAAGGTGGCCGCGCGCCTGATTCGGGAGCTATCCGACATCTACCCTATCGATGGTCATGAACTGTCCATGACGACGAGCATTGGCATCAGCATTTTTCCCGAGGATGGAGAAGATCCGGCGGCCCTTTTCAAGAATGCCGACTCGGCCATGTATCACGCCAAGAACAGCGGCCGGAACCGTTATCAGTTTTATAAGGAGTCCCTCAATCGGGCCGCATTGGAACGCTTTTCCATTGAACGGGATCTCAAACGGGCACTGGCTACCGATGAAATGGTGCTTTTTTACCAGCCGCAGATTGAACTGGCTTCCCGACGGATTGTGGGGGCCGAGGCGCTGATCCGATGGGTTCACCCCAATAAAGGGATGATTCCGCCGGACCGTTTCATCGCCATTGCCGAGGAGTCCGGCCAGATCATCGACATCAACCGCTGGGTGGTCCAGACGGCCTGTCGGCAAATGCAGCAGTGGCGGACGGCCGGTTTGGCGCCGATCCGCATCGCGGTCAACCTTTCCGGCTACAGACTCTCCAGCCAGGACATCATCCAGACCATCAAGGACGCCTTGGGCAGCGTGGCCGCCGAAAACCAGGTACTCGAAATAGAGATTACCGAAAACGTGCTCATGCAGGACACCAAGGAGACGATTGGTACCCTGCAAGGCATCAAGGACCTGAAACTGAGGATTGCCCTGGATGATTTCGGCACCGGCTATTCCTCCCTGCGTTACCTGACGACGTTTCCCGTGGATACGATCAAAATCGACCGTTCTTTTGTCATGGGGTGCACCACGGAGCCCAAAAATCTGGTTATTATCCGCGCGATCATCGCCATGGGCCACAGCCTGGGCAAACGCATTGTCGCCGAGGGCATCGAGACCGAGGAGCAGTATGCCTTGATGAAAGAATTGGGCTGCGATGAAGGGCAGGGGTATTTGTTCAAACATCCGGTCCCGGCAGACACCTTCGCCGAACTGTTGGTCAACGCGGTATTATGATGGCATTTTATTTGCTGTTGCTGGGAATCGGCGAACAGCGGGTTTCCATCAGGGAGCGGATGACCTGTTTCTGATGCAGGCTCAGTTCATCGAAGCGAATGCCAATGCCTTTGGGGTCCCGGCGCACCACCGTGCCGTGAATCGCGCAAGCGCGATCGAGCACCGGGGAAGAGATCGACATGATCAGCCGCTGGTTGGTTTTTATGGCATGTTCGGTTTCGATGTAGGCGCCGCCCTCACTGATGTCGCGCATGGAGCACTGGTACGTCCAGTCGCTGATTTCATAATCGACCCCCACCAGGCAGTCATAGCGGGCATGTTTTCTCAGATTGACGCGTTGACTCTGGTTTTCGTCCGCAATTCGACCACTTTCCAACAGCAGGTTCATCAATGGGGTGGTGATCTCCGGTTCGACTTCCCGAGGGAAATAATCGATATCGATCAATACGTTTTCCCAGGTGAGGATATGCAGGATGGCCGGCTTGCCGGTCAAAAGTCCCATTCTGGCCGCCACGGGCTTGCCGTTGGCGATAAATAGGGTGCCACTCTTGCCCTTGGCCGAGATCTGTAGACGGCATGAGCGGTCTTCCAATTCCAGCATTTGCAGGAAGGACGACAGGGTGAGCCCCCGGATCTGTCCGCCATAATCGATTTGCAGCTCGGTAAAGAGCCGCTTGGTCAGCATGCTGATGTCGATGACCTGATCGAAATGGATGACCGAAGCCATGGTTTTGACTTTGGCACGGAACATGGCGGAGGCATTGTTGGTCATGACAAAAACGCGTACCTGGGGATAGGTTGCTTCCATCTGGGTCAGGAGTTCGAACGTATCCATTTCAGCCACGTGCAGGCCGGTCAGCAGAACGTCGATCTTTTCACGGCTCAGGATATCGAGAGCCGTCTGGAAACTGCTGGCCGATAAGATCTTCAGGAAGGCGCTTTGGCTTTTCAAAAGCCCGGCAAACGCTTGAAGCGTGATGACATCTTTGTCGAGAATGAGGATGTTTTTCACAGGATATCACCCAGAATTTCATAGTGGTCAAAGGGAGGCATGATGCAGGCGCCAGCAAAACGCTGGCGAGCAATCGTTAGCATTTCACGTGCATTGGCGGCGCCTGCGGCCACGGGATCGGTGGCGGTGTGCATGCGCCGTCGAACCGCTTCGGGAACGGTGATGCCGGCCACCCGGGTATGCAGGAACTCCGCGTGGCGCGGGGTCCTCAAGGGAAGGATGCCCATGATCACGGGGATGCCCATGGATTGGGTCGCCTGGGCGAGTTCGTCGGCACCGGCTTCGTCGTAGACCGGCTGGGTGACGGCAAACTGGGCGCCGGCATCGACTTTGCGCTTCAAGTGGTTGACGGCCTTTGCCAGGCCGTTGCTTTCCGGATGGGTGTCGAAAACCACCCCGGTCTGAAGTCCCGCCTGGCGGGCCATGCCGACCAGCGCGTAGACATCGGCATCGCGCACGGTGGTGGTCTGGTGACGGTCCTTCAGCGCCACGAAGTCACCGGCGGCAACCATGACGGTTTCGATGCCCAACGCCCGGGCCCCCCACAGCTCTGCCTGGAGGCTGAGCCGGTTATGGTCGCGGGTGGTCAGGTGCAGAATCGCCGGCTTGGCGGTCCGTTGCTGGATCATGGCGCACAATGCCATGGCGCTCATGCGCGGTTTGGCGACGGGGTTGGTAGCGACGCTGAATCCGTAGAACCGGTGGGCCGTGGCGGTTTTCAGCATGGCCAGAAGCTTGGCCGGGTCCGGGCCTTCCGGAGGGACGACCTCGATGGTGATGACAAACGGATCGCTAAACATTCAGTATTCCCTATTCAGGTTGTGGTTTGAGGGCGTGAAGATGCCCTGGCGCCTGCCTGGGTGAACGGGGCAAACGGAAACGGAAGGTGGTCCCATCCTCCGGAGAGGTGGTGAAGTCGATTTCGCCGCCCAGAAAACGCTCGCCGAACAGCTTCATCGAATAGGTCCCGAGTCCTCGGCCGGATGCGGCCTTGGTGCTGATATTGCGCTGAAAGATGCGCTTTACGACCGCATCGGTAATCGGTTGATGATTCCATACGCAAAAGGTAATCGTCGTTTCGTCGGCCGTGGCCCACAGTCGGATGGCACCGCCCTTTTTCGTGGCTTCCAGGGCGTTGGTGACCATGTTGGTCAGCACCCGTACGATGAGAAAGAAATCGCTTTTGAAGGATACATCACCATGGGCGGAGTCGATTTGGATGTCCTTGTTCCGGGTGGCCGGGTGGGTGCCAAAGACCGCCCCCAGCTCCTGGAAGACACGCTCAATGGTCAGTAACTGGAAGGTGGGGTGGAAATCGGCATCGGCGATCTGATTGAGGTGCTTTTGCATTTGCACCTCCCGGGATAGGTGCAGGGCCAGGCGGTGGATGCGCGCGGCAATGGCGTGGTTCTGCGCGCTAGCCTGCTCCAGCATGATCTCGCTGTTGCCCATAAGCGCATAAATGATGTTGCTCAGGTCGTGGAAAAAGACCCGTCCCAGGGCCTCCCATTGCTGTTCGTGAGTGATGTCCTGAAGGAACAGCAGCATCAGCTCCTGCTGCTCCACCGTAATCGGGCAAGCGCGCACCCTAAGGAAGAGGTCTTTTTCGGTGCCATGTTGGTTGACCTGTATGGCGCACTCTTTTTCCCAGGGTGAATTCCGTTCCAGGCAGGTGACCATGGCGATTGCCGCGCCGCAGGTGCTGCAGTAGGTCGATGTTCCGCAGCCGTTTGGACCGACCGCCTGGTGGATACAGCCCAATGCTTCTCCCAAACGCAGCCCCAATGCCTTTTGGGGATCATCGATACCCAATAAGTTCAGGAACGAATCATTGAGCGCCAGAATCTGGCGGTGGGTGTTGAGAACGGCCAGCAGGCCGCTGACCGTATTCAAGAGGCCATT
Organism: Desulfosarcina cetonica JCM 12296; assembly: GCF_001311845.1. GTDB lineage: Bacteria > Desulfobacterota > Desulfobacteria > Desulfobacterales > Desulfosarcinaceae > Desulfosarcina > Desulfosarcina cetonica. The sequence goes on along the minus strand of NZ_BBCC01000001.1, from coordinate 75,533 downwards.
GATCACCGGATTGACCACGGCGGCATTGATTTCGACGGTCAGTGCCTTGTATTCCAGCCGTTCGGCCGGGGCGAAGTATGTTTCCATAGGCGTGAGAAATCGGACGATGCTCGAAGTATAATGGTTACAGATGGATATTCCTCATCTCAATCTATCGTTTCGCTCCACCCAGGTCAAGCCCCGATACATCCATCCCTGCTGCAGACCATGGAGATATACATTTTTGTATATACATAAAATCAAACATACGAAAATGTATATTTCAAGATTGCCCTTGAAAATCCAACGAAGTGTTAATCTCATTGAAATATCATCTGATTTCCAGAAATCAGACGCGTTGGCATACTGTTTGATTGTTAAAATAACAAACGTAGACCATCAAAGATCAAACACAGAGGTTTAAACGATGATAGCGATCAACAAGATCAATTGGAATGGCGAAATCTGGCGGAAAATTCTCAATAGTGTTGCCGGAAAATATAACTGCGGTGTCAATTTCACCATCAACCGTGGTCAGCTGAATTTCGAAGGCGACCGGGATTGTGCAGAAGAGATCGTCAAAGAGGTTCTGGCCATTTTTGGAGGTTTACACTGATGCCTTAACCCTTTGCCATCTCCCCCGATCATCGACATAGCGTTGACGATATCCGTCAACATCTTGTATCCTTCAATTTTCCAGTTGATCGGCGGGGGCTTGCCGCGTTTGGCCGGTGCCCGTCGTGTCACGCCCGCTTTGTGCTCGCGGTGTGCGATGCTGGGATCCTGTATGTCAAATAGAAAGATATTGACAGGTGGTTCGTTTTGCCTTAATTAGTAGGCTTTGGTGAGCGGGCATAGCTCAGTTGGTAGAGTACAAGCTTCCCAAGCTTGGTGTCGCGAGTTCGAATCTCGTTGCCCGCTCCATTTCAAGTCCGGTTTCGTCTGTTCCGGTAGTGGTTGCTGGAATAAAGGCGGGTTTCCCGCCTGGCGTGGTGCTGATGGACTGGTAGATGACGGTATCCATAATCGGTTTGAAAATGGAAACGGGCGTTTTGCCCGTTTTTGTTTTTTGGTTTGATGAGAAGATGGCCAAGCGCGCTAAAAAAACAAAAGAGGCGTCCAGTGCTCCGGCGGAACCCCAATTGTCGGCCGTCGAGCGCTTGAAGCGGCAGCGGGCGATCGTCGAATCGATCATCCAGCTTACCGAACCGTTGTGCAATGCCGAGGGGATCGAGCTGGTTCATGTGGAGTACCAGCGTGAGCCCGGTGGGTTGACGCTCCGATTTTACCTGGACCGGCCTGGCGGGATTACCCTTGACGACTGTGTGGCGGTCAGTCGGCAACTGGAAGACATCCTTGATGTCCATGCCCAGGCGCTTCCTCCATACCGGCTGGAGGTCTCATCGCCCGGCATTGATCGACCCGTGGGAAAACTGGCCGACTTCAGCCGTTTTAAGGGGCAGATGGCAACGGTCCGTTTGGCGACGGCCATTAATGGCCGGAAGAATTTTAGTGGCATCCTTGCCGGTGTCGTCGCAGAAACCGTTCAACTGCAGGTGGGAGACGAGACGATCAGTCTGAATTTTAATGACATTACACGGGCACGGCTGATCAACTATAACGGAGAACGCTGATGTTTATAGCAGATATCAAACGTGTGGTGGAACAGGTAAGCCGGGACAAGGGCATTGATGTAGAGATCTTGATCCGTGCCCTGGAAGAAGCACTTCGTTCCGCTGCCCGAAAGAAATTCGGCAGCAAGGTCGACATCGAAGCACAATACAGCCCTGATACGGGTGAAATCGAAGTCTTCCAGTTCAAAGAGGTTGTCGATGATGAGGTGACCGAACCGGACCTGCAGATCAGTTTGGTGGAGGGGCGTAAACTCGATCCCGATTGCGAGGTCGGTGACAGCTCGGTACCAAAATGGATACGTCCACCTTTGGCCGCATCGCCGCCCAATCTGCCAAACAGGTGATCATCCAGAAGATGAAGGATGCCGAACGGGACGCCGTTTACTCCAGCTATGTCGATCGCAAGGGCGAAGTGATCAACGGGATCGTCCAGCGCGTGGATCGCGGGAACATCATTGTCAATCTGGGATCCACCGAGGCGATTCTGCCGACCCGTGAACAGATTCCACGGGAGAATTACCGTCGGGGAGACCGGATCCGGGCGCTGATTCTTGATGTCCTGTATGATACGCGCGGACCTCAGATTGTTCTTTCGCGAACCCATCCGGATCTCTTGATCAACCTTTTTAAAACCGAAGTGCCCGAAATCAGTGAGGGCATTGTGGAGGTGAAAGGGGCTGCGCGTGAACCCGGCAGCCGCGCCAAGTTTGCCGTTTCCTCACATGATTCCGATATCGATCCGGTAGGCGCCTGCGTGGGGATGAAAGGCAGTCGCGTACAAAATGTGGTTCAGGAACTCCGCGGGGAAAAAATCGATATCATCACCTGGCATGTGGACGCCGCGAAATATGTTTGTAATGCATTGGCGCCGGCGGAGATCTCACGGGTGATTATCGATGAAGAAAACAAGTCCATGGAAGTCATCGTTCCTGACGAATTCCTATCGGTTGCCATCGGCAAGCGGGGACAAAATGTCCGATTGGCCTCGAAACTGACCGGCTGGCACCTGGATGTCAATTCTGAATCCAAATACAATGAGATCATGGAACGCGGCTACGAATCCTTGGTCAACGTGCCCGGTGTCGGCGGAACCCTGGCCGATGCGTTTTTCGAGAAAGGAATTTATTCGGCCGACGAGTTGGCCGAATCAGCGGTTGAGGAGTTGACCGAGATCCGTGGAATCGGACCGGAGAAGGCCGCCGTTTTGATTGAAAGCGCCAGACAGTATGTTGTCGAGGCCGAGCAACGGGCCGAAGCCGAGCGACAAGCCGAAGCCGAGGCGGCGCTTGCCGCGGCGCAATCGGCCGAGTCTGAGTCTGAGTCTGAGGCTGAGGCCGGGGCAGTAACGGACGACGCGGACGGGGTGACGATGCCTCCGGATGAGACCGGTGACGCGATGCCTTCGGATGCCGAATCCCTGGGGGATGGATAGGCGTGGACCGGCGTAATGGGTTTGGCAACAGAGCGACAACGGTATAATAAAGATTGGGGGGGAATGGATGGCAAAAATCAGAGTTTATGAGTTTGCCAGAGATCTTAACATGACGAACAGGGAACTCTTGGACAAGATCCGGGACCTTGATATCGAAGTCAACAGCCATATGAGCTCTCTGGATGATGATGTGGTGGCAAAGGTCAAATCGGCCCTTTTTGGCGAAAAGGATGATCAGCTGGAAGAAAAACGTGTACGTCCAACGGTGATTCGGCGACGTAAAATTGCTACCCCCCAGGAGTCCGACACCCAAGCAGCCGCTTCTGTTTCTGAAGCCGAACCGGAAGATCTCCCCCCGGCTGAAACCGAACCAGAAATTCCGGCTGAGGCAACGGCCCCCACGGAGCCCGAACCGGAACCGAGACCGGAAGAGAAGGCCGTGCCGCCGTTGGAGTCCGCTCGAATTATAGCCCGTCCCGAGCCGCCACAACCGGTGGACGTCCCGCCGATGGTTTCGGAACCCGAACCCGAACCGGAACCCGAGCCAGAGGTCGTGCAAGAATCCCCGCCGGCAGATGCACCCGTCGCCGAGTTGCCGGTGGAGGTGACACCGGCCGAGGAGACCGAAGCGGTTGCGGTGGACACCACCGATTCCGTTGTGCCGGAGAAAGACGAAGTCCCGGCGGTAGCGCCATTGGCATCCCCCCCTGCCGAGGAGACCGCGATGGATTCGTCAGCGGCTGAAACCGTTGTCAAAGAACCCAAAACCGATACTCCCGCCAAGGCCACCCCGGCCAAGGCAAAAAAAGGTAAAAAAGAGACACCGGCGAAAATTATCAAGCTGCCGACCAAACCCGTATTGCCGACCAAGCCGGCAGGACGCCCGTTACCAACCGAGCCGTCGAGCATGCCCTACGCGAAAGAGGCGGCGGGAGACGACACGTCATCCGCAGCCAAGGAAAAAGACAAGAAGAAGAAAGGCTGGCGCAAGAAAGATGCCGGTGCCGATGAAATGCGCCCAACCAAGAAAAAGGGTGGCCTGCGTAAAAAGGAAATCGTTGAAGGCGCGGCGCTTTATACCGGTAAGGGGCGCGGCCAGAAGGGCCGCAAGGGAAGCAAGTTGAAGGCGATGCCGGTCGGCCAAAAAACTCAAATTACAACCGCCAAGGCAATTAAGCGGCGCATCAAGGTTGACGAGACCATTGTCCTTTCGGAACTGGCCAAGCGGATGGGGATCAAGGCCAATGAGATGATCGTCAAACTCATGGGCATGGGTGTCATGGCCACGGTGAACCAAACCATCGATTTTGAGACGGCGGCTCTGGTGGCGGGAGAATTTGGCTATGAAGTCGAGAAAGCTTCTTTTGAGGAAGAAGTGATTCTCAAGAAAACCGAACAGGAAGACCCGGAAAAACTGCAGCCGCGTCCACCGGTGGTGACGATCATGGGACACGTCGACCACGGCAAGACATCCCTGCTGGACGTGATCCGCAAAACCCGCGTTACCGAAGGTGAGGCCGGAGGAATTACCCAGCACATCGGCGCCTATCACGTGCAAACCGAAAAGGGCGTCATCGCCTTTCTGGATACACCGGGGCATGAAGCCTTCTCCGCCATGCGATCCCGCGGGGCCAAGGTGACCGATATCGTCGTTTTGGTGGTTGCCGCGGACGATGGCGTGATGCCGCAGACCATTGAAGCGATCAACCACTCCAAAGCATCCCACGTGCCGATTATCGTTGCGATCAACAAAATGGACAAACCGGATGCCGACCCGGACCGGGTGCAGCGCGAACTGAGCGAACACGGCCTGGTTCCCGAAGCCTGGGGTGGGGATGCCATCTTCGTGAAAGTATCGGCCAAGAAGAACACCGGCATCGACGAGTTGCTGGAAATGATTCTGCTTCAGGCGGAAATTCTGGAGCTGAAAGCCAATCCGAACAAGTTGGCCTCCGGCCACGTGGTCGAAGCCAAACTGGATTCGGGGCGCGGACCGGTGGCTACGGTGCTGGTGCAGGATGGTACCCTGCGGGCCGGCGATTCGGTCGTTTGCGGGATGCACTATGGCAAGATCCGCGTGCTGCAAGACGATTTGGGCCGTACCGTGGAGTCTGCCGGTCCCTCCATGCCGGTCGAGATCGTGGGCCTTTCCGGCGTGCCCATGGCCGGTGATGAGCTGGTGGCACTGGCCGATGAGAAAGATGCCCGTCAGGTCAGCCAGCATCGGATGCAGAAACAACGGTCCAAAGAGCTGGCCAAGACCAACCGGCTTAGCCTGGAAGGCCTCTTTGAAAAGATGCAGAAGGGCGAGGTCAAGGATCTGAACTTGATCATCAAGGCCGATGTGGATGGATCCATCGAGGCCCTGCGGGATTCGCTGGTCAAGCTCTCCAACGACGAGGTGAGTATCAATGTGATCCATGCGGCCACGGGTACGATTACCGAATCGGATATTTCACTGGCCGCCGTATCCAACGCCATCATCATCGGCTTCAACGTTAGGCCCAACGTCAAGGTCCAGGAGCTGGCCACCGAAGAGAATGTGGATATGCGATTCCACAACGTCATCTACAATGTCATCAAGGAAGTCAAGGATGCCATTGTGGGCATGATGGAGTCCATCTACGAGGAACGGGTGCTGGGTCGTGCCGAGGTGCGTCAGACTTTCCATGTCCCCAAAGTGGGTACCATTGCCGGCTGTTATGTCACCGATGGTAAAATTCAACGTGGCCAATTGATGCGCTTGTTGCGGGACGGGATTGTAACCTATGAAGGCAAAAACAGCAGTCTGCGCCGCTTCAAGGATGATGTCAAAGAGGTTCAGTCCGGGTACGAGTGCGGTATCGGCATCGAGAATTATAACGACATCAAGGTCGGCGATGTGATCGAGAGTTATTACCTGGAAGAAATTCGACCGGAAGTGGAGTAGGACAAGGATGGTGGTGGGCGCCGGGTGCTTGGTTTTCAGGATTCATGACTGCCACTCGCTGAAAGCAAAGCGGAGTGTCGTTAAAGCCATTGTGGCGCGTATCCGCAACAATTTCAACGCATCCGTGGCGGAAGTGGCGGACAACGACGTTTATCAGCGGGCGACCATCGGTGTTTGCATGGTCGGCAGTGACCGACGGCTGATCAACACCAAGCTGGACAAGCTGTTTAACTTTGCCGAGGCACTGGGCTTGGCTGAAATAATCGACACGGATCTGGAAATTATCTCTCTGTAGCCGCTGACGGTACGCCCTTGAACCGGTGGACCCCCCGGCTGGAAGTATAACCAACGTGGTAAAACGAACATTCAATCGTGCCGAGCGAGTCGGCGGACAGGTTCAGCGCGTGCTGGCAAACCTGATCCAAAAAGGGGTCAACGATCCCCGGTTGGCTCAGGCCACCATCACCGGCGTCGTGCTGAGCCGTGACCTGCGCATCGCCAAGATCTATTTTGCCACGCCCGGTGGGGAGGTGGAAAAAGAGACGATCCTGTCAGGATTCGAGAGTGCCAGGGGGTTTATCAAACGGGAACTGGCCCGGGAATTGGGCCTTCGGTACATGCCGGATTTGAAATTCTTCTATGATGGGTCCTTTGATTATGGCGCCCAGATCAACCGGGTGCTGAAATCCCTACAAACCGACGATGAAACAAATAATCCAACAACTGACGAGCAGTGAGCATATCCTGCTTGCATCGCATTCCAATCCGGATGGTGACGCCATTGGCGCCTTGTTGGCGCTTGGCCTATCGCTCGAGAAGTTGGATCGCCACGTGACGCTGCACAACGAGAGTTCCATTCCCGAAGTCTATCGATTTTTGCCTTCGGTCCAACGCATCCAAAAGCAGATCACAACCCCGGCGCAGTTCGATACGGCGGTGATTCTGGATTGTGGCAGCCTCAGCCGGGTCGGATCGGCGGCGGAGGCGATCGGTGCGATTCCGGTCATCATCAATATCGATCACCACACCACCAACAAACGCTTCGGGCAGCATCACCTGGTGGATGTGGATGCCTGTGCCACATCCGAGATCGTTTATCGGTTGATCAAGGCCATGGGGCTCGAGATCGACCCGGCCATTGCAACGGCCATCTATACGGGAATTCTGACCGATACCGGATCCTTCCGTTTTTCCAATACCAACCAGGCGGCCTTTGCGATCTGTGAAGCCATGGTGGTGGCCGGGGTGAAACCGTCCGCGGTTGCCCAGTACGTCTATGGTACCTACTCCTTGGGACGTATCAAGCTGCTCAACCTGGCGCTCGACTCCATCGAGGTCTCCAACAACGGCTATCTCTCGATTATGACCGTAACGCGCGAGATGCTGGCCGAGACCGGCACCCAGCCCGAAGACGCCGATGGCCTGATCAACTATGCCCGGCGGATTCGGGATGTCAAGGTTGCCGCCCTGATTCACGAATTGGAAAATGGCGCGGTGGATGACGGTGGACGCAAGTCCTTTCATGTCAGTTTGCGCTCGGATGGCAGCGTGGACGTCTCGCGCATCGCAACGACGTTTGGTGGCGGCGGGCACGCCGGTGCGGCCGGTTTTTCCGTGGAGTCGCGCCTCTCCGATTTGAAGCAGACCATATACAACCTGTCTGATGGTTTTGGCGAACCATGTCGGGTGAATTAAACGGGATTATCGTCCTGGACAAGCCCGAGGGCATTTCGTCGGCGGCGCTGGTGGCCCGGGTCAAGCGGGTTGTCGGAGCGAAAAAGGTGGGCCACAGCGGCACGCTGGATCCGTTCGCCACGGGGGTCATGGTGTGCTGCCTGAATCGGGCGACGCGACTTTCGCGTTTTTTGCTGGAAGGCGACAAGACCTATGAGGCCGAAATGGTCCTGGGGATTTCTACCGATACCCAGGATGCAACGGGTCGGGTGATGGCTGAGCATCCGATAGACGGCATTACGGCCGCCTCGGTCCATGCGGTGGTGCCGCGCTTCATCGGCGACATCGAACAGATTCCACCGGCTTACTCGGCCCTGAAACACCAGGGCACGCCGTTGTATAAGCTGGCGCGCAAGGGCATTGCCGTGCAAAAGCCGGCCAGGCCGGTACGGATTCACCAGTTGACGATATTGTCCATCGACCTGCCGGTGGTTCGTCTGCGGGTTTCCTGTTCGGCGGGAACCTATATTCGCACCCTGTGTGCGGATATGGGCGCGGCCCTGGGATGTGGCGCGCATTTAAAGCGTCTGCGCAGAACCGCCAGTTGCGGTTTTGATGTTGATACGGCCCTGACGCTGGAGACCCTTTGCGCGTATCGGGACGAAGGGCGCCTTGAAAAAGCGGTGATTCCCATGCATGCGGCCCTGCCGCGGATGCCTGCCGTTACCGCGGATGACGGATTGGCCCAAAAGATCCGCAACGGGAAAAAGCTGGCCAGCACCGATTTCGCGGATTCGTCACCCCTGTTAGAAGGCACGTTCAAGGTGATCGATTCCGGCGGCCAGTTGATTGCCGTACTGGAGGCGACATTGGCGGGCAGTTATATTTATTGTTGTGTTTTTTCAGTATAAAGGTGATATTTACAAGCCTGTCGATTTTTACGAGGCAATGATTTTTGCAGGCCGGACCTGCTTTGGGTCAGGGCGGACGCGTCCGGATGCGAACCGAATGAATATGTGGTAACCATTTCAAGGAGGATGAGAACAGTGGCCTATACTGCCGAAACCAAGAAAGAACTGATTGAAAAATACAAAAAGCACGATACCGACACCGGGTCGCCGGAGGTTCAGATCGGGCTTTTAACCCACCGGATTTCCTACCTTACAGAACATCTGAAGGTGCACAAGAAGGATCATCATTCCCGTCGTGGCTTGCTGATGCTGGTGGGTAAACGCCGCAGACTGCTCAATTATGTCAAACGCAACGATGTGCAGCGCTATCGCTCCATCATCGAAACCCTTGGTTTGCGGCGCTAAGGTGTTTCGACCCTGGCAACCCCGGGTTGCCGAATCCTTTTTGCCGGTTCCCACGGATTCAACTGCCGGCGGTACTCCCGCCGGCCAGATGACCGGGAGCCTTCCGGTGAACACCGGACAGATGGCCTGACCATCGGCAATTTCCGGGCAATGGGCGGACAGACTTTCGCCCTTGCCGCACTTTATTCAGGAGAAAGACGTTAAATGGAATATACATTCAAGGCGGATGTGGGGGCAAACACCCTTAGCATCCAGGCAGGTAAAGTCGCCAAACAGGCCTCCGGGTCGGTTGTGGTGCGATATGGTGACACGATTGTCCTGGTTACCGTTGTATCTGCCAATGACGAGAGAGATACCGATTTTTACCCCTTTCCGTGGAGTATCAGGAAAAGGTCTATGCTGCCGGCCGAATTCCGGGAAACTATTTTCGTCGCGAGATTGGCCGACCCAGCGAGAAGGAAACCCTCACCGCCCGCCTGATTGATCGCCCCATCCGCCCGCTCTTTCCGAAAGGCTACCGCTTCGAGACCCAAGTGATTGCCACCGTGCTCTCCATGGATCAGGAGAATGATCCGGACATGCTGGCCATGGTCGGCGCCTCGGCGGCCCTGGAAATTTCGGACATCCCCTTCGCCGGTCCCATCGCGGCGGTCCGCGTGGCCCGTGTGGACGGCCAGTTCGTGGCCAACCCCACGCTGGCCCAAACGGCCGTCAGCGATATCAATATTATCATTGCCGGCTCGCGCACCGGGGTGGTCATGGTCGAGGGTGGCGCAGACGTGGTCAGCGAAGCGGACATGCTGGAGGCGATTTTCTTCGGCCATCGTGCCATCCAACCGATTATCGATGCCCAGGAACAATTGAAGGCGGCCTTGGGTAAACCGAAACGCGTCTTTATGCTGCCCGAAAAAGATCCTGCCCTGGTCGAGCGGGTTCAGGAAAAAGCCACCGCTTCGTTGCATGCGGCCTTGACCATTCCGGAAAAAATGGAGCGCTACGCGGCCGTCCGGGCCGCCAAGGCCCAGATTATCGAGGGGATGGGCGAGGAAGGCACCGAGCGGCGCGAGGAGATCGCTGCCATCCTGGGCGACCTGCAGAAACAGATCTGCCGGGACATGATTCTCAAGGAAGGCCGGCGGATCGACAATCGCCGCTTCGATGAGATCCGCCCCATTACCTGTGACGTGGGGATTTTGCCCCGGCCCCACGGCAGTGCCTTGTTTACCCGTGGAGAGACCCAGGTGCTCGGGATTCTGACCCTGGGCTCGGGTGGCGACGAACAGCGCGTCGAAACCCTCAGCGGCGAAGAGAACCGGCCTTTCATGCTGCATTACAACTTCCCCCCCTACTCGGTGGGCGAGGTCAAGCGTGTCGGTGCTCCCAGTCGGCGGGATATCGGCCACGGCGGCCTTTCCACCCGGGCGTTGGAACGGGTTCTGCCCGAAAAAGAGACCTTTGATTACACGATTCGCGTGGTTTCCGAGGTGCTCGAATCCAACGGATCCTCCTCCATGGGTACCGTGTGCGCCGGCACGATGGCCCTGATGGATGGGGGGGTGCCGATCAAGGCTCCGGTCTCCGGTATTGCCATGGGATTGGTGAAAGAGGGCGACCAAGTCGTCATCTTGTCAGACATTCTGGGCGATGAAGACCACACCGGCGACATGGATTTCAAGGTCACCGGTACCACCGAGGGGATCACCGCCCTGCAGATGGACATCAAGATCCTCGAGCTTTCCCGCGATATCATGGAGAAGGCGCTGGCCCAGGCCAAGGCCGGCCGCATGCATATTCTCGATAAGATGCTCCAGGCCATCGAAAAACCGCGGGATGACATCTCTCCCTTTGCCCCCAAGATCGTCTCCATCAAGATCAACCCGGACAAAATCCGTGATGTCATCGGCCCTGGTGGCAAGGTGATCCGGGCCATCCAGAGCGAAACCAACACCAAGATCGAAATCGACGACAGTGGCCTGGTCAAGATCGCCGCCACCTCCGCCGAGGATGGCGATGCCGCGCGCCAGCAGATCGAGTCCCTGACCATGGAGCCCGAGGTAGGGGCAACCTACGAGGGCAAGGTGGTCAAGACCACCGATTTCGGTGCGTTCGTCCAACTCGTTCCCGGAACCGACGGCCTGGTCCATATCAGCCAGCTGGCCAACCGCCGGGTGGCCAAGGTGACCGATGTGGTCAAGGAAGGGGACATGCTCAAGGTCAAGGTGCTGGAAATATCCAAGGACGGCAAAATCCGCCTCAGCCACAAAGCCGTACTCGAAGATGAACGCAAAAACGGCGGTGAATAAAACCACCCTGGAGAACGGCGTTCGGATCGTCTCCATGACCATGCCCCACGTGCGCTCGGTCTCCATGGGCGTCTGGGTTCACGTGGGGGCCCGTGACGAAAGCGAGGCCGAAAGCGGGCTCTCCCACTTTATCGAGCACATGATCTTCAAGGGGACGGTCAAGCGCAGTGCCTTCCAGATCGCCAAGGAGTTCGATGCCATCGGCGGTCAGACCAATGCGTTCACCTCCATGGAACATACCTGCTACCATGCCCGGGTGCTGGACAGCCAGTTCGCCACCATGGTGGATATCCTTTCCGATATTTTTCTCAATTCGGTCTTTGACGAGCGAGAGGTCGCACGCGAGCGGCCGGTGATTTTCCAGGAAATCGGGATGGTCGATGATACCCCTGAGGAGTGGGTCCACACCATGATGGGACCCGCCTTGTGGGGGAATCATCCCCTGGGGCGCTCCATTTTGGGCGCACGGGAGAATATCCTCGGGTTTGACAGCCAGATCCTCCGGCATTTTTTCGGACGCCTGTACCAACCCGACCGGATCGTGATCGCCGTGGCCGGCAATGTGGCCCATGACCGCATCGTCGATCTGACCGCCCCCTTTTTTTCCGCAATTACCCCTGGCAATGGATTTGCTCCGCGCACGACGCCTGCCGACGGCCACGCGATCATCACGCGTCACCGGGATCTGGAACAAGCCCATATCTGCCTGGGCATGCCCGGGGTGTCGGTGCATGATCCACGCCGGTATGCCGCTTCCCTGCTCAACACCATTTTAGGCGGGAATATGAGTTCGCGCCTTTTTCAGACCGTGCGGGAAGAACGCGGGCTGGCCTATACGATTTATTCGTTCCTCACCTCCTATGCCGATACCGGCATGCTGGGGATCTACACCGGCGTCACCCCGCAGGATGTGGCCCAATGTCTGTCGTTGATCATGCAGGAACTTCAAAAACTCAAAGACGAGCCGGTTCCCGAGGAGGTCCTGCGCGATGCCAAGCGTTCACCGAAGGAAATTTGCTCATGGCCGAGGAGAGCCCGGACAGTCAGATGATGCGCCTGGCGCAGAACGAATGCTACTTTGGGGACGATATCCCCATGCAGACGGTCATCGATCAGATCGATGCGGTGACGTCCGCCGACATTCTCTCCCTGGCCAACGCCTTATGGTCCAGCGGAAGCCCGGCGCTGACCATGCTTGGCCCCCAAGCCGATCGTATCAATCCGGAAGTGCTGCTGCACGTTTAACGGGGTGCGCTTGGGCTGCCGATGGTTTGATTTCACCAATTCCCAGCTACGGATTTGAATGGTTGTCATGCACCCTGCCGTAAATGTTGCTTTTCAAAGACTGGATGGCGAGAAAAACCGTGATCTGCCGTTGCCCCGTTACATGACGGCAAGCAGCGCCGGCATGGATATCTGTGCCGCCTTGGAGGAAGATTTGGTGCTCTCCCCAGGAGCGATCCATTTGGTGCCCACCGGTTTTGCCATGGCCTTTCCCGATGGGTTCGAGGCCCAGATCCGACCCCGTAGCGGCTTGGCCGTCAAACATGGTATCGGCATCATCAACGCACCGGGTACGATTGATGCCGATTATCGGGGGGAAGTCAAAATCGGGCTGATCAATTTGGGACCGGACGCGGTAACGATCAAACGCGGCGACCGTATCGCCCAGATGGTCATTCAGAAAGTCTGGCGTGCCCGTATCAACGTGGTTGACCGGCTGGATGAAACCGACCGCAGTACCGGCGGCTTCGGGCATACGGGCCGTTGACCATGGCCATCGGGGGGAATGATGGCGTCGTGCGGCGCGAAAAATTTCGGCTCTCGGTGTGTGTCCTGGCCAGTGGCAGCCGGGGCAATGCGACCTACGTATCCGACGGCCGGACCTCGATTCTGATCGATGCCGGTCTTTCCGGCAAGGAGATTCAGCGTCGGATGTCAGCCAACGGCTTGGATCCAAAGCAACTGGATGCCATCCTGGTGTCCCATGAACATGCCGATCACATCCAGGGGGTGGGGGTCCTGTCCCGGCGCTTCGACCTCCCCGTGCATATCAATGACGCCACGCTGCAGGCATGCGAGAACACCGTGGGCCGCCTGGCCCGGGTGAGACCGTTTGTTTGTGGTGAGTCGTTCCCGGTTGGCGAACTGAACATTCATCCGTTTTCCATTTCCCATGACGCCGAGGACCCCGCCGGTTTCACCATTACCGGCCATGGCGTCAAAATCGGCATGGCCACCGACCTGGGGGTGGTTACCGGCATGGTCCGAACCCATCTGGAGGCCTGTGATCTGCTGGTCCTCGAAGCCAACCACGATCCGCAGATGCTGATCGACGGACCCTACCCATGGCCCCTGAAACAGCGCATCCGCGGCCGCAGCGGCCATCTATCCAATGAGGATGCGGCGCTTTTACTGACCGAACTGCTCCATGCCAGGCTTCAGCATGTGGTGCTGGCCCATCTCAGCGAAGCCAACAATACCTCCCAAAAGGCCCACGCAGCGGTGAGCCGGGCGCTCAACGGCAACGCCATCCAACTGCACGTGGCCTCCCAAGCCGAGGGCTGTGGTCTTCTGACGATCGATTGACCTGTTTCTGGTTGCCATCATTTTGGTGCGCAATTGGCACGTTTAAGTGGCCGTTCAGCTGCGATGGGGTGGTGAAATCGGCTGGCTGTTGATGAAGTCGATGAAGATACGACTCAGCGGGGAGAGGCTCCGATGCTGGTGATGGGTGAGATAAAAGGCGCGTTTGAGGTTCAGCCCCTCGATGGACAGGGTATGCAGGCGGCCCGCGGCCACATCGTCGGAAACGGCAATGGCGGACAGAATCGATACACCCATGCCGTTGCGGATGCCCTGGCGGATCGCTTCGGTGCTGCCGATGCGGGCCACCACCTTGAGCTCGGCAAAATTCAGCCCGGCTTCCAAAAAACTGGCCTGAATCGACTTCAGGGTTCCCGATCCCTTTTCACGAATGATAAACGCCTCGCTGAACAGCTCTTGAGGGGTGACCCGTTCCCTGCCGGACCACGGGTGGCTGGCCGGAACCACCAGACACATTTCGTCTTCCACCAATTGGGTTTGGGCGATGGCGGTCATATCGGCGATGGCCCCGACAACGCCCAGTTCGAGGTCCCCGTCAAGGATCGCTTCGATGATCTGGCGCGTGTCGGCGATGGTCAGGCTGACGTTGACTTCCGGAAAACGGGTCGTGAATGCACCGATGATCGCCGGCAGAACAAAGGCGCCGGGGATGGTGCTGCCGCCCAGGTCGAGGCTGCCTTTGACCTTGCCCTTGAACTCGGCCATGGCACTTTCGGTTTCGTCACGCAGGGCCAGGATCCGTTTGGCATAGCGGTAAAGCAGACGGCCAGCTTTGGTGGGCAGGGCTTCCTTGGCCAAGCGGTCAATCAACCGACAATCGAAATGGTCTTCAAGATCCTTGATGTGGCTGGAGACCGTCGGTTGGGAGAGGTGCACGGCGCGTCCGGCCCGTGAAAAGCTTTTCAGGTCCACGACCTTGCAGAAAATGTGCAACTGCCAGATATCCATGGATCAGAACCCGAATTTGGCCTGGATCCGCCGGTTGACCCCAGGCGGTACCATGTCGGATATATCACCGCCGAAGCGGGCCGCTTCCTTGATGATCGATGAACTGGTAAAAATCCAGCGCAAACCGGTCATGAGAAAAACCGTCTCCACTTCCCGGTTGAGCTTTCTGTTCATCAACGCCAGCTGAAATTCATATTCGAAGTCGGAAACGGCCCGCATGCCTCGCAGAATCGCGCTGGCTTTACACCGGTGGGCATAATCCACCAACAGGCCGTCAAACGTGTCAAACTCGACATTATCGATTCCCATCATCGATTCGGCGAGCATTTCCAACCGTTCCTCAACGGTGAAGAGCGACTTCTTGCCCGGGTTGTGCAAGATGGCGACGATGATGCGGTCGAACAGTTTCAGCCCACGTTTGGCGATGTCGAGATGGCCGTTGGTGACAGGATCGAATGAGCCGGGATAGATAGCAATGCGTTGCATGATTTCTCCAGCGGTTCGTCTCAGCAAATGAAAATGGGCGCATAATGATTTGGAAACGGTCTATAACACGGCATTCAGAAAGGAAACAAGGGTTTTCCCAAATTGTCGCTGGCTAACCAGGACCAACCCGGCGGGAACCGGGAGGATGGTTTCCCGGCGGCTGTGTTCGACGACGATCCGGGCCGTATCGGCCAGCATGCCACTTATGGTCAGCGCCGTCAGTGTCGGCAAGACGGCATCGGTTTCATAGGGCGGGTCCATGAAGATCAGGTCAAACGGCTGAGGTTCGGTCCTCAGGCAATTGAGGTTTTTGCGGATATCCCATTGAATGACCCGGGTGCGGGCTTCCAACTGGAGATCCCTCAGATTGCGCCGGATTGTCGCGAGTGCTGGTTTTGCCTGATCAATGAAGACCGCCGTCAACGCGCCCCGGCTCAAGGCTTCGATTCCCAGCGCCGGTACCGGCAAACAGGTCGAGCACCTTTTGGGCCTGAATGGTGGGGCCGAGGATGTTGAACACCGATTCTTTTATTCGGTCGGCCGTGGGGCGGGTGTTCATTCCCGCCGGCGCCACCAGCCGCCGTCCCTTCAGCCGACCGCTGATCACCCTCATCCCTTGCGCTCCGCCAGGAGCGATTTGATATATGCGGTCTTCACGCCGATGGCTTTCGCCGTTTTGGCGACATCGTTATCGTTGGCGGCCAGCTTCTTGTTCACATATTCCCTTTCGAAAGCCCGGCGTGCCGCGTCCAGATGATCGATGGAAAAGAGCTCATGGGGGCCGGTCTTCGGATCGAAGAGGTGGGGGGCAGGTGGTTGCATTGGATAACGTCCCCCTGGACCATGATCACCAGCCGCTCGATGAGGTTTTTCAATTCGCGCACATTGCCCGGCCAATTATATTGGGTCAGCACGGGCAAGGTCTCGGCGGCCAAGGTCTTGCGTTTTTCACGATTGCTGGTGGCCGCCTCGGCAAGGAAAATTTCAGCCAGCACGGGAATATCGTCCTTGCGCTCGCGCAGGGGCGCGACCTCGATGGGAACCACGTTGAGCCGGTAGTAAAGGTCATCTCGGAACCGCCCGTTGGCCATTTCCGTTTCCAGGTCCTTGTTTGTGGCGGCAATAATCCGCACATCCATGGTCAGGTCCCGCCCGCCACCCACGCGCTGGAATTTTTTTTCGTCCAGCACGCGCAGAATCTTGGCTTGGGTGTTCAGGCTCATGTCGCCGATTTCGTCAAGGAAGATGGTTCCGCCATTGGCCAGCTCGAATTTTCCTCGCTTTCTGCTGTTCGATCCGGGGACAACACCTTTTTCATGGCCGAAGAGCTCACTTTCAATAAGACTTTCGGGAATGGCGGCGCAGTTGACATCAATCATGGGGGCATCGGCCCGGGGGCTGAGCTGGTGAATGGTTCTGGCCACCAGCTCCTTGCCGGTACCGTTTTCACCCTTGATCAACACCCACGACCCGGTGGGCGCCACAGTGGCGATCTGTTGCTTCAACACCTGGACGGGCGGGCTGTTGCCGCTGATGGAATGCCGTTCAATGGTCTTTTTGCGCAGGTATCGGTTCTCTTCCTCCAGGCGACGGAAGTTGAGCGCGTTGTTGATGGCCACGATGACTTTGTCGATGTTGAGCGGTTTTTCGATCAGGTCATAAGCGCCCAGCTTGGTGGCCTTTACGGCGGTTTCGACATTGCCATGGCCGGTAATGATGATGACCGGCAGCGCCGAGTGGTTTTTCTTGATCTCTTTCAAGGTTTCGATGCCATCGATGCCCGGCATCCAGATATCCAGCAGAACCAGGTCGGGCAATTCGGCGTCGATGGTTTTCAAGGCTTCGTAGCCGTTGCTAGCGGTGATGACATCAAAGCCTTCATCGGATAAGAGGCCGCTCAGGGATTGTACGATGGACGGTTCGTCATCGACAACCAGGATCGATGGAAACATGCGTCACGCTCCTTTTTCCAGCCTGCGCCATGGGCCTTTGTGAAGGTTGGGGCAAAAACGCCTAGACAGGCAATTCGATGACAAACTTGGCGCCTTTGGGCAGATTGTCCTGCACCCGTATCATACCATTGTGGTCGCTGACAATGGAGTTGACGATGGTCAATCCCAATCCCATACCGGATTTTTTCGTCGAGAAGTTGGGTTCGAAGAGGCGAATTTTGTCGGCATCGGAAATGCCGGTGCCGTCGTCGGCGACTTCGATGCGAACGCGTTTCAGAATGGGATCAAAGATGGCCGAAATGGTAATGTGGCCCTGGTTGCGAACGGCCGCAACCGCATTGTCCACCAGATTGATCATGGCCTGTTTGAATTGTTGACGATCCAGGTTCAAGATGGGAATGCCTTCCTCCATCTGGACGCCGAAGGTAATTTCCGGATGCCCTTCACGGTAGAGTGCGACGGTTTCCTCGATGATGGGTGGCAGGTGACCCGGTTTTGGATCCGCCGTGGGAAAGCGGGCGAAAGTTGAAAATTCGTTGACCAGGTTGCGGATCAGGTCCACGTGATCGATGATCATCTGGGTGCATTCGTCGAAAACAGGCTCGTTGATGCGGCCGGAGTAGCGCCTTTTCAAGCGTTGGGCCGACAGGCTGATGGGGGTGAGGGGATTCTTGACCTCATGGGCGATGCGTCGGGCCACTTCCCGCCAGGCCGCCATGCGCTGGGCTTTTTCGAGTTCGGTCAGGTCGTCGAAAACCATGACGAACCCGATGGGGTTGCTCTGCTCGTCCCGAAGCGCCGTGACATAGACCAAGAAGGTCCGCGGCTGCCCGCTGACCACGACCCGCATGGGGATTTCCAGGGTTTGTTCGCCCACGCCCAAGACCTCTTCCATCACGTCATCGGCGAACTGAAGGTGTTTGGTGACGAGCAATTCACTGTAATGTTTTTCAAGGATTTGACCGGCATCGATGTCCAGCATGTGTTCCGCTGATTTGTTGAAGGTGGTGATCATCCCGTTGGCATCGGTCGTGATGACGCCAGCGGAAACATTTTGCAGAACGATTTCCATATACTGCCGCCGGGATTCGATCTCCTGGTTCTGTTCGGTCAGTTTGCGGGCCGACAATTCCAATTGCTGGCGGTTGGAACGCAGATCGCGCGTCATTTTGTTGAAGGCTTCGATAAGGCTGCCGATTTCGTCATCGGCGGCCATGCTGTCAATGGTGACCGTCAGATCCCCGTCGGCCACGCGTCGGGTTCCGTCGGCCAGATCCATGATGGGGATGGTGATGGTCTTGGCCAGGTAAAAACCGAACCATACCGCACAGAAAAGCACCAAAAGGGCCACGATGGAAAGGGTAATGTAGTAGGTGACCTGGATCGGCTTTTTGAGCAATTTGATCTGCTGGTATTCGTCTATTCCGCGGGAGATGGACTCCAGGTTTTCGGCCAGATCGCGAGGAATCAGATTCCCCAGGGCAAGGTAGGCGATGGCTTCATTGGACGCGGCACCAAAGGGTAGGGTGCTGATGGTTCGCAGCAATTCCCCCTCACCCAGGGTTACGGTCTGGGTGCGAATGCCTCGCGTGCCGATATCGGTGGTAAATGTGCCCGGTGAGGCGGCTTGACGTCCATCGCCTCCAGGTTTTTCCCCAGCGCGTAGGTGAGACGGTTATAGTTGGCGGAGTATACTTCCACCACATCGATATCAAACTCGCGCTGGACGATCTGAAGATAATGGTTGAGTTCCTTGGTCTTGTCCGGCGCGATCATATCTTTGCGCTGGATCTGATAAGCGATGCGTTCGAGGAAGAACCGATGGCGTACCTCGTTTTCACGGTAGAACTTTTGCCCCACCAGGAGAGACTTTTTCAATGCCTGTTCGACGGGTACGTTGAACCAGAATTCAATACTGTTGGTGATGAAATTGATGGCGAAAAAAAATAAGATGGTGGTGGGCAGCAGTGACAGCGCCACGAAAGCCATGACCAGTCGGGTACGCAGCCGGGATCCCATCGCTTTGCGGCGCCGGGCATAGAGCAGTTTTACCAGATTGCGGAAAACCAGAAAGATCAGCAGGATCAGGAGCAACAGATTGATGTTGATCAGGATGAACATCAATATGGTATTGGAGACGGGAATGTCCGTGCCGAAAGTGACGATGCGGTTTTCCGCCAGGGTGAGCAGGGTCACCATGATAATGACGACGATGCCGATCACCAACTCGCGCTTGCGACGTCTGCGTTCCTCCGGGGAGAGACGTGGTCGATGGGGCGGGTTGCCGTTGCCGTAGTTCATTTTAGCAGGTGCGACCGTTAGTAGATAAAATCGATGGTATACCAGTCGGTTTCAAAATCCCAGAGGGATAGAAAGAAGAGAACGTAATGCAGATAGTAGGGCAAGGTTACCCGACTGAGTTTCGCTTTTGCCTGTATTTGGTAATGGCTGTCCTTGGTCAGTTGTTCCAGCCGAATCACGTTGAGACTGTCGATCTCGGTCATGAGTTTTTTCGCCATATCGAAGGAGTGAACGACCACGGGGCTGTTGGGGTCCCATGACCGCGATATGGCATACTCTTTCTTCAGGCTGTTGTACTTGATGGTGTGGGTCAGGGACAGATCCACCAGCTCTTTATCGAACCACATGCCACGGGTTCGATAAAGCTTGATAAAAAAAGAAAACGTGGCCGGGATGCCGTTGTTGACGGCCGCTTCCATTTTGGGGGTGAAGGCCCCTTCCACCGACAGGTAGATTAACAGGTCGTCCCGGGTATTGGTTACGATGATGTTGGTGAGTGTGGCTTGTTTGGCCATGGCCGGGACCCGGGCGGCGAATACAAGCATGGCCGCTATAAAAAACCGGCAATCCACCGTCCGGATCGGTTCATGGCCCCGTCACTGATCGTTTGAGTTGACTAAATAGAAGAAAACAATACGAAAACCGAACATAGCGGAGTTGGTTGAAAATGGCAAGGTGTTTTGATTACGAACCGTTTGCCGATACCGCGTCACAGGCCAGGGTAAACGTTTCCCAAGATTCTTTTTGACTGAAGAACTTTTCCAGGAAGGCGTGATTGAAGGCATGCCCGGAACGCTCGGTTACCACATGGCCGATGATGGGCATGCCGATCAGGGAAAAATCGCCGATGCAGTCCAGTGCCTTGTGGCGGACAAATTCATCGACAAAGCGCAAACCGCCGTCATTGAGGACGTGGTCGCCATCAATGACCACGGCATTGTCCAGGGATCCGCCGCGACCCAGGCCAAACCGTTTCATCATTTCCACTTCATGCAGAAAACCGAAGGTCCTTGCCGAAGAGATCTCTTTCCGGAAGACTTCCGGGGTGACCACAAAATCGCAGGTTTGGGTGCCGATCAACGGATGATCATAAACGATGGTGCAGGTGATTCTGAAGACATCCGCAGGATAGATGGTAACGGATTTTCCGTTCTCGGCCAGGGTGATGGGCGCGGTGACCTTGAAGTAGCACTTATTGCCGTCTTGGTGCTGGATGCCTGCCGATTGAATCAGTTCGGTAAACGGCTGGGCACTGCCATCCATGATCGGCAGTTCATAGGCATCGACCTCGACAATGGCATTGTCGATGGACATACCGCTGAACCCGGCCATCAGATGTTCAATCGTCGATACGATGCATCCCTCGGCGCCGATGACCGTTGCCAAACTGGTGTCGACCACATTGTTGAAATGCGCCGTCACACCGGGACGGCCCGGCAGGTCGGTACGCACGAAGCGAATACCATGGTTGGGGGGCGCGGGGTTGATCGTCAGGGTAACCGTTTTCCCTGAATGAACGCCAATTCCAGAACTACTCACCACCCGAGCAAGGGTTTGCTGATGCTTGTTCATGCGCCGATTTTATCCTGTCATGCGCCGAGCCGATATCGTGGCGAGCGCTTGCGGGCTGTTGTATCCGTGTCTCTATTTGGGTTCGTTTGTCCGAGTTGCCGATGCACGCTGAAAGCCTCTCCCAGGAACCAGCGCCATCGACAAAATTGGGCAATTCTAATCATCGCTTTACTTTTTGACAACATTTAAATGCAGTCGGTTCCGCAAGATCAAACCGATGATGCGTTCCCGTGGCCGTGCTAATAGTTAATATCTTAATAGTTGACATATGAATTAAGGCCCGCTAAATTCTATATTTATGGAAAATCGATATCCTGCCATTTTGTTTTGTACCCTAACGAAGATCCACCGTTGTATCGCATGATCGTGTGGGATTGTTTTATCTGTATGGGCAGCACAATGAACCCTTTGACACCTAAATTATTTAAGGAGGAGATATGTTCAGCAAGGCGTTTGTTCCTTATAAAGGCTACTGGAGTTCACCGTTCAGCCGCTGGCAGGGAATGCTGGCAAACCAGGACTCGGTGCATCTGGCGGCTGCGGCCACGCGGCAATTTTTTACCCTCCGGGGGTATACGCCGGATTTGTTCGACGGCATTGTGTTCGGTACCACCATCCCCCAGAAAAGCTGGTTTTATGCGTCTCCCTACTACGCTTCGCTGATGGGGAACCCGAAGATCAGCGGACCCTTGATGGCCCAGGCTTGCGCCACTTCTACCGTATCGCTGAATTATGCGGCCAATTGCATCGAGAACGGCAACAATCAGACGATGCTTGTGGCCACGACAGATCGCATGTCCAACGGCCCCAATATCCTCTGGCCGAACCCCACCGGTCCCGGCGGCCAGCCGACCTTCGAAAGCTGGGTGATGGACGGTTTCGCCATGGACCCCATGGCCGAGACCAGCCCCACCGGCACGGCCGAGAACGTGGCTAAAAAGCATGGGTTCACCCGTGAGCAGTCCGATGCCATGGCCATCGCGCGTTATAACAAATATACCGATGCGTTGAAAAATGACCGCGAGTTCCAGAAACGCTACATGCTGCCCTTGGAAGTTCAGGTATCCAGGAAGAAAACCGTCGTTTTTGCCGAGGACGAAGGCATTACCCCCTGCACCGAGGAGGGGATGGCCAGATTGAAGACCAAACCCGGTTGCGTGATCACCTTCGGCGCCCAGACCCATCCGGCCGACGGTAACGCCGGCATGATCGTGACAACGAAGGCCAAGGCCGACGAACTTTCCGCCGACAAGAACATAACCATTCAGCTGATCGCCTATGGCGCGGCCCGGGCCGACAAGGCCCATATGCCTGAAGCGGCCACGTTTGCCGCCCAGAATTCGCTGAAAAACGCCGGGCTGAGCGTTGCCGATCTGGCAGCGGTGAAAACCCACAACCCCTTCACGGTCAATGACCTGACCATGCAGAAGATCATGGGGGTCGACGAGAAGATCTTCAACAATTACGGTAGCTCCATGATTTTCGGTCATCCCCAGGGGCCCACGACCATGCGTCTGTTTGTTGAACTGATCGAGGAATTGGTTATTCTGGGCGGTGGCTATGGCCTTCTGTCCGGTTGTGCCGCCGGCGACAGCGGCGCTTCCCTGATCGTCAAGGTCAACTGATCGGCCGTAACCCTAGGAGACGTGAGCATGGCAAACCAAAAGAAACTCTATCCATCCTTTCAGAATCCTTACCTCATCCAGCCGACGGTCGCCCTGCCCGATGAGATGGCGGTGGTGGGTGCCGGCCATATCGGCCCGGATATCGCTTATTACCTGCGTACGGGGTTGCCCGACAGGAAGCTCTACCTGGTCGACGTGGTCGAGGAACCGCTTAAAAAGGCCGAGGCCCGATTCAAGGGGTACGCCGAGAAGGCCGTACAAAAGAAGAAGATGAAGCCCGAGGTGGCCGAGAAGGTGCTCGCCAACATCGTCTACACCACCGATTACGGCCAGTTGAAGAATTGCGGGCTGGTCATCGAGGCGGCTACGGAAAACCTGGCGCTGAAGAAGAAGATTTTTGCTAATCTGGAGGCCGCCACCAGTGAGAAGGCGATCCTGACCTCCAACACCAGCGGTATTCCGGCCCATGAGATCTTTGCCGAAATGAAGCATCCGGAACGCAGCACGATCACCCATTTTTTCGCCCCGGCCTGGCGCAGTCTGCCCGTGGAGGTGATCAATTGGGAAGGCGCTTCGGACGAACTGATCAACAATCTGTTGTGGTTTTTCGCCAACACGGGCAAGGCGCCTTTGGTGACGGACAACGTCTACTCCTTTCTGTTGAACCGCATCTTCGAGAGCTACACCAGCGAGGCGGTCTTTCTTCTGGACCGCGCCACCGCCAAACAGGTGGACCGTGTGGCCGAATCCCTGGTGGCTGCCGGACCGTTTTTCGTGCTCAACCTGACCGGCGGCAATCCCCTGATCTACGAATCCCAGACCCGGCGCATGGGGGAAAATCCCTGTTACCAGCCGTCGAACCTGTTACATTCGGTGGCCCAGTGGACGGTCAACCGTCCGGGGACCCAGGTGGATGTGCCGGAAGATGTGGCCGGCTGGATCAAGGATCGGCTGTTGGGGCTGGTGTTCTCCCAGTGCTTCGACATTGCCGATCGCGGCGTAGGAACACGCTCGGATCTCAACTTTGGTAGTATGATCGGTCTGGCTTTCAAGAAAGGCGTGTTTGAATTGATGGCCGACCTGGGTGAGGCCGAGGTCCAACGGATTGCCGACGCCTTTGTCAAGGAGCGGCCCGGGTTCCCGGCGCCCACGCGGCCCATCGCCGAATACACCGACTTCCCCCGCGACATCCTGGTGGATGACAACGATGGCGTGCGCATTATCACCATGCGTCGGCCCCAGGCGGCCAATGCCTTGAGCGCTTACAGCTGCGATGAAATTCTGGCCGAGCTGAAAAAGGGCGAGGCGGATTCAGCGGTGAAGGGGTTCATCATCACCGGATACGGCACCAAGGCTTTTTGTGCCGGTGCCGACATCGGCGGATTCATCGCCACTTTGGGCGACCATGCGGCTGGTGCGGCCCTTTCCCGCCGTAACAGCAAGCTGATCGAATACATCGACCAGATGGACAAACCCGTGGTGGCGGCAGTCAACGGCTTGGCCATGGGGGGCGGCGTGGAAGTGGCCATCGCTTGCCACAGCCGGGTGGCGGATAAAAAGGCCTTTTTTCAATTGCCGGAGATTACCCTGGGCATCCTGCCCGGCATGGGCGGGGCGGTGATGCCCTACCGTAAGTGGCCGCAGGCCGCGGAGACCTTCCACGGCATGGTGGGCGAGGCCAAACGTCTCACTTGCCAGGAAGCTGTGGAAATCGGCATGGTTCAAACCGTTGCCAGCAGTTTTCCGGAACTGATTCAGGCTGCCATGGCCGAGGTCGATCGCCTATCCGGCCAGATTCCCCGGGCGGCCACCGGTGCCGTGAGCATTCCCGAATTCACGGTTCCGGACGAACCCAAGGCCGGCAACATGCCGTTGAGCAAAGAAGCCCTGGGCATCGTCGCCCGCGTGGTCAACGAGGGTGCCGCTGCCGACAGCCTCAAGGCCGCCATGGAGATTACCTACGAACGTTGCGGGGATATCTCTTGTATCGACGCCCCCCGGGAAGGGTTTTCGCCTTCCTGGAAAAACGCAAGCCGAATTTTACCAAATAGGTAGGGGCCAATAATCGGCATGCTGACCGAGGCCTAACGCCCCGCACATGGGGGGCTTGATCGGCCGAGTATCGAAAAAGCCAGGACGAAAGTCGCTCCTGGCTTTTTTTATGATCAAACCCTATGGTTCGTTTAGCGGATGAAAGCGCCGCTATCGGCTGCTGTCAATTGTCGGTGTCGTTGACGATGGTTTCTTTTTTGAGAATATCATTCAGGATGGTCAAGAGTTCGATTTTTTTGGGGTGGAATAGTTTTCCAGAAATGCGTTTACCAGGCGATCGTTCCAATCCGCGATGTCGCTTAGCACCCGCCTTCCCTTTTCCGTAATTTCAAGCCGTTTTAAACGGTCATCATTTGGGTCGTTGGTCCGGATGATGAATCCCGTCTTTTCCATCCGTTTGGTGATGCCCGTCATGTTGGCACCGGAGACCAGCATGATGCGGTTGATGTCACGAACCGTGTTCTGACCATTTTCAGACGCATCCAGCACTCTGAGAACGTTGTATTGCGGAAAAGTGAGATTGAAATTCTTAAAAAAGTGCTGCGGACTCTTTTTTGAACCGCTCAGCGACCCTGACAATGGCCATCAGCACCCGTTCATCGATGCTTCTGTCATTTGTAAAGTTGCTTTTCGCCATGGCGCCCTTTTTACTGGCAACTAGTTTGCTAATATTTAAATAGTTAATGTGTGAATAGTCAATAGTAAATCGATGGCGCATCGCGCTTTAGATGACAACCGGTCTATAACATTATGGCATTTCGGCTACAAGGCCTATGCTGACAGCCGCAGTTTTCAAACAGTTTCTCGGGCAACAGTCTCTTGACCTTTTGTTGTACAGCAATTCAGCCGTCGTTAATCAGGTTATTGCACAAAAACATTGTCCTCCATCGGAAGGCCTGCTATAGAATTTACTTCGTATGTTTTGCACGAATAAAATCATTGTCTTCCTTGGAGGTCGGGATTGCTGGCCAGAGTCTTGAGCAGTGCCGTGATCGGCATCGATGCCTATTTGGTGGAGGTCGAGGTCGATATCGCTCAGGGATTGCCCACCTTCACCACCGTGGGGTTGCCCGAGACGGCCGTCAAAGAGAGCCGTGAACGGGTCAAGTCCGCCATCGCCAACTCCGGCTACCGTTTTCCGGCGGACCGGATTACCGTCAATTTGGCGCCGGCCAACATTAAAAAGGAGGGCACCGGTTTTGACTTGCCCATGGCCTTGGGGATTCTTTCGGCGACCGGTTTGATCCCCGGAAATGGACTGGCCGGCTATCTTTTTCTCGGAGAGCTCTCTCTGGACGGACGCATCAAGGCGGTTAACGGATCTTTGCCCATGGCGATTGCCGCGCGCAAGGCCGGTTATCGGGGAATTGTCGTGCCGGCCGAGAATGCCAGGGAAGCGGCGGTGGTGGCCGATCTGAACGTTTACGGCGTCCATACATTGGGGCAGGTGGTTGATTTCCTACGCGGACTCGTATCCATTGCACCCGAGCGGGTCGATTGCCAGGCCATGTTCACGCAGCCCATTCCCGCCGGCATCGATTTTGCCGAGGTGATGGGCCAGGAGCACGCCAAACGGGCGTTGGAGATCGCCGCCGCCGGTGGCCACAATCTCCTGATGGTCGGGCCGCCAGGTTCCGGCAAGACCATGCTGGCCCGGCGACTGGCGACCATCCTGCCGCCCATGTCCTTTGACGAGGCCATCGAGACCACCAAGATTTTCAGCATCGTCGGCATGCTGGACCGAGCGCGGCCGTTGGTGACCCATCGTCCGTTCCGTTCTCCCCATCATACCATTTCGGATGCCGGACTCATCGGTGGCGGGCATTTTCCCAGACCGGGAGAGGTCAGTCTGGCCCACAATGGCGTCCTGTTTCTGGACGAGCTGCCCGAGTACAAGAAAAACGTTCTCGAAGTCTTGCGTCAGCCGCTGGAGGATTTGCAGGTGACCATCTCCCGGGCCGCATCAACCCTGACGTATCCGGCAAGTTTCATGCTGGTCGCGGCCATGAATCCATGCCCGTGCGGTTATCTTTCCGACCCCCGGCATGCCTGCCGCTGTACGCCCCATCAAATCCAGCGTTATCGGGCAAAGATTTCAGGGCCCCTTTTGGATCGCATTGATATTCATGTCGAGGTGCCGGCCGTGTCCCGCAAGGATCTCATGGCCGGCGGCGATCAAGAATCCTCGGCGACGATCCGGCAGCGGGTAATGGCCGCGCGCAGCATCCAAAGTCGACGTTTTGAACGCACGAAAGTTCATAATAACGCCCAGATGGCCAGCCGCCACATTCGTCGCCATTGCCGTATCGGCGATGATGCCGAAGCCGTGTTGACCTCGGCGATCGATCGTTTGGGGCTTTCCGCCCGGGCGTATAATCGGATTTTGAAAATTTCCCGGACCATTGCCGATTTGGAGGCCATGGCCCATATAGAAGTTCATCATGTGACCGAGGCCGTTCAGTACAGAAGCCTGGATCGATCCCGGAAACAGTTAAATCCCTGAACTCCCGTTACCGTTCCAACCAACCCAGCAACAGGTGCTTCGATGCGTCATATGCTGATCATGCTGGTTCTTTACGGTTTTTTGACAGGCGTCGCTACGGCCTATGACGTCGTATGGGCGGCTTCCCCGGGTTCTTCCGCCCCATCGCAGATGCTTCGTTTCGGTTTGCATGTCAGTACCATGGGCAGCTTTGATCCGCATCTTGCTGCCGGCAGCCAGGATCGTGCCGTGGCGGACATGCTATTCAATGGGATTTTGCGCTATCGGCCGGGAGAGGCACCCCGCATCGAACCCGATCTGGCGGAGGCCATCCCGACCTTTGAGATGATCGATGGCCGTCAAATATGGACGATCCGCTTGCGCCAAGGGGTTTTTTTCATCCCGGTCCGCAAACGGCCGCCTATGAATTGACCGCCGAGGATGTGGTTTTTTCACTGGGCAAGGCTGCCGATGCGGCTTTTTCCGCTTACGCCAGCGAATATGAAGGCCTGGATGTGGCCATTGTGGACCGCTATACGGTTCGTATCCGTCTGTCCACGCCCCTGTCCCCGATTCTTTTTTTACCCAAGTTGACCAATTATGCTGGCGGCTTCATTGTCAGTCAAAGGGCTTTCGAGGCCATGGGGCACGACGCCTTCGCAAAGCATCCTGTGGGGACGGGACCGTTTGTTTTTCAGCGCTATGATCCCGGTTCGGCGCTGGTTCTGACCGCCTACGACGGTTATTTTCGTGGACGACCGCAACTTGACGGCGTAACGATCCGTTTCCTACCGGATATCCACCGGCGCGAAGCAGCCTTCAAGCGGGGAGAACTGGACGTGATCGCGGGCTCCGGTGAAAAAGGATGGATCGCGTCCGTGGACGCTTTAAAGGGGATTGTCGTCGACACGTTTGGGGTCGGTGAAGTGGCCACGCTCTATTTCAATACCCGGATGCCCCCTATGGATGATCGGCGCGTCCGCAAGGCGATTGCCTACGCGCTGGACCGGAATCAATTCTCCCGTTGCACAAGTCCGCGTCTGGTGGGGAAGGCTTTCTCGCCGGTACCGACCTCGCTGGTACCGGGCGGTTTGAGCCCGGCGGAATGCGTTTGTCTGGGGCTGGATTATGCGACCGATCTGAGTCGTTCCCGGCAGTTGTTAGCCGAGGCAGGATATGCGGATGGCTTTTTACTCGATTTGGTGACCAGCGAAAAGCGGCTTTATCGGGCCTATTATGAATCCATAAGAGATCAGTTGGCGCGGATCGGCATTCGTTGTCGGATTCACATCCAAACCCATGCTCAGATGCACCGGACGATCCGTCAAGCGCCCCGGGCTTTGGTTGTTTATGTGCCTGGCGGCCGAATGCGGATACCTATCTGAATCAATTTTTTCACTCCACCGCCATGGGCATCAATGGCGGGCATCCGCATACCAATTTTTCACATTATGACAAGATCGATCGGCTGATCGAGGCCGCGCGGGTGGAAATTCTGCCGGAAACGCAGATCAGCCTTTGGGAACAGGCCCAGATCCGAATCTTGGATGACATGGCGGCCTATCCCATCATGTACACCAAACAGTGTTATGCGCGGCGGGAAAGGGTCGATTACGGTCACCCATTGGTCGCCACCATGGCGCTTTACCCGCAGTTTACCGAACAGACCCGTTTGGTCGCGAAGCCTTTCGCGCGACCCCCGTCTTCCACCGGGAACCCGCAATGACATGAAGATCTATTCTAAAATTCTGGTCACGACCCTGCCGCTGGCCTTTTGTCTGGTATTGGCAACCGTGGGTACGGCCTATCACTTCTCTCGCGCCGCCCTGACCGAAATGGCGAAAAGTTGGCTGGACGCACGTCTTTCCGAAGCCATGAAAGTACTTGTCAGCCAGGAAACGATGTTGCGCCGGTATCGTTTGGAGACCATTCCCGCCAGTATTACCAAGGCGCAGCTGGATGCCGGTACCATCATTGCGGGAATCGATGTGGGCGAAAAGGGGTGCATTTTTGCCATCAGCGCCAGCGGACGAATCGTCGTTCATCCCCAAGCCGGCATGGTGGGCACAGATGTCAGCGCAAAGACGTGGTTCAAGAGGCTCGCAACGAAAAGTCGTCAACTGATCTATGAGACGGATCAGGGCCCTAACCTTGCCATGGTGGCCTATTTCGCGCCTTGGGACTGGTATGTCTTGGCCAGTGATCCGGAACACGAAATTTACGGCGTGGCCCGCCGCATGACCCCGTACCTTTTCGGGATCAGCATTGCCGGATTCTTGGTCATGGCAGGTGTCCTCATGCTGTTAACGCGCTGGCTGGCGGTGCCTTTGCGGCAACTGACGGTCGGCGCCGAGAAATTTGGACGCGGTGAGCTCAATACACGCATCGCCATTCAATCACAGGATGAATTCGGCCGTCTCGCGAGTGTATTCAACCAAATGGCCGGTCAACTGCAAGGAACCCTGACAGAATTGCGACATTCCCATCAGCAATTGGAAGATCGGGTTACCGAGCGCACGTCTGAGTTGTTCCATGCCAATGCGCGGTTGCGCCAGGAAATCAAAGACCGTGAACGCATGAGCCGGGAAAAGGACAAGCTCCAGGACCAATTGCTGCAAGCCCAGAAAATGAAGGCCATCGGGACCCTGGCCGGAGGCATCGCCCATGATTTCAACAATCTGCTGATGGGCATCCAGGGGAATGTGGAGCTGATGGCCCTGGATCTGGGGCCGAATCATGAACAGAATGCCCGTTTGGGAACCATTCGGGAGTGTATCCACAGCGGTACCCGGCTGACGCAGCAACTCCTGGGGTTTGCCCGACTGGGCAAATACGAGGTCAAGGCCACGAACCCCAACGAACTGGTGGACAAATGTATCGACATGTTTGGGCGGACTCGCCAGGAGGTGCGCATTCTGACCCATTTTTCCTCGGACATCTGGGCGGTGAACGTGGATCAGGGCCAGATCGAGCAGGTGATGCTCAACCTGCTCATCAACGCCTGGCAGGCCATGCCCGACGGGGGGACGATCACTCTTGCGACGACCAATGAGACATTGGACCGGCAGCAGGTGGAACTGCACCAGGCCAACCCCGACAATTATGTGCGAATTTCCATTAGCGATACGGGCATCGGCATGGAAAAGACCACCCTGACGCGGATATTTGACCCATTTTTTACCACCAAAACGATGAAACGGGGAACCGGCTTGGGACTGGCATCGGCCTATGGGATCATTCGCAACCATGGTGGATTTATCGATGTGCAGAGCCAGATCGGTCAGGGAACCACTTTTCATGTCTATCTCAAGGCGCTCCATACAGAGCGTGTCGATATCACCCACCCCCCCCATCCTCCCCGTAAGGCAAAGGCACCATCCTGTTGGTGGACGACGATGCGCTGATCGTGGATGTGGGCAGGCAGATGCTGCAGGCTTTGGGATACGAGGTGCTCACGGCCGATGGCGGGCGGGCTGCCATCAGCACCTATCGCATGTATGGCGAAAAGATCGATCTGGTGATTCTGGATATGATCATGCCGGACATGGGAGGGGGGCGGGCCTACGATGAACTGAGGACAATCCATCCAACCATCAAGGTGTTGCTGGCCAGCGGGTACAGCCTCAACGGGCAAGCCAGCGAGATTCTGGAACGCGGATGCAATGGATTCATCCAGAAACCTTTCAATCTGCAGGCCCTTTCGCAAAAAGTCAAAGATATCATGGAGGAATCTCCCAGGGCGGAGAAACCGGAGCGGAGAAAATAGACCGGAATGTATTCGAGACGATTTGACTGGGATGCACAACCGCATCCCTTGAGCCAGGCGACGGACAATCAGATGGTCCGGGGGAAGACGATTGTCAACCTGGTTGACGCCAATCCGACGCGATGCGGGTTTGCCTACCCGGAGGATGCCATTTTATCGGCCATCGCCCGGCCTGACGCCATGACCTATGATCCAGCGCCCAGGGGGCTGCCGGCGGCCCGGGATGCGGTTTGTGCCTACTATCGGGAACAGGGGGCGGTGGTTTCGGCGGAGCGCATCCTGCTGACTGCGGGCACCAGCGAGGCCTATGGGTTGCTGTTCAAACTCCTGGCCGACCCGGGAGATGAAATCCTGATTCCCCGGCCGGGTTATCCGCTGCTTTCCCATCTGGCCGGCTTCGAGGGGTTGATTTGCCACGCCTATCCGTTGCGTTATAGCGAGGCGTCAGGATGGAGGGTGGACCTGGAGGTGGTATCGGCGCTGGTCACGACGCGGACCCGGGCGGTGGTGGTTGTCAGCCCCAACAACCCCACCGGCAATTATATCAAATCCGAGGAACTGGCCGCCCTAGACACCCTTTGTCGCAAGCACGGGCTAGCCTTGATCGTGGATGAGGTCTTTGCCGACTTTCCCCGCCGACCGTCGCATCCGGCTGTAAAGAGCGTGGTGAACCGTACGTCGGCGCTGACCTTTGTTCTCAACGGTGTTTCCAAGATGCTGGGGCTACCTCAGCTGAAACTGGGCTGGATCGTGGCCGGCGGAGATCCGCGTGAGACCGTTACCGCTATGGAACGGCTGGAATTGTTGATGGATTTTTATCTGACGGTGGGCACGCCGGTGCAAACCGGCACGGCGCAACTGTTGGCCGGGCGACAGGATATCCAGCACCAGATCAACGCGCGCCTTACCGATAACGAAGCCTGGCTGGACGCCCGGTTAACCGGTACGGCCAATATTTGTCGGCTGGCCCGTGAAGGCGGCTGGTATGCGGTGTTATCCATCGATGATGCCATCGGCGACGATGCACGGGCGCTGACGCTGATCGAGAAGGCGGGGACCTTGATCCATCCGGGGCTCTTCTACGATTTTTACCGGGAGGGATTTGTCGTCCTCAGCCTGCTCTTGCCGCCGGAGCGGTTTGCCCATGGGGTTTCGAGCCTGATCCGGCGCTTCGGTCGTCCGGCGGCTTGATTGCCAGACGCTGCTGACGTATAGGGTCTTTCATGGATAGCTTGTTTTTTCCTTTGCCAACAGCGAGGCGATTGTTGTGACGACTTCATCTCCAACCAACGGATCCTATGATGTGATCATCGTCGGCGGCGGACCGGCCGGGCTTTTCGCGGCCTATTACTTGGGGGAGCACACCGATCTCAAGGTGCTGCTTCTGGAACGGGGCAAGGGGCCGCTCAAACGCGCCTGTCCGGTGGCCGACCGGCAATTCTGCACCCAATGTCGGCCCTGCAATATCCTTTGCGGCATCGGTGGCGCAGGTCTTTTTTCCGACGGCAAGCTCAATTTTATCCATAAGTTGGGTAAAACCGACCTCACCCAGTTCATGCCGATCTCTACCGCTGAAGCCCTCATCGACGAAACCGAGGCCATCTTCAACCGTTTCGGTATGGACGGGCCGATTTATCCCACCGACAGGGTCCGAGCCCGGGAGATCCGCAAGCACGCCAAGCGGTTCGGCATCGATCTGCTGCTGATCAAGCAGAAACATCTCGGCAGCGACCGCCTTCCCGGATATATTGCCGCCATGAGCGATTACATCCGATCGCGCGGCGTGGTCATCCATACCTCCGAGGAGGTCAAGGATGTGATTGTGGACCAGGCGCGCGTCGTTGGCGTGCAGACCAGCCGGGGCGAGTACCGCTGCGATCATGTGATTTTGGCGCCGGGTCGCATTGGCGCCGATTGGGTGGCCCGCGTGGCCCGGAAATGCGGTATCGGCCTGACCCAGCGCGGAATCGAAGTGGGCGTGCGGGTGGAGGTCCACAATGACATCATGCAGGATCTGTGTGATGTGATTTACGATCCCACGTTTTTGTCCAAACGGGCAAGTACGACGACCAGACGCGCACCTTCTGCACCAACCAAGGCGGATTTGTGTCCCTAGAGAGCTATAGCGACTTCGTCTGTGTCAACGGCCACGCTTATCATGACCGCAAGTCGATGAATACCAACTTCGCTTTTCTCTCCAAGGTGGTGCTGACCGAACCCGTCACCGATAACCAGGCCTACGGCGAGGCCATCGGGCGGCTGGCGACCCTGATCGGCGGGGGAAAACCCATCCTGCAACGTTTCGGGGATTTGAAGCGCGGGCGACGCAGCACCTGGAACCGCATCCGCAAAGGCTATATCGAGCCCACCCTGACCAATGTGGTCTGCGGCGACATCGCCATGGCACTTCCGGAACGGATTCTCACCAATATCATCGACGGGCTGGAGCGTTTGAACAGCGTGGTGCCCGGGGTTTCCAACGATGAAACCCTGCTCTATGCCCCGGAAATCAAGTTTTTCGCCACCCAGGTGGAAACCACCGCCCGGCTGGAGACCCAGATTCGGGGCATGTATGTTGCCGGCGACGGTCCGGGTGTGGCGGGAAACATCGTTTCGGCTGCCGCCACGGGCTTGATTCCGGCCAAGGCCATTTGGGAAACGGTCCGGCCGGCCACCACCTGATCCACCGGCAGCCATCCTTCTGGTAAATGCAGCATGCCCCGGCCGTCCTGTCAGGGGGCCGCGGTGATCAGGGACTTGACCGTATCCAAAAGGGGCGGCTGGAGAGACCGCCAGTTGGGAAAGAGCGCCTTGTCTCCATGCCATTGCAGGTCGACCACTTCGAATTTTTCCGGAATCACCTTCTCGGCGTTCTGGCCGTAAGTCTGCCGCGGATAATATTCGAGCAGAATCATCCGGTGATGATCGATCTTGAATCGGCGGACGATCGTCGTGGCCACATGACTGATACAGGCCCTTACGGAGACTTTTTTCATGGCCGACGGCCGGTCACCGGGCAGATCGGAAACGACTGCGATGATGGGTTTGAGCTGCGCCACGGTGGAACCCTCGTCTTTGGAGAGATCGAAGATTCTCAAGCGACACCGTCCGGCGGCCAGGTTGAATTTACCACCATAACCCTCCCAGTGGAAAACATCGTCAAAAATTTTCACCGACGCTCCTTTTGTTGACCGTTTGGCTTTATCCTAATGCCGTGTTAGGGCGCTGTAAACCCTGACCAGTTTGTCGGGAAGGTCATGAATGTTGCCGATCAGGGTGTGGTGCGAGCTACCATAGAGACGATCCAGTTGTCCATTATCGGTGATATTCACGGTAATGGCCTTGACATGCACGGCGGCGGCACGGGCCTCCATGACGGCCCGGCGGGTATCCTCCACGGCATAGGCCCCTTTGTACTCCAGGTCATTGGGGTACCCGTCGCCCAAGATCAGGATCAGCCGCACCCGGGCCTGTACCGGTTGCATCCGTGCCGTGGCGTGACGGATGGCCGCACCCATGCGTGTACTGCGTTGGGGCGCCATGGCGCCGATGCGCATTTTGACCGTATCGTCAAAGGGGGTATCCAGATCCTTGACCCGGTAATAGTCCACCCCCAGGGGACCGGTTCCGGAAAAACCGGCGATGGCAAATCGGTCGCCCACCACCTGGAGGGCCTCGCACAGCAGAACGATGGCCTGCTTTTCCACATCCAATACCCGGTTGCCACGTTCATCCACCGTGTTGGCCGTTGAACGCGAGAGATCGACCAATAGGAGGACCGCCACATCGCGGATGCGTTTGACACGCTTGATGAACAGGCGGTCCGAGGGCATCAGGCCTGCCTTGCGGTCAATGGCATAATCCAACAGGGCGCGATAGTCGAAGGCGTCCCCCTCCGGCCACTGGCGCAGAATGGTCAGTTCCTCGGGCCGCAACAGCTCGAAGGCGTAGCGGATCCGGCGCACCAGGCCATGGAAAGCCTGCAGGGTCTTTTGGTAAAAAGAGCCGTCCGCGCCATGGATTTCATGCTCCAGCAGGCGTACCCGGCCGGGGAGGTAGTCCCCCATGCACCCATCCCACTCCCGGTAGCGGAAGCTGTTGGCCGGATCGACCTCCTGGACCGACGAGCCCAGGCCGTAGCGGCACATCAGGGATTCCAATTCCAGCCAGGAGAGTTCGACAGCGGCAGCCGTGTCGGTTGTGGTGGATCGACTGGCGATCAACTGACGCAGATCGGATTCGGCCAGCTGACCATTCCGGTCCGCCAGTAGACGTTCGATGTCGCTGCGATAGACCTGGATGTGGTGGGCGTTCAGTTGATTTTTGATTTCGCCGGCAACTCGGCGGTAGGTCGCGTCAAACGGTCCGAAACCATCCGGATCCAGCCGGCGGCCGTAGGGCAGACGTAGCGGCGCATAGGCAGGCGGGGACGCCGCACGCGCAAGATCGGCCAGCCCACCATACCCTTCGATGGTGAGTTGGGCACTGGTTTGCGGCGAGTCAGCGCCTTCTTCCATTAACGCGTGGAAGCGCTCGGCCATGGTTTGGAAGATGGGCCCCAAAGGCGGCGCAACGGATAGTGGCACCTGTCGTGTCAGGTGGCGGTAAAGCGGGTAAAGGGTCCCGCCAACCGGAGCGCTGCCGGGGACCGCCGGTAAGACGGTGCTGTCCGCCTGCCGGAGACGTCGGTCGAGGCCGGGATAGTGCTTACGAACCATGTGGGCGATGCGAGCCTGTTCGTAAAGGGTGAACAGGTCCAGGACCAGGCCCGGGCGATCGAAATGATGGATCAGTCGCTCCAGATCCGAGGCTGTCGAACCGGTGCCTGCCGGCGGCAATGGCATGTCGGCCATGGCGAAGGCTTTTTCCGCATCCAGATCAAAGGTGCCGAATTCAATGCTTCCGGCCTCCAGCCGTGTGATCAGGTTGAACAATGCAGCATTGCCCGGGCGATCTTCCAGGCAGTCCATTTCATCGGGCAGATAGATGGCCCGTCCATCACAGCATACCCATGGCGGCGTTTCTGTCGATCCGCCCGGCAGGGCAGACAGCGGCCGCACGCTGATGGTCCTTCCCGTTCGGGCATTTAGGTAGCGCTCCAAATCGGCCCGTACCGCGGCCAGGGGCACGGCGACCTGAAGTTCCCGGCAGACCTCTCTGGCCTGGCGGGATTCCAGCGAGAGAAAACGCACGCCGGCTTCCGGGCTCCGGAGATAACGATGGATGGCCTGATCCAGAAAATGATTGAGTGCCGTTTCCGAAAGAAGACGCAAGCCGCTGGCCAAACCTTGCAGATAGTCGTCGGCCAGGCGTTCATCGACGCCCATGATGCGGGTTAACCCCCGGATCTGCCATAATCGCCGTGTCCCGGCGAACCCATCCACGGCGCGTGTCAGGGTGTGGGTCAGGTAGACCGTCCGGTTGTAGGTGGTGTCCAGGGTGTAGGTGGTGGTCAATAGATCGAGAAAGGCGTGCGCATCGGCCATTGCTCCGGACCCGATAAGAGCGGAAAGCGTTTCCAAGGGGGCCTTGAGCGTATAGGTGCCCTTTTTCAGCATCACTTGCATGGCCGTTTCAACGTGATCGACCATTGGGGCATCCTTGGCGGTCAGGACGACCGGCAGGTGACGGGCAAGCAGCGTGGCCAAGGTCGGGCCTTTGGCCGCTGCCTTGACCACTTGATCCAGATACCGGTCCAACTGATCCTGCGCGCCGCCGGCAAGCATCCGGCCCACACCCTCGGCCAGGGTGTAGCCGTAGGAGAGCTCGACCGCCAAGGCTTGGATGATCGCGTCGACCGATCGCTCCATGACCGCGGCGGCACCGATTTTCAGGGGGGCTTCGGCCAAGCCGGTCTGCAGCCGCCGGGCCGCCTCGGGGTCGGCCAGTGCCAGATGGTTCAGGAGCCGGCCGAGCGGCGCGGCTGGATCGGAAGTTAGCGGTGCCGCCATATCACAAAAGATCGTCGATCAAGTCGCTAAGCGTTTCCTGCAAGCGGTCGTCATCGGTCAGCGGTTGGCACAACGCCGCCATGCAGGCGCTTTTGAAGGTCACGCCATTACGGATCAGATCGGCGGCGTAGATGAGCAGCCGCGTGGAAGCACCTTCGGTGAGGCCGTGTTCCCGGATGTTGCGGATCTTGCCGGCCAAGGTGACCAGCCGCATGGCCGTGTCGGTGTCGATACAACCCTCGGTGGCCACGATGCGGGCCTCGTCTTCTGGTGGCGGATAGTCGAAGGTAAGGGCCACGAACCGTTGGCGCGTACTCTGTTTGAGGTCCTTGAGCACGGATTGATACCCCGGGTTGTAGGAGATCACCATGAGAAAATCGGGGTGGGCCTGGATCACCTCGCCCTTTTTTTCGATGGAGAGCGTTCGTCGGTTGTCGGTGAGCGGATGGATGACCACCGTGGTGTCTTTGCGTGCCTCGACCACTTCGTCCAGATAGCAGATGGCGCCCATGCGTACCGCCCGGGTCAGGGGACCGTCCACCCAAACCGTCTCGTCGTTTTTAAGCAGATAACGGCCGATCAGATCCGAGGCAAACAGGTCTTCGTGACAGGCGACGGTAATCAGCGGGCGCTTGAGCCGAAAGGCCATATGCTCGACGAAGCGTGTCTTGCCGCATCCCGTGGGGCCCTTGAGCATGACCGGCAAACGGGCCACTGCCGCTGCCGAGAACAGGGCTATTTCGTCACCGGTGGCCAGGTAATAGGGTTCCGTATCGATGATGAAAGGCTTTTTCGAATCAAAATCCGCCGTCATGCTGATATCCTGTTATGGTGGGTTTCGATGGCCTGTCGCCCAACCGCCGATTGACATCCGATGGACATCCCCTGCCGCCCGAACGGCCGGGAAGGAATCATCGTTTGACATCAACGATCGAGCGTATATATTGGCTCAGCTTCAGATCATCCGACAAAGCACCGATCCCGGCCCAAGGCGGATGATGGACCGAAACCGGTTCCATCAGGGCCGGTATCCGCGGGTTGGGTGCCGCTGATCCGGTCTTGATCCGGTCTGCCGGAGGCCGTCGACCGGGTCGTCTGAATGCGCCCATGGGCTCTTAACGGCCGGAATTCGGTCCGGCGACAGGAAAAATACCATAGCTTCGATGAATGATAAACTCAACAACGAGATGATCCATCGGCTCGATTTCGGCGATAAGCACGTGATCCTGGTGGGAACCGCCCATGTGTCCAGGGAGAGTGTGCGCCTGGTCGAGAGCGTTATTGCCGAGACCCGACCCGATACGGTTTGCGTGGAATTGTGCGCAAGCCGGGCCCAATCGATTCGCCAGAAGCAGCGCTGGCAGGAAATGGACATCATCCGTGTGATCAAAGAGAAAAAGGCGCTTTTGCTGCTTTCCAACCTGATGCTGGCCTCGTTCCAGCGCCGGATTGCCGACCGGTTGGAGGTGGCACCCGGCCAGGAGATGATTCAGGCCATGGATTCGGCCGAGGCCGTGGGGGCGGCGATTCACCTGGCCGACCGGGATATCCGTACCACCCTCTCCAGGACCTGGCGCAGCCTCGGGCTATGGGCTAAAGCGAAACTGCTCTTCCAATTGATTCTCTCCCTGGGGGGCGTGGAAGCGATCAGCGAGGAAGACGTGGAAAAAATGAAGCAGCAGGATATGCTGGCGTCGATTTTGGAAGAGGTCGGCAAATCCATGCCCCAGCTGCGCAACAGCCTCATTGACGAGCGGGATCGCTATCTGACCGAAAAAATCCGCACGGCGCCGGGCAACACCATCGTGGCCGTCGTTGGCGCCGGACATGTGCCGGGAATCAAACGCTACTGGAATGATCCGGTCGACCTCGCCGATCTGGAATCGCTGCCGCCCAAGGGGCGCTTGGGCGGATTCCTGAAGTGGTTCATACCGGTGTGCATCTGCCTTTTGATCGTGTATGGTTTTTTCCGTGGCGGCTTTTCCGCCGGCACGGACATGGTCACCTGGTGGATCCTGGCCAATGGTGTTCTGGCAGGGCTGGGCGCCTGATCGCCTTGGGGCATCCTTTGACCATCCTTTCCTCCATTTTGGCGGCGCCCTTGACGTCACTCAACCCCATGATCGCCGCCGGCTGGGTTTCCGGAATAGTGGAGGCCTTCTCGCGCAAACCCAGGGTCAAGGATTTCGAAAGCCTGCCCACCGACATCCTCTCGATCCGAGGATTCTGGCGCAACAAGGTGACCCGCATCCTGCTGGTGGTGGTCTTCACCAACCTGGGCAGCGCTGCGGGAACTTTCCTGGCCATACCGATGATGATGAAATATCTTTAGATCAAGGATTCCAGCCTCAGTCGATTTGGGCGATCTTCACAACCGTGCGTTGACGGATCGCGCCATTGGTTGCGGGATGAGTCATCTTGACGGTCTTTAGTCGATCGTGGGCAAATTGTTGGATGCATTCCGGATAGAGCTGCCACTCCTGTTCGAGGCCCTTGCGCTTCACATCCTCCAGGGTGTCGGTTTCCAGAATCGGAAATGCCCGTTGGCCGATGATCGGGCCGGAGTCTTCCCCATAATCGATAAAATGGACCGTGCAGCCGGCAACCTTGCAGCCGTAACGGAACGTGTCACCGTACCCGTCGACACCGGGGAATGCGGGCAGAAGGGCGGGGTGGATGTTCATGATGCGGGGCGCGGTCGGATCCGTATTGAACCGGTCAATGAAATAAGGCGTCAGGTTGCGCATGAATCCGGCCAGAACGAGAAGGTCGATGGCCCCATGATTCGCCATCGCCTTGAACAGCTGGTTCTCGGCGGCGGCCCGAGTGCTGAAGAAGGCTTTTTGGTGATCTTCCGGGGTGCCGGCGGAGAAGAGGTGCTGTTTCGATAAAACGTCGCCGAGATCGAAATCGTCGGGCGGCGCGAAATGATCGGGATCCTGGCGATAGGCCTGGATAAACGGACCATAGTCAACCACGAAATGCGGAATGCCGTGTTTGGCGGCCCGTTGCAGACCTTTTGCGCCCGGTTGATCAGAACCCACGAAAATGATGCGACCATCGATTCGGCCGTCTTCGCAAGCATCGATGATCGCCTGCAGGTTGGTTCCTCCACCGGAAATCAACGTCCCGATACGAATCTTCTCACCCATTGCTTTTTTCCTTTTTCTCCAAGTTATTCCGCCGGGCTTGTTGCCGGTTTGAAAAAGTGGTAGCAGGAAGGGGTGCCCCGTGTCAATTTGTGCGACAGTTATTGCCGTGATGACCTTTTGGTGGACATGAAATGGAAGACGTTTTTGTTGCCCGGCAGCCCATCCTCGATAAAAACAGGAACGTCCATGCCTATGAACTCTTGTTTCGGGACGGCATGGCCAACATGATGCCCCAAATCGAGGGTGACGTGGCCACGACGACGCTTTTGGCCAATACCTTTGTTACCATCGGCATGGATACCCTTTGCGAGGGTAAAAAAACCTTCATCAATTTTACCCAGAATCTTATAGAAAAGCACGTCCCCCTGTTGCTTCCGAGAGAAACCACGGTTGTTGAAATCCTTGAGGATGTAAACCCCGGACCACTTTTGATCGACGCCTGCCAACAGATTTCATCCGCTGGCTACATCATCGCCCTGGACGATTTCGTTTACGCACCGGAGCTGGAACCCTTGATCGATTTGGCCGACATCATCAAGTTTGATTTCCAACTGACGCCGGTGGCTGAGATCGAGGCTTATCTAAAACGCCTGCCCAAGGGCGGCCTGTGCCTGCTAGCTGAAAAAGTGGAGACGGCATCGGACTTTGAAGCGGCCAAAGCGATGGGGTTCGAGCTGTTCCAAGGCTATTTCTTCTGTAAGCCGGAAATTGTCAAAGGGCGGGAAATCAAGGGATTTCAGCTCAACCTGATCATGCTGTTGGCCCAGATCAACAGCTACCACTTCAGCATCGAGAGGGTCGAGGCGGTGATTTCAAGGGATTTGGGCATCTCCTATAAGCTGTTCAAATATGCCAATTCCGTGTTTTTTGGCCGTGTCAGCAAGATCTCCTCGGTCAAGCAGGCGCTGACTTACTTGGGCGAGGACGAAACCCGGCGCTTCGTATCGCTGGTGGCCATGTCCCGATTGGCCGAGGGAAAGCCCGATGAGCTGTTGCGCATGGCTTGTGTGCGTGGCAAGTTTTGCGAATTGTTGGGGCTTCATGGGAAAGAGACAAGGCCGTCTTCGGAGATGTTTACCTTGGGCCTGTTTTCGCTCATCGATGCGGTTACGGACCAGCCCATGGGGGTGATCCTCGGCGACCTCCCCCTCGCGGAGCCGCTCAAACAGGCATTGATCCACGCCAAGGGCCGCTTAGGCGGATACCTTGAACTGATGCGGTCCTACGAAACCGGTCGTTGGGACAGGGTCAGCCGCCTCAGCCAGGCCTTGGGGCTGGATGGCCCCAAGATCCCGTCGTTTTATTTGCGCGCATGCGAATGGAGTGATGCCGCCAAAAAAGCGATTTGAGCGCGCCTGTCGGGTATTGGACCGCCGGTTGGCATGCGCAGGCTCTCCGATGGGGGTGTGGCTCGGCAGGAACGGTTGACAATTCGGGACCTTGTTATTATGTTGAATGAAATTTTCTTCCGCCATTTCAACTATCATCGAAAGGATATTCCATCATGGCAGCAGATATCATGGAAATAGAGGACAGCAGTTTTGATGCTGAAGTCATTAAAAGCGAAAAACCGGTTGTGGTTGATTTCTGGGCGCCGTGGTGTGGTCCCTGCAAGGCGATAGGTCCTATTCTGGATGAATTGGCCCAGGCTTATGGCGATAAAGTGAAATTCACCAAGTGCAACGTGGATGACAACCCGGTCACCCCCGGAAAGTTCGGCATCAAGGCGATTCCGACCCTGATTTTCTTTAAAAACGGAGAGGTTTCCGATCAGATCACCGGCATGGTTGCCAAAGCCAAGTTGGAGGAAGCCCTGAACAACGTCGCATCCTGAAGGCCCGGCATCTCCCCCTCTTAACTGAACTTGCCGGCGATGTCCTGGTGAAGGCCATCGCCGGTTGTGGTCTCAACCCATGGGAGCTACCCCGTTCCCCACTGCGGCAGGATAAAATCGATCATGAAACGTCTGCTGGTTGCCTGCATGAGCATGTTACTGGTCTGTTCAGGCTGCGCTTGGTTTCAAAGTCCCCGGGAAGACAAGACCGCCCAGGAGCTGGTTCAGGATGGCGTGGATGCGTTTGCCGATGGACGCTACAGGAAGGCGATCGAGAATTTTGAGAAATTGCGGGACTGGTACCCCTTTTCCAAATATGCCATCCTGGCTGAACTGAAAATCGCCGATGCCCATTATAATTTAAAGGAATATGCCGATGCGATTGCGGCGTATGAAGCGTTCGAACAGCTTCATCCCCGCAACGAGGCCATTCCCTATGTCATTTATCGGATTGGGCGTTCCTATTTCAATCAGATGGGAACCCTCGACACCGATCCGTCCAACACCACCAAGGCGCTGGAAACCTATCAACGGCTGATCCGGCAATTCCCGCAGGGCATCTATGCCAACATGGCCCGTAGCGACATGCTGGCCTGCTACCAAAACCTTTCCGGCCATGCGTATTATGTGGGCGTCTTT
Organism: Desulfosarcina cetonica JCM 12296; assembly: GCF_001311845.1. Taxonomy (GTDB): domain Bacteria; phylum Desulfobacterota; class Desulfobacteria; order Desulfobacterales; family Desulfosarcinaceae; genus Desulfosarcina; species Desulfosarcina cetonica. The sequence continues at coordinate 32,899 of NZ_BBCC01000001.1, read as the reverse complement.
TACTACAAAATGAAGAATTACAAGGCGGCCAAACAGCGTTTTCTGTCCGTTGTCGAGGATTACCCGGATGTCGGTTTTCATCACGATGCCTTGACTTACCTGGCCAACTGTGACCTCTGGTTAAAAGACCAGACGCAGCAGCCCGAGGAAACGGCATCGGCGCCGCTATCCATTCCATGATTCTCGTGAGTGCTTGCTTGTGCGGTCAGCATTGCCGCTATGACGGGCAGGCCAAGCCCGATGCGTCGCTCATGGCCCGCTTGAACCGGGACGACGTCCTGCCGGTGTGTCCCGAGCAGTTGGGGGGCTTGCCCACGCCACGTCCGGCGTGTCGGCTGGTGGGTGGAACCGGGGCTGATGTGTTGGCCGGGCGAGCCAGCGTGGTCGATCGATTCGGTGTCGACCGTACGCATGCATTCGTTCGGGGGGCACGGCGGACATTGGCTTTGGCAACGACGCACGGCGTCAGGTATTGCTGCATGAAAGCAAAAAGCCCCTCCTGCGGCTCTGCGGCACTGTCTTCGATGGCGGCCGGCTTGTGGCCGAAGGGCTATCGTCCGGTGTTGGGCGTGACGGCGGCACTGCTGATGAACCATGGAATCGAAATCGAAGAGATTCCATAAACGGTCGATGGCCATAAAAGACTTTACAAGCGTATTCTTTTAATTTAAATAACTCAGTTTTGACGGATTCGTAAAAAGCGGCTTACCCCGCCTGACGGGGAAGTATCCCGGTTGCGAATCCATCCTTTTGGGCGGCGGAACACCGCCGAGAATTCTTCAAGTCAAGCAACGGAGATACCTGATCATGTCGAAAATGTGTGAAATATGCGGAAAGAAACCCATGGTGGGAAGTAATATCAGCCACGCCCACAACATCACCAAACGCCGCTTCAACCCCAACTTGCAGAGTGTGCGCACCCTTCAGAATGGCCAGGTCAAGAAGATGGTCGTGTGTACCCAGTGCATTAAATCGGGCAATGTGGTCAAGGCACCCTAATCCCTAACCCAGTCGTTTGACATCCAATACCTGTCGGACCTGTTTCAGCGCTTCGACAACCCGGGTCAAATGTTCGGTGCCTTGAACGGACAGCGTGAAATAGCTGTCCACGGTCTGGTTCTCCTTGGTTTCCGTGTTGGCGCTCAAGATATTGGCGCCGCTTTTGCTGATATTGGCCGCCACATCCGCTAACAACCCTACCCGGTCAAGAGATCTCACCATGATCCGGACCGGGTAGGCGTCATGGGTTTCCTGGTTCCACTCCACTTCGATCTGACGTTCCGGATTCATCTTCATGGCATTGACGCAGGTGGTCCGATGCACGGTCACGCCGAATCCGCGGGTAATGTAGCCCGTGATGGGATCGCCGGGCACCGGTTGGCAGCATTTGCCGAAACGCACTAGGATATCGTCCATGCCCTTGACCACCACACCGCCTTTTTCCCGTCGTTTCTTGTCCTTGGCGATGATTTTGTTGAAGAGCGATTCGTCATTGTCGATCTCTTCCTTAGGCGTCAGCTTGCGTACGATTTGCAGGGGGGTGATTTTGCCGTAGCCGACACTGGCGATCAGATCCTCGGCCTGCTTGAAACCGAAGCTCTCCACAACGGCCTGCATGTCATCGCTCTTTAGCAGCGTATTGAAGTTTAGCCGGAACTTGCGGAAGGCCTTTTCGCACATCTCGCGTCCCAAGGAGAGGCTGCGTTCCTTCTCCTGGGTCTTGATCCATTGGCGAATCCGGGATCGGGCCTTGACGGTCTTGACGAAATTGAGCCAATCCTTGGAGGGCTGGTGGCCTTTGCCGGTGATGACCTCCACGATTTCGCCGGTTTGCAATTCATACTTCAGCGGAACCATGCGGCCGTTTACCTTGGCGCCGACACACTGGGCCCCCACTTCCGAATGGATCAGATAGGCGAAATCCACCGGCGTTGCGCCTTTTGGCAGGGATTTGATCTCTCCATGGGGGGTAAAAACATAGACTTCATCGGGGAAGAGGTCGATGCGCACATTTTCCAGAAACTCATTGGGATCCCGGAAGGCCTCCTGGTTTTCCACCAGGTTTTGCACCCAGGCGAAGGTCTTGGAGACATTTTCGTCGATGACCTTGCCCTCTTTGTAACTCCAGTGAGCAGCAATTCCCGATTTTGCCACCCGGTCCATCTCACGGGTACGGATCTGGATCTCGATACGCTCTCCAAAGGGGCCGATGACGGTGGTGTGAAGGCTTTGGTACATGTTCGGTTTGGGCATGCCGATGTAGTCTTTGAACTTCTTGGCAATGGGGCGCCACAGACTGTGCATGAGGCCCAGGGCTTCGTAGCAATGGGGAATCGTGTCGAGGATGATCCGGAAGGCGATGATGTCGTAAACCTCTTCAAACGGCAGATCCTGGCTCAGCATCTTCTGGTGGATGCTGTAAAAATGCTTGTAACGGCCAACGACGTCCGCCTTGAGATTGTTTTCATCCAGCTTTTTCTGGATGTAGGTCTTCACCGTCGTGATATAGTTTTCGCGGTCTTCCCTGTCTTTGGCGACCCGTCGCTGGATCTCCCTGTAGGCATCCGGATCGAGGAATTCGAAAGAGCGGTTTTCCAATTCGTTCTTGATCCAGTAGATTCCCAGCCGGGCAGCGATGGCGCGTAGATATCGATGGTTTCCTTGGCGATCTTTTTCTTTTTGGCATCACTTTTGTGGAACTGAAGGGTGCGCATGTTGTGCAGGCGGTCGGCCAGCTTGATCAGAATCACCCGGATGTCGTCGGCCATGGCCAGCAGCATTTTCCGGATGCTTTCGGCTTCCCTGGCCCGGGCGCTGTTGAAGGGCAGCTTGCTCAGTTTGGTGACACCGGAGACGATATGCAGCACATCGTGGCCGAACATATCACCGATCTCTTCTTCCGTGGCATGGGTGTCCTCGATCACATCGTGGAGCAGGCCGGCGGCGATACTGACCGAATCGAGCTTCATGTCTGCCAGGATGCCGGCTACCTCCAGGGGATGGGAAAGGTAGGGCTCTCCGGAAAGGCGCATCTGACCGTCGTGGACGCGAGCCGAAAAAATGTAGGCCCGATCAATGATATCCACATCCGCATCGGGGTGGTTTTCCGTGACCTTATCGATAATGTCGGTGATTCGAATCATGCTTGGCTCTCAATTCGCACCGATGACGGCCGATCATAAGCGGTGGCTGCCTGATTGCACGTTATTCGACCCTAATAGGCTTTGGCAAATACCACGCGCCGGTTGCTGGGCTTACCGCAGCAGATGCAGCGGCCCGCCTCGGTTGGCGCGTCCAATGGAATGCAGCGGATGGTGACATTCAGGTCTTCTTTTATTTTGGCTTCACAGGCCCCCTCACCGCACCAGTGGGACATGGCGAATCCGCCATGGATTTCCGGTTTTTCCGCATTCCGGGGGGTGAACCAGGCGTAGAAGTCCTTTTGATCGTCCACCGCACGCGTGTTTTCATCACGGAATTGCAGTGCGCGCTGGAAGAGGTTGGCCTGAATCTCATCCAGTATCGCAGGCAGCTGTTCCACGAAGGTTTTGCGTGGCATGGCCGCCTTATTGCGCTGGGACTGGTCACGCCGTCCGACGAACACCGAATCCTGGGCGATATCCCGGGGACCGATTTCCACCCGCAGGGGAATGCCTTTTTTGATCCAATCCCATCCGCGGGCGCCGCCGATGTCGCGGTCATCGACTTCGACAACCACCTTTCGATCGGCATAGGTTACATCCCGTAAGGTGGCGGCCAATCGCTCAACATAGTCCATGACCGGCTGGCGATCATCCGGGCTTCTGAAAATCGGCAGCAGAACGACCTGCGCCGGCGCCACGCGGGGCGGCATGATAACGCCGTCGTCATCTCCATGGGCCATGATCATGCCGCCGATCATGCGGGTGGACGTGCCCCAGGAGGTGGTCCAGGCGAAGGCCTCGGTTTCATTTTCGGTCTGGAAACGGATGTTGGATGCCTTGGCAAAATTCTGCCCCAGAAAGTGCGACGTGCCGGCCTGCAGCGCCTTGCAATCCTGCATCATGGCCTCGATGCACAGGGTGTCCACGGCGCCGGGAAACCGCTCGGCGGCGGTCTTGCGGCCCTTGATGACCGGTATGGCCAGGTAATCCTCGACCATGCGGGTGTACACGTCAAGCATCATCGCGGTGCGCTCGATAGCCTCGGTGTCGGTGGCGTGCGCCGTGTGCCCCTCCTGCCAGAGAAACTCGCTGGTGCGCAGAAAGATTCGGGTGCGCATCTCCCAGCGCACGACATTGGCCCATTGGTTGATCAACAGCGGCAGGTCCCGATAGCTGCTTACCCATTTGGAAAAAGAGTCACCGATAATGGTCTCCGAGGTGGGACGGACCACCAGCGGTTCGGTCAATCGCCCGCCGGGAATGAGCTTGCCGCCTTCCCCTTGTTCCAGGCGGTGATGGGTGACCACGGCGCACTCCTTGGCAAATCCCTCGACGTGCTCGGCTTCCTTTTCCAGAAAACTGACCGGGATAAACAAGGGAAAATAGGCGTTTTTTACCCCGCTGGCCTTGAACATGGCGTCCATGCGGGCCATGATGTTTTCCCAGAGGGTATATCCCCAGGGCTTGATGACCATGCAGCCGCGTACCGGCGAGCGTTCGGCCATGTCGGAGGCCTTGATGACCTGTTGGTACCATTCCGGATAGTCTTCGTTTCGTGAGGGGGAAATCGCGTTTTTCTGCTGTTTGCTCATTTTGGTCGTCCTAGCACGTTGATCAATTGTCTGCGGGCTCCCCCATTTGACCGGCGTGCTGCCTTTCAAACGCATCCACAGCTTCCAGGACCACGTCCACCAGCTGCGCTTCGGGGAATTTTTTAATGACTTTGCCTTTTTTAAAAAGAATACCCACGCCGCAACCGCCGGCGATACCGATGTCGGCCTCCCGGGCCTCTCCCGGGCCGTTGACCACACAGCCCATGATGGCCACTTTTACGGGCGTTGTGCGGGTCAAAAGTGCTTTTTCCACGCGATCGACGATGTCGAACAGGGGGATCTCGCAGCGTCCGCAGGTGGGACAGGAGATGATTTCCGGGCCACGATGCCGAATATCCAGGGCCCGCAGGATTTCATAGCCCACCCGGACCTCTTCCACGGGATCGCGGGTGAGGGAAACCCGCAGGGTGTCGCCGATTCCCTCGGCCAACAAGCTGCCGATACCCAGTGCCGACTTGACGATACCCGAGTAAAGCGAGCCGGCCTCGGTCACGCCCACGTGCAATGGTAGATCCGTTTGTTGCGACAGCAGGCGGTAGGCGTCGAGGGTCCGCGGCACGTCCGAGGCCTTGATGGAAATTTTAATTTCGTGAAAGTCGAGATCCCGCAAAAGGGCGGCATGCCGCAGTGCGCTTTCGACCATGCCGGCGGCGGTGACACCTCCGTGTTTTTCGAGAATGTCCTTTTCCAGTGATCCGGCATTGACACCGATGCGGATGGGGATCCGGCAATCCCTGGCGCAGTCCACGAGAGCACGAATATTTCGGTCGCTGCCGATGTTTCCCGGATTGAAACGCAGCCCGTCGGCACCTCCCCTGGCTGCGGCAATGGCCAGGCGATAGTCGAAATGGATATCCGCGATCAGGGGAATCGCAATGGCCTTTTTGATCTGCAAAATGGCTTCGGCGGCGGCCAGGTCGGGAACGGCCACGCGCACGATTTCGCAGCCGGCCTGGGTCAGCCGATGAATCTGGGCGATGGTACCGGCAACATCATCGGTTTTCGTGTTGGTCATGGACTGGACGCTGATGGGCGCCCCGTCTCCCACCGGAACGGTGCCTACCCGGATCCGCCGGGTTTTCTTTCGTGAAATGCAAAACGGCATGCGGCTGCTATCCCCTATCGCATCCCGCAGAACGGATTGGTTCGTTTTTCCTGGCCGATGGTGGTGTTGCCCATGTGTCCGGCATAGACCCTGACATCGTCATCCAGCGTGAAGAGGCGGGTCCGGATGCTGTTGATCAACACGTCGAAACTACCACCGGGAAAATCGGTCCGACCAATCGAGCCGGCAAAGAGCGTGTCACCGGCAAAAACCGCTTTTTGAATTTCCCCGCCTTGTGAATATTCGGTGTAAAGGCAGATCCCGCCGGGAGTGTGACCCGGTGTATGCAGGACCGTCAGCGTATGGGTGCCGAAGGTGATGGTGTCACCGTTTTCCAACAGGCGGTCGGCGGGTGGCGAATTCTCGGCGTGCATTCCCCAGGCAGCTGCCGACGCCGCGAGCTGGCTCAACATGGAGGCGTCATCACTGTGAATGAGGATGTCGGCTCCGGTCACCGCTTTAAGACGGCTGTTGGCGCCCACATGGTCGAAGTGCCCGTGGGTATTGATGATATGAACGACCGTGAGGCGGTCTCCCGCAAGCGTGGTCAAAATCCGGTCGACATCGTCTCCGGGATCAATCACGACCGCCTGTCGCGTCTCTTCGCAGCCTAGGATATAGCAGTTTGCCTGAATCGGTCCTAACGCCATTTGACGGATAATCACGTAAATCCTCCTGATAGAATGACAGCTTGCCCCCTACCGGAATCAAGAAGTGTCTTTGCCGGTTTTCGGGACATGCGTGACTTCGCTACGTTCCATGGCCATCCGGATGCTGTCCAAAATGCCATTGATGAATGCGCCAGACTCTTCGGTGCCGAAACGCTTGCCCACGTCAATCGCCTCGTTGATGGAGACCTTGGGCGGGATGTCGGCACAAAAAAGCAGTTCAAATACGGCGATACGCAAGATATTGCGATCGACGCAGGACATGCGCGACAACTTCCAGTTGTTGGAGAAACGTTCAATTTCCTTGTCGATGGTCTCGCGGTGGTCGCGGACACCGTCGACAATCCGGTGGAAAAAAGGTCCCGCCGGCTTGTCCTTGGCAAAACAACTACAGAAGAGCGCTACGGGATCATCATCCACCGCATCGTGGTGCATGTCCATATAGAAAAGGGCCTGAAGAGCCTGCTCCCTGGAAATACGACGGGTTCCCATGAAGCGTTATTCCTTGCTCACCATTTCCACGAGATTGGCCATTTCGATGGCTGCCACGGCGGCGCTCCATCCTTGTTGCCGGCTTTGGTACCGGCCCGCTCAATGGCCTGTTCGATGGTGTCCGTGGTCAGAATGCCGAAAATTACCGGTACGCCGGTTGCCATCGTTACCTGGGCGATCCCCTTGGAGGCTTCGGCGCAGACATAATCAAAGTGGGGGGTGGCCCCCCGGATAACGGCTCCAAGACAGACTACGGCGTTATATTTTTTGCTTTCGGCCATCCGTTGGGCGATCATGGGTATCTCGAATGCACCGGGAACCTTGATGATGTCGATATCCTTGTCCTCGGCGCCGCTGCGGGTCAGGGCATCGATGGCGCCGCCGACGAGCCTGTCCGTGATAAAATCATTGAAACGGCTGGCGATGATACCGAACCGTTTGCCCTGGGCAACTAGGCCGGCTTCGATGATATTGGGCATGAGACGGTTTTCCTTCTATTTTATTGATGGGTTATGGTTTCATCAAAACTGAGTGTATGGCCCATTTTCAACTTTTTGCATTCCAGATAGCAACGATTGTATTCATTGGGCGCAACTTCGATGGGAATCTGTTCCACCACGCTGAGACCATATCCCTCAAGCCCGACCATCTTCTTGGGATTGTTGGTTAAAAGACGCATTTTGCGTACGCCGATGTTGACCAGCATCTGGGCGCCGATTCCATAGTCACGCATATCGTCTTTGAACCCCAGCTTGAGGTTTGCCTCCACCGTGTCCATGCCCTTGCAGCGTTGCAACTCATAGGCCTTGAGCTTGTTGATCAATCCGATGCCGCGTCCCTCCTGGCGAAGGTAGAGAATCACGCCGGAGCCTCTGCATTGATCATCTCCATGGCCTTGTGCAGTTGATCCCCACAGTCACAGCGCATCGACCCGAAGATGTCACCGGTCATGCACTCCGAGTGAACCCGGACCATGGTGGGCACTTCCGGATCGATGTCGCCCTTGACCAAGGCGATATGGGTGAGTTTATCGATATCGTTTTCAAAGGCAATCATTTTGAAATCGCCGCCATGCGACGTCGGGATGACGGTCTCCGCGGCGCGGTGAACGAAGCTTTCCGTGCGGACCCGATACTCCACCAGATCGGCAATGGTGCAGATGCCGATGCCATGCTCGGTGCTGAATTTTTCGAGCGCCGGCATACGTGCCATGGTACCGTCGTCATCCATGATTTCACAAATCACGCCGGCCGGCCTGAGTCCGGCCAGGCGGGCCAGGTCCACGCTGCCTTCGGTCTGGCCGACGCGCACCATCACGCCCCCATTACGGGCCCGCAAGGGGAAAATATGGCCAGGTCTCGTCAGATCGCCCGGCTTGGCGTCATCGGCAACGGCCGCGAGAACGGTCGTTGCCCGGTCGGCTGCGGAGATGCCGGTGGTGACGCCGCATTTGGCTCGATGGAAATGGTGAATCCCGTCTCGAAGGGGCTGGTGTTGTTTTGTACCATCATGGGCAGGTTCAATTGAGCGCATTTTTCTGCGGTCAGCGACAGGCAGATGAGGCCTCTGCCGTACTTGGCCATGAAATTGATCGCTTCGGGGGTGACCATTTCCGCCGCCATGGTCAGATCGCCCTCGTTTTCCCGATCTTCATCGTCAACGAGGATAACCATTTTTCCGTTGCGGATATCTTCAATGGCCTGTTCGATGGAAATTTTTGCCATGGTAGATCGTTTCTCCTGAATGCTGTCAACGTCGATCGCCGATGCGGCGAAGGATGATGGGGGTCTTTCGGATGGGGGGTTGAACACGATCCCGCTACCGAGCCAAAACAATAATCCTTATCAGATAAATCCGGATTTGGCCAGGAAAGCCATGTCGATGCCCCCTGCGGTGTCTGGCGCGGCGGGGTCGCGTGACATTCGACCGGTCACGAAACGTTCCACATACTTGCCGATCATGTCGGTTTCGATGTTTACCGCATCACCGATTTTTTGCGTCCAATGGTGGTCAACGCGGCCGTGTGGGGGATGATGCTGACATCGAACGTGGTGGCATCCAAGCGGTTGATGGTAAGGCTCGTGCCGTCAACGGCGACGGATCCTTTTTCGATCATGTAGCGGGTCAGGGCCGACGGTACGCGATAAGTGATGATGATCGCATTGGACAGGGTTTTGCGCTCCTGCAGGATACCGACCCCGTCAACGTGGCCGGATACCAGATGGCCGTCCAGGCGATCGGAGAGCTTCAGCGCGCGTTCAAGATTGACCCGTTCCCCGATCTTAATTTTCCCCAACACGGTGCGTTTTAGCGTCTCGGGAGAAACATCCACGCTAAACTGTCGGTTTTGGCGGGTGACGGCCGTCAGACAGGCGCCATTCACGGCGATGCTGTCCCCGATCCGGGAGTCCTGAAGATCGAAATCGGATGCGATGACCATCCGACTGCCCGCTCCACTTGGCTGGATGGCCGCGATGGTGCCCAACCCCTCGATAATTCCTGTAAACATGATTTCCTGAAAATAAGGTGCAAACGGTTGATGTCAATCGGTCAGCGCGACTTCAGATACCCTTCCACAAGGATGTCCCCTTCGAATTGGGACACCGTCACGTCGTGAACCGGAAGACTTTGGCGCATGCTCTCCGGTCCCTTGCCGCGGCAGATGGGAACGCCATCGTCGCCGCCCAGAATTTTGGGCGCATAAAAAAAGCATACCTTGTCCACCACCCCGGCGGCAAGTGCCCCACCGATGACCGTCCCGCCACCTTCGATGAGCAGACGGGTCACCGCCATGCGGCCCAATTGAAGCATCAACGCAGCGAGGTCGATGCGCCCGTCCTTCAGTGAGGCAACAACGATCCGGGCGCCGGCGGCTTCCAAGGCCGCCCGACGATCAGCGGCGGCCTCCGGCCCGCAAACGACCCAGGTGGGCGCACCGGATTCCTGGCGCAGCATCTTTGCCGTCACCGGCATGGATAAATGCGTGTCCAGTATGATCCGCGTCGGATCCGACCCGGGTTCTCCCTCCAGTCGGGTGGTCAGGCTGGGGTCGTCTTTGCGCACGGTTTCAACCCCGACCATGATGCCGTCGACCGCATGGCGCAGACGGTGAACCCAAGCACGGGCCGCCGGCCCGGTCACCCAGCGGGAATCGCCCGTTCGCGTGGCGATGCGGCCGTCCATGGTGGCGGCGCATTTCACGATCACAAACGGTTTCCCCGTGGTGACCCAGGTAACGAAACCCTCGTTAAGCGTCCGGGCAGCCGTTTCGCCGATACCGGTGATTACCTCGATGCCGTGGCTTTTCAGGTAGGCGTTACCGCCGCCTTGCACATCGGGGTTGGGATCTTTCATGGCCACCACCACCCGCCGGATGCCGGCGGCAATGATCTTGTGGGTGCATGGTGGCGTACGGCCGAAGTGATTGCAGGGTTCCAGGGTGACATAGATCGTGGCGCCCCGGGCCCGGTCCCCGGCATCATCAATGGCATTGACTTCGGCATGGGGGCCGCCGACCCGTTGATGATAGCCGCGGCCGACGATTTTGCCGTCCCTGACCACCACGGCGCCGACCATGGGGTTGGGCGAGGTCCAGCCCCGTCCTTTCTCGGCCAGTTCCAGGGCCAGTTGCATGTAATCGTGATCGTTCATGGGGAGGTGTTGACGTGTCTATCCGGTTAGAGAAAATCGGTCTGTTTTTTCCCTCGGCCATCGAAGCGGAAAACGGTTTCCACCCTATCGGGATGGATCGCTGAGCATCCGCTTGAGTTCCGATACAAAGTCGTTGACGTCCTTGAATTCACGATAGACCGAGGCAAACCTTACGTAGGCGATGTCGTTGAGTTCATGCAGCTTGGCCATGACCCGCTCGCCGATGTCATGGGAGGGAATTTCCTTCTCGCCGATTTCCCGCAAGTCCCGTTCCAGGTCGTCGATGAACTCTTCGATGACGTTCATGCTGATGTCCAGTTTCTGGCAGGCCTTGCGAATTCCGGATCCGACCTTTTCCCGGCTGAAGACTTCCCGGCGACCATCCTTTTTGATGATCATGATGGGAATTTCCTCGATATGTTCATAGGTGGTGAACCGGCGGGTGCAATCGATGCATTCCCTTCGACGCCGAATGACACTGCCATCCTTACTGACCCGCGAATCGATGACTTTGTTGTCAAGTTCCCCGCAAAATGGACATTTCATGCCTCCCCCTCCCTTTTTTTCACCTACGGTATAGCATTCAAGATAATATTTTTGGGCTGCGTTATCGGTCGTCGCGGTATGTTTTATACAGCTTTATCCCTCTGGCCTTACCAAAAACATTATCTTAAATACTATCGAATAATGGTCCGTTCGTGAAACGCTAAGCCTTTTCCTCCTTCAATCGGATGGTCACCATCGGGCTGGCCGGCGCCAGTCGTCGGCAGACAACACCGGCCTGGTCCAGCATTCGCCGCGAGGCGCGGACAGAGTCGGAATCGGCATACTTGTCGGAAAGGTAAACCACTTCCCGGATGCCGACCTGAATGATCACTTTGGCGCACTCGTTACAGGGGAACAGGGCCGTGTAGATGATGCAGTCGGAAAGGCTGCTTAAGCTGCTGTTCAAAACGGCGTTAAGTTCCGCGTGACAGACATAGGGATACTTGGTGTCCAGGAAATCGCCCTCACGGCACCAGGGCAGGGTATCATCGGAACATCCGGTGGGAAAACCATTGTAGCCGACGCCGACGATATGTTTGTGGGGATTGACGATACAGGCGCCTACCTGGGTGTTGGGATCCTTGCTGCGCTGGGCGGACAACAGCGCCACGGCCATGAAGTAGTCGTCCCAGGTAAGATAGCCGGTTCGTTTGCCGGTATTGGCGGATGTCGTGGACATGTTTTCCCTTACTGCCCCTGGCCCTTCATCTCTGGATAGAGGGGGAAGGCATCACACAACGCCTGGACCTGGCTGCGTGTGCCTTTGATGCGGGTGGCATCGTCGGGATGACGCAAGACATCGGCGATCAGATTGCCGATGGTTTTCATTTCCGCCGTGCGCATGCCGCGACTGGTCACAAAAGGGGTTCCGATGCGAATGCCACTGGTCAGTGCCGGGCCGCGGGTGTCAAAGGGAATGGCGTTCTTATTGACCGTGATGCCGGCGCGTCCCAACGCCGTCTCCGCATCCCGCCCGGTGATATCCATCCGGGTCAGGTTAATCAGCATCAGATGGTTGTCGGTACCGCCGGAAACCAGGTCGAGTCCGTTTTCCTTCAATGTGGCGGCAAGGGTCGCCGCATTGGTCACGATGGCTTTCTGGTATTCCTTGAAGGCATCGCTTTGGGCCTCTTTAAAGGCTACGGCCTTGGCTGCGATAACGTGCATCAACGGTCCCCCCTGAATTCCGGGAAAGACCTGGCTGTTGATTTTTTTCCGCAGGCTTCGCGGGCCAGGATCAGTCCACCCCGCGGGCCGCGCAGGGTTTGTGGGTGGTCGAGGTGACGATATCGCTGTACGGGATCGGCGAGGGGTGAACACCGGCCGCCACCAGACCGGCGATGTGAGCCATGTCGACCATCATCAGGCGTCGATTGATGCGGCGATGTCCGACAGGGCTTTGAAATCGAAAAAGCGCGGATAGCGCTGGCACCGGCGACAATCATTTTGGGTCGGTGCTTGGTGGCCATTTCGGCCACTTGGTCGTAATCGATGGTCTCGGTTTCCCGGTTGACGCCGTAATGCACGAAGTTGAACAGCCGACCGGAGAAGCTGACCTTGGAACCGTGGGTCAGATGACCGCCATGCGCGAGATCCATGCCCAGAATCGTGTCCCCCGGTTCCAGCAGGGCGAAGTAGGCAGCCATGTTGGCCTGAGACCCCGAGTGCGGCTGGACGTTGGCGCTGTCGGCGCCGAACAACGCCAGGGCCCGGTCGATGGCCAGTTGTTCCGCGCGATCGACAAATTCACATCCGCCATAGTAGCGTTTCTCCGGGTAACCCTCGGCATACTTGTTGGTCAAAATGCTGCCCTGGGCCGCCATGACGGCGCGGCTGGCGATATTTTCCGATGCGATCAGTTCCAGGTGGGATTGCTGCCGTTGGGCTTCATCGTCGATGACCCGGGCGATTTCCGGATCGCTTTGTCGAATCAGGTCGGTATTCAAGTTCACTTCTCACTTTCTTGGAGCGGTCATTCTCGATAGGTACTGTCTATTCGATGGTGTCAAACATGTCCAGGCGCCGCTGATGCCGGCCCCCATCAAAAGGTGTGCTTAGCCACGTGTTCAGGATTTCGAGGGCCAAAACATCGCCGATCACCCGTCCGCCCATGACGAGGATGTTGGCATTGTTGTGCCGCCGGCTCATGGCGGCGGAAAAAAGATCGTTGCACAGCGCCGCCCTGACATGGGGATATTTGTTGGCCACCATGGACATCCCCAAGCCGGTGCCGCAGGTGAGAATACCCCGTTCGAATTCACCGGTTGAGATTTTCTGAGCAACGATCTTTCCGGTGTCGGGGTAATCCATGGATGCCTCACTGTGCGTGCCGACATCGGTAACGGCGATGCCTTTGGCCTCGAGGGCGGTTTTCAATATCTCTTTCAGCTGAAAGGCGGCATGATCACAGCCGATAATGATGCGCTGGGGGGGGATGCGTCGGTCATGGTATGGATTCCTTTCGAAGGCAAACGCTCATCAGTGCCGAATAACACGATTACATATCCATAACCATCAATCCTCGCAAGAAAAAAAACAGGTCCGCAAACAAGCCGGCCAGCGATCGGGGACAAATGGCGATGGGAACGAAAAAAGGCAGCGGAATGAATCCACTGCCCTAAAAATTCAACGGGGTTCGTTGCGGATATCGATACCACCCCATCAGGACGGATAACGCTTGACCACCAAGCTGGCATTGGTGCCACCGAAACCGAAGGAGTTGGACATGGCGTAGGTCAACTCGGCCTTGCGGGCCACCTTGGGTACATAATCCAGATCGCATTCGTCATCGGGATTGTCCAGGTTGATCGTCGGCGGAATGATGCCGTTTTTTACGGCCAGCACGGTAAAGGCGGTCTCGATGCCGCCGGCTCCGCCTAAAAGGTGGCCGGTCATCGACTTGGTGGACGAGATCGGCACCTGGGGCGCAAAATCGCCAAACACCTTTTTAATGGCCCGGGTTTCGTAAAGGTCGTTGAGCGGCGTGGAGGTGCCGTGGGCATTGATGTAGTCGATCATTTCACAGGAAATGCCGGCGTTGTCGATGGCCGCCTGCATGCAGCGGATCATGCCGTCCCCATCCGGGCTGGGGGAGGTCATATGATAGCCGTCGCCACTCTGGCCGTATCCCACCATTTCCGCCAGGATCGTGGCACCGCGCGCCAGGGCGTGCTCCAATTCCTCGATGACCAGCATGCCGGCGCCCTCACCGACGACGAAGCCATCCCGGCCGCGATCAAAAGGCCGCGATGCCCGCTGAGGATCGTCGTTGCGCGTGGAGAGGGCTTTCATGGCATTGAAGCCGGCGATGCAGGTGGGCGTGATGACCGACTCCACGCCACCGGTGATCATCGCATCGGCTTGGCCGCGACGGATGGTGTTGCAGGCATCGCCGACGGCGTGGGAACCCGCGGCACAGGCCGTGGCCACGGAGATATTGGGCCCTTTGGCGCCCAGGTGAATGGAGATCATGCCCGGTGCCATGTTGCCGATCATCATGGGGATGAAAAACGGCGTGACGCGTTTCGGCCCCTTGTCCTGAATGGTGCGGGCGGTTACCTCGAGAATCTCCAGTCCCCCCAGACCACATCCGGTGATGACACCCACGCGATGCCCGTTGCTTTCATCAATGGCCAAGCGCGCGTTTTCGACAGCCATGCGGGCCGCAGCCACGGCATAGGCGATGAATTTTTCGGTCCGTTTGGCCTCTTTCTTGGGGAGAAAGTCTTCCGGATTAAAATCCTTTACTTCTGCCGCGATTTTCGTGGCGAACGCGCTTGTATCAAAACGCGTGATTTCACCAATCCCGGAGCGACCTTCACAAAGGGCCGACCAGGTGTTTTCGACGCCAATGCCGAGTGGGGTAACAAGACCCAAACCAGTAACAACAACCCGTCTATTCAACGATTCCTTCCCTTTCTGGAACATAGTTTGGTGATCGATGGGAAAAGCGCGGTGCTGCTCAATGATTTTTGATATAGTCGAAGGCGTCTTTGACGGTTACCATCTTTTCGGCGTCTTCATCGGAAATATCCACGTCAAATTCTTCCTCCATGGACATGATCAGTTCGACCAGATCCAGACTGTCGGCGCCAAGGTCGTCGACAAAGGAGGCTTCGGGGACGACTTCGGAAATATCCACGCTCAGTTTCTCGGCAATGATTTTTTTGACTTTATCTTCTACAGACATGATGATCTCCTTTCAATGGATGGACGCTGGCCAGGGACGGCCGACGCCGGATGATGACGATACAGGTTCAAGATATTGCACGGGGGACAGGCACCCCCCAGGCATCCCCCGGGATGTTTCTCACGGGATGCTTGAATACCGCTTAACGCAGGTGCTTTACATATACATCCCGCCACTGACATGGATCACCTGACCGGTAATGTAGTCGGCGGCGGAAGAGGCGAGAAACGCGACGGTGCCGGCCACATCTTCAGGGGTACCGATGCGCGCCAGCGGAATCTGGCCGATCATGGCGTCCTTGGCCTTGTCGGCCAGATCATTGGTCATGTCCGTGTTGATGTAACCGGGTGCCACGGCGTTGACCGTGATATTGCGGCTGGCCAGTTCCTTGGCCACGGCTTTGGTCAGGCCGATGATTCCCGCCTTGGCAGCCACGTAGTTGGCTTGGCCGGGGTTTCCGGCGGCACCCACCACGGAGGTGATGTTGATGATGCGACCATAGCGCTGCTTCATCATCGGCTTGGCAACGGCCTTCATGCAATTGAAGGCACCTTTCAGGTTAATGTCGACAACGGCGTCCCAGTCGCTCTCCTTCATGCGTACCAGCAGCCCATCACGGGTGATGCCGGCATTATTGACCAGAATGTCGATTCGTCCGGCTTCTTTAACGATCCCGCCGAGCCAGGCGTTGACGGCATCCGGCGTGGCCACATCCACCGGCTGGGAAAAGGCCTTCCCACCGGCGGCCTGGATCGCCTCGGTGGTGGCTTTGGCTGCTTCGGCATTGCTGCTGTAGTTGAAATAGACCACGGTTCCCGGTGCACTCAGGGCTGTGCAGATGGCCCGTCCGATGCCGCGGGATCCGCCGGTGACGACAACGACACGGTCGGCTGTATCCGTCATGCGGTCCTCTCGAAAATGTGATCGGCGATGCGGTCCATATCGTCGATGATGCCCCGGCAACCGTTCTCCAGGGCGGCCAGGTTCAGCGCGGCCACGAATTCATCGGCAACGGTGGTATCGATCGTCTGACAGCCCAGCACGATCAGGCGCGCTTTGTCGGCGATCAGCTTGGCGCAGGTGGCGGAAAATACGCGTGCCGCCGCCAGCGTTACATCGTCGGCTTGGTCTGCGGCCATGCGCGACATGGCGTCGCCGACTTCCACGTGGGTCATCATATCGGCGAGAGCGAACATCACCTGTTGGTGACGGGTCAGTCGATTTTCATGGGCAAAATCGATGATCCGGTTCAGGGTCCGGGCACAGGCGGCCATGGCCAAGCAACCGGCTTGGTCATGATCCGCATGGCGGGCTTCTAAACCTTGAGCCATGTCTCCGTAATAGGCGCCCTTGGTTTTGCGCGATTTTTTCCAGCGGAAGGTGGAAATGATGTTCTGCTGAATTTCGCTGGTTCCCTCATAGATGCAGGTGATTTTCACATCACGCTTGATTTTTTCGACACCGAACTCACAGATGTAGCCATATCCGCCCAGGGCCTGGATGGCATCGTCGGCCGCCCGATTGGCAGATTCGGTGGTGAACAATTTGGCGATGGAGCTTCCACCTGGAGGTCGCCGTCTTCGCTGTCCAGTCGCCTGGCGACGGATTCGATATAGGCGGTTGCGGCTTTCAAGTTGACCCAATGGGGAACGATCAGTTTGTTGGTATAGCCCTTTTTCTCGGAGAGCGGGCCGCCGAACTGGATGCGCTCCTTGGCATAAGGAATGGCGATTCCCAGCGCCGCCTCCCCGGCACCCAGGGCCATGGCGGCAACCATCAGACGGGTATAGCCGAACACCTGGTTGGCCTGCTTGAGCCCTTTTCCAGGTGCGCCGCCAATGAGATTTTCCACCGGTACGACCACGTCGGTAAAGGTCAACGGCGAGGTGTTGGATGCGCGGATACCGTGCTTTTCCTCACCCTTGTGCTGCTCAAAGCCCGGGGTGCCTTTTTCCACCACGAAAAAACTGGGGCCTTCGGGCGTTTGGGCCAGGACGGTAACGAAATCGGCATACCCCCCCGTTGAAATGAACTGCTTGGAGCCGTTGATGCGGTAGCCGGTCACGGCGCCGCCGTCATCCGTGATGGGTTCGGCTTTGGTTTTAAAGGATGCCAGATTGCTGCCGGCCTCCGGTTCGGTGACGGCATACGCCACCAAGCTGTTGCCTTCGGCCACGGCGCCGAGCCATTTGGTCTTTTGTTCTTCCGTGCCCCCGACGATGATCGGGTCGGATCCCAGCTGAATGGCAAAAAAGGCCGTGCCCACGCCGAGACAGAGCTTGCAAACCTCCCGGGTGACAACATAGCAGTCCATGGCGCCGCCGCCCATACCGCCGTAGGCTCGGGGATGAACAACAGCTGAAGGCCAATCTCGGGGCTCAACATCTCCCGAATAACGGCTTCGGGAAAAATTTCGTCACGATCCCATTCCAAGACCGCTTTTGGGGTGAGCAGACGCTTGGACAGCTGATGGACGGTATCGACCACCATCTGCCGGGTCTCGTCGTCCAATCCCCCTCCCTCCGGGCGATGGGTTCCGATCTGGGTCATATTGGCGTTTCCTTATGCAGATGTCTTTCCGGCGGTTTCGCAAACGCTCGGTGCTGGGCCGGGCATGCGAAACCGTCTTTAGATGGATGGGTTTGGGACGCGTATCAATCCTCGTCGGGGGTGAGAGCGCTTTTGCCGTTGTACTCGCCACATTCGGGGCAGGCATGATGGGGGAGTTTGGCTTCACCGCACTGCGGACAGGTGCCGACAGCCGGTGCGTCGATTTTTTATGGGTGCGACGTTTATCCCGCTTTGACTTGGATGTCTTGTGCTTCGGTACGGCCATGAGTAATCTCCTAATATATTGAAATAATTATTTTTAATCCAGAATCCGCCATCTTTTGCAACGATCCCGGCTCTAGTAATTAAAAAGTGTGAGAATGTCAAGGCTTTTCCGGAGATTCTTGTTTTTCCTCCCTTGTTACGGCAGGTGGGATGTGCTATTGAGGTGGCCGACTGTGCCCGGGACCCATGCGATATTCAGGATAAGTCAACTGATTGCGCATGGTTATCCGTTTCGTTGGACTGCTGCTGAGGCGATCCGCAGAACGATGGAGATGACGGGTGTGTGGCGGGTGCTTGACCCGTTGTCGCTTTCCGCCATTACCATGGTCTTGCAGAATAACTTGAATTATGACTAGTAGTAATTCTCTGGTGTAAATCCAATGACTATCCTAAGGTAAGGTTGACATGGAAACCATTATTACCCGATTCCCGCCCAGCCCAACGGGCTATCTTCACGTGGGAGGTGCACGGACGGCGCTGTTCAACTGGTTGTATGCACGGCAGAACCATGGCAAGTTCGTCTTGCGCATCGAAGATACGGATACGGTGCGTTCAACCCAGGCATCGGTAGACGCTATTTTCGACGCCATGCGCTGGCTGGAATTGGATTGGGATGAAGGCCCCTATTTTCAGACCCAGCGTTTTGACATCTATCGGACGTATTTGCAGAAACTGCTCGATTCTGGGGATGCTTACTACTGCACCTGCTCGCCGGAAGATGTCGAGGCGATGCGCCAAAAGGCCATGGCCACCGGCGCGAAGCCCAAATACGACGGCCGTTGCCGGGAACGGGGACTGCCCCCCTCGCCAAATGCGGTGATTCGTTTTAAATCGCCGCTTTCGGGAACGACCGTGGTCGAGGATGTGATCAAGGGCAATATCGTTTTTCAAAACCGTGAGCAGGACGATTTTGTCATTTGTCGCAGCGACGGAACGCCCACCTATAACTTCGTGGTGGTGGTGGATGACATCACCATGGGCATCAACACCATCATCCGGGGTGACGACCATGTGATGAATACGCCCAAACAGATCCTCTTATATAAGGCGTTGAAGGCACCGCTGCCTGTTTTCGGTCATGTTCCCATGGTCCTGGGCAAGGATAAGGCCCGTCTTTCCAAGCGCCACGGCGCCATGTCGGTGACGGCTTATCGGGACATGGGCTTTCTGCCGGATGCCTTCCTCAACTACCTGGCACGGTTGGGGTGGTCGCATGGCGATCAGGAGTTCTTCACCCGTCAAGAGCTGATCGAGAAATTCTCCCTGAAGAATATCGGTCGGTCGCCGGGCGTCTTCGATGTGGATAAACTGACCGCCCTCAACGCCGACCATATTCGGGCCACCCCCGTCGGGCAGCTGGCACCGCGGGTGCTGCCTTTCATGAGGCAGAAGGGTTACGATGCGGCCGATGACGCTTATCTGGTCGGGGTGATCGGCACCCTGCACGCCCGCAGCAAAACATTGGTGGAGATGGCCGACGGCGCCCATTTCTACTATCGGGAGGATGTGCGGCCCTATGACGAAAAGGCGGCCCGGAAATTTTTGAAGCCAGCGGTGGCACCCGTATTGACCATGCTTGCCGAGGCATTGGAAGCCCTTCCGGATCTGGCTGAAAAGACGCAAGAGGCGGCGTTTAAGCAAGTGATGGAGAAGGCCGGTCTGGGGTTCGGCAAAATCGCCCAGCCGGTGCGGGTGGCGCTGACCGGAACTTCCGTCAGTCCGGGGATTTTCGAAATGATCGCGGTATTGGGTAAGGCGCGGGTGTTGGCCCGGCTCAAAGCCGCCGGGGAATATATTCAATCGCTTGAATCCACCTGAGCTTCCATCGATAATGGCGAATTGGGGCTTGACTCGCCTGTCGCTTTTGTGTAAACGGGCACCTACCAGTTGCTGGGGGATCGTCTAATGGTAGGACAGCGGACTCTGACTCCGTCAATCAAGGTTCGAATCCTTGTCCCTCAGCCAAATTCGTCAGCAGAGGCTTCCGACAGACGCGGAAGCCTTTTTTATGCATTCATCGTGGCGGCTGGCCAAATGACGTGAATTGAGAAAAAGGTCCGTGAGCGTCTGAATTTTCAAAGATTGGATCTTTTGCTTGCGTAGAGCTTAATTCCCCACCGCCTGAATGCGTTAATGTCGATAATTTAGATGGTTAAAGCAAAACTACCATATTTGCCCGCCGAGTCGCTAAAATTTCCTCAATATAGTGGTCTGGCTTTTCATGTTTCGGCACAGGGCCTTTAGGGTAGAGCGTTTGGGCTGATTTAAGTTTACTGAAAATGCTTGACACGCTGATGGGCCGTTGATAAAAATCGCCATAATTCATTATGGTGATATGCGCATACTGGTTTATCGATAATTTTTCGGTAGGGTTACGCGTCACCAAGCTGTTCTTGAAAAAGTCTGATACACCGCTTCACGATGGTTTTTAACGCTTCGGGGATTGACCCTTCACGCGAAGGCCTGAGGCTTTAAAATAAATCCGATCCGAGAGGAGGTGATAGGGGGTACGCCATCGCGTATTCGATTTGCAGTTTCAGTTCGTTAATTATTGGGTTGCAGTAAAGCATTATTAGGTTGCAGTAAACTAAAGATCTACGATGACAATTATTAGGTTGCAGTAAACTTAGGTTAACGCGTTAAGGAGGAAGTAAAATGAAAAAATTGATTGGTGTGGCTTTGGCCACCTTGTTCGTCGCCGGCATCATCGCCAATGTCGCCATGGCTGACGATCGTGTGCAGCTGAACGGTGAAATGCGGGTGCGGTACTGGAATACAAATACTCTCCGGTTTTCTGAAGATGGTGCCGTCAATGATAACGAGGAAAGCTGGTTCAATCAGCGTCTGCGCGTGGGTACCACCATCAACGTGGCCGACGGCGTGAAAGTCGTTTCCCGCATGGATTTTGCCGAAGGTGACTGGGGGTATACAGCCGACAACAGCTCGCATTGGCCGGAAGACCAAGAGATCCAGGTTGACCGGGCCTACCTTCAGGTTGACAAGGGCATGATTGGTGTCACCGCCGGTCAGCAGCTGATCACCCTGGGCAATGCCATTGCCTACGATAACAACGGTACCGGCATTAAATTGGACATCAAAACCCCCGTTCTGATCACCCTGGGCTACACCAAAGAATCCGAACGGGATAGCAGAGAAGATTATAACGACTCTACCAATGGTTACACGGCGGACATTGATACATACCTGATCCAACTGGGTTACGCCGCCGACATGTTCTCGGTGAAGGGTTTCTATGCCGCCGCCAAAGACGGCCTTGACGAGGGTTTCGAGCCCCATGTGTTCGGCCTGCAGGGTACCTTTGTCTCCGGTATCATCAGCGTCAACGCCGAGTTGAATGTTTTTGGTGGCGATATCAGCGGCGTCGATGTCATGGGGACCCAGTTCTGGGGCAATGTGGAAGCCGCCGTGATGGATAGCCTGACGATCGGCGTGGACCTGATCTGGTCTGACGGCAATGACACCGATGACGAAATGAAAATTACCGCGCTGAATGACTGGACCGACTGGAGCATCATGGACCGCGGGCCTTACGTCAATGATATCATTCCTGGTGGTGCTTCCGATGCTATGGACCCCGTACCTTTCGGCTCCATTCCGACTGCTGTTGCCGATTATATTGCTGACGACCTTGGTATCGACACGTTTAGTGCTGAATACGGTGCCCAGGAAGGTGCTATCGGTGGTGGTCTTTACGCCATTTTCACCCCGATGGAAGGCCTGAACCTTCAGGCCGAAATCATGTATCTCTCGGCTGAAAACGACGATACTTATGACCTTTGGAACAATGCCCAGGTTTACAGCCTGGCCGCCCAGTGGTTCTTCGCTCCCAACACCTCCCTGAGCGCGCAGTACCACAAGACCGTGTGGGACAGCGATTACGATGAACTGGATGATTCTTCCGATGTTATTGTCGGCCAACTTGCGGTTAATTTCTAATCGCTTGTCGTTCCCGATAGCCTAATCCGCACAATCAAGGCCCGCCGCAAGGCGGGCCTTTTGTTGTTTGTGCGCCACTCACACGCAACTTGCGCTAATCACGATCATGTATTCTGATGCGTGTTCCAAAGGGCAGAATCGGCTGTGGGGCGGCCAGGTAGACCTGGTTGTTTCCGGTCCGTTTGACCAGGGGATGTTCGAAGACCGAATACCAGACACCGACCAAAGCGCCATCCGAAGCGAAAATGCGTGCCCCATTGGGCGTGGTTTTGTATTCTGCATCCGGGACGAATTTGATGGTGTCGATAATGGCTTGCAGCGATGCGGGAGATACTTTCATAGCATGCCAATGGGGTGATTCCAGGGTATAGTCAGGGTTGATGGCCACAATGGCATTGGGTTTGAGTTGTGGCCCCCCATAGTAATACCGGTAGCCTGGCAGTATTTCGCCCGTCTCAAACTGGCGGGAAACATCGTTGCTATTACTAAAATAAGCTGTTGACCCCGCACAGGAAACGACGATCATCAGCAGCAGTCCCCATGCAACACCCGTCAGCACGTTCGTAAAACGATGTCCATTTTTTGCATTCTTGCAACTTGTTTTCATGTCGACTCCTTGCGTTCGTTGTCTAATTGAATGGTTAAAGATGGTAGCCATTGGCGCTTCGTTTGATGTCGTCGATAAATGAGCCAAACAGCAAGCAAGCGTTACAGGCTTGGCGATACGGCTGCTTTTTAAAAGGGGGGATTTGTTGAGGCACGGAAGCGGCGTGAAAGGCTTTAATCCATTTTCCGGGGCATTGTCGGCGAGCATCCGAAAATACCCCGGAAAAGGAAATTAGGGGGTGCGTTTTACTCCTTTTTCAATTCATAGGCGATGACAACACTTTCCGCATCGGTAAACGAAACCCGGCCCTCCTTGCGGACCACGGCGGCGACGAGTTCAGTCGCACCATCGTTATCGAAATCCCCGATAAAATAGTCGGTGACGCGACCTGATATCTCATTGGTTTTCCAGTTTTCGGTCATGCCCATGCCATTCCAGGAAAAGGAACCCAGCCGACTGTTGTTGTAAACACGCTGATTTTTTAGGAGACGATTGGACATTTCATTATTGGTGGCCACGATCAATTCAGATTTTCCATCATCATTAAGATCGGCGGTACGCAGGCGCATGGCAAAGAAGTAAGTATCTTTGCTTCTATTGGGATCCTCCTTGGCGGGAAACTGATAGTAACTCAGGCTGCCTCCATGGGCATCGTTACTCTTCCATTCGACATCCCCATCCGGTCTGAAAATAATGATCCGATCAAAAGCGGTGTAGCCGACCACGCTGGTTTGGTTTTCGCCAAGCAAGTTGCCGGCAGTGACCCCGAGAATGTTGGCCTTGCCGCCGGTCAGAAAGACGGTTCCGGGAGCATAGGTTTTACCATCCAACTCATGCGGAAGATGGGCTGCGAAAGCAGGTTGCCATTTGACGGGGGTTCTTTCTGGCCAATCAGAAAATCCCCCTCTACGCCTGTTTTGACAATGCGAAAATGCCAGGGCAGATCGGTTGCGATTCGCTTGAATTCCGAGCCGTCATATTCGAGGATGAAAGAGTTGAAGGCATCCTTGCGTGGACTAATGGCGGATATGAATATCTCCGGATAGCCGTTGCCGTTGATATCGCCCACATCCACCCCCATGTATTGGTGGGTGTTGATCTTTTCCAAGTCGGCGATTTTAACCATGCGTTGATTTTGATTGCGGTAAATCAATATTTCGTCAACCGTTACAACGACGGTTTCCAGTTGCCCGTCTTTGTCAACGTCACCCATATCGATGCCGGTGATCACGGACTTAAACCGTTGGCTTCTCCAGAAGCTATCGGCGCTGCCGCCATAGGCCGGCGCGGTGGCAATGAACGCCGGATTGGGTGTTTGCGCGTAAGGCTGGCCCATAACCGGGTACTGCCCCTCACTCTGGATGCCGTTTTGCAACAGCTTTTCCGGATGCATTCTGGGATTATAGGCTTGGGGGCCGGTTTGTTGCGCCGTTCTGCCGGCTTGCGGGCTGGCCACTCCCGGCGACGGGGCCACCGCGCGCCCGAAAACCGTAGCATTGATGGTGGTGGCGAACTGGTTAATCTGGGGAATCACCTCACCCATACCACTTGTCTGCGCATAAAACGGCAGGGGGGCCTTTTGTCCGCTGACATCCACCATCTTCGCGTCGATGCTCACGCTTTCCCCGAAGACGGTCAGGCTGCCGAACAGCACATAATTGGCCTGCAGCTTGCCGCCGATTAAAAGGGCGCGGCTCTCTCCATCGAAACCGGATACGGATGACAGGGCGGTTTGGGTTTCTTTTTTATTGATGACCTCAACCTGGTCCGGCCAGGACAAGCGGGAGGCAAGCATGTCGAGAATGCCTTGCTGAAGAAAGGTGAGATCATTTTGCGCATGGACATCGAAAGGCAGGATGGCAACTCGCACCGGCGCGGCAATCGCCGGCGTTGCAAAAAAAAACAATAGGACGACGAATGTAAGGATCATATTGCGGTTCTGATTATTTTTTTTCAATGGGAACTCCTTGTTAAATGCCGGGCACGCATTTTGACTTTATCACGATTGCTGGATCAACGGTGGCGGGTAGAGTGAAATGTCGGTATGTTATGAAACCTGCCTCTGTTCAACCCAGTTTCTTTCTCAAAATTTCATTTACCACTTTCGGGTTGGCCTTGCCTTTGGTGACCTTCATGACCTGACCGACAAAAAGCCCATCAGTTTCTTCTGGCCGCCGCGATATCGCTCAACCTCATCCGGATTTTCGGCGATGATTGCATCGATGATGGGGTCGATGGTAGAGGTGTCGGAGACCTGCACGAGTCCCTTCTCCTCGACGATGGCCTTGGCTGGTTTGCCGGTATCGGCCATGGCCTCGAAAACGGTTTTGGCGATTTTGCCGCTGATGACGTCACTGCCGATAAGCTTGAGCAATCCGGCGAGATTCTCGGGGGTGATGGGTGAATGCTCAATCTCAAGGCCCCGGGCGTTGAGCAGGCCCAAGAGATCGCCCATAATCCAGTTGGCCACGGTTTTGGGCTGATCAAAGCAAGCCCGGCAGGCTTCAAAGTAATCGGAAAGTTCGCGGCTGGCCGTCAGGACCTGGGCATCGGCCGCCGGCAGTTCGAAATCCGTCATGTAGCGTGCCTTGCGCTGGGCCGGCAGTTCGGGCATGTCACTTTGCATGCGTTCGATCCAGGCATCGTCGATGACCAGCGGTAGTAAATCGGGATCGGGGAAATAGCGGTAATCGTGGGCATCCTCCTTGCCTCGCATGGATACCGTCTGCCCCTTGTCCGGCTGCCACAGACGGGTTTCTTGGACGACCTGCCCGCCATCGAGCAGAATTTCCTTCTGGCGAGCGATTTCATAATGCAAGGCTTTTTCCACATGCTTGAAGGAATTTAAATTTTTAATCTCGGTGCGGGTGCCGAAGACGGAAGATTCCTCTGGCATGATGGAAACGTTGGCGTCGCAGCGGAAACTGCCCTCCTCCATATTGCCGTCGCTGATCTCCAGGTAGCGCAGAATGGCTCTGAGCTGGCGCAGATATTCGCCGGCGGCCTCGGGGCTGCGGATATCCGGCTCGCTGACGATTTCCATCAGGGGGGTGCCGGTCCGATTGAGGTCGACACGGCTGATGGGACGATCCGGATCGTGGACCAACTTGCCGGCATCCTCTTCCATGTGGATGCGGGTGATGCCGATGCGCAGGGTTTGGCCGTCAACATCGATATCCAAATGCCCTCCCGTGGCGATGGGCAGCTCATATTGGGATATCTGATAGCCTTTGGGAAGGTCCGGATAGAAGTAGTTTTTACGGGCGAAACGGCTTTCCTTTTGTACATGGCAGCCGGTGGCCAGGGCCATCTTGATGGTATAGTCGACGACTTTCCGGTTCAGCACGGGCAGGGAGCCGGGCATGCCCAGACACACCGGGCAGGTGTGGGTATTGGGGGGCGCACCGAAGGCCGTTGAACAGCTGCAAAAAATTTTAGTGCGGGTTTCAGTTGCGCGTGAACTTCAAGGCCAATGACAGGGATAAATTTCATCGGATCTGTCCATATTGTTGACGAAGTCGTGATCGAGGGTAATACTTCCATAAGACCGCGTAGTGGCATGCAATACCACCAACAGCGAGGATTGTAAAGGATGCTGTGGCGCCGGTTCAAACGCTGCCTGCCATCGTTGGAAACAAGCGTTTCAATCGTTTTACGGGCTTTAGAGTTGTGCTATGCTCATTCATTGTCAGGCCGGATTCGACTGGTCTCCCCACAAGACGCCGACTGTCGCAGGCCAATCCACCCTATCGACCTTAACCCACAGGAGGAATGACATGGCTGAAAGCGTTATCGTTGAAACCCTGGAACATCACATCGGAGAAATTACCTTGAATCGGCCGGAGAGCCTCAATACCTTCACGCTGACGCTGGCTTCGGATTTGACCCAGGCGCTGATTCAGCTGGATGGTGATCCGGCGGTACGGGTCATCCTTATCAAGGGGGCGGGCAAGGCCTTTTGCGCGGGGATCGATGTGGGCGATTTTTTCGGTAAAAGCACCATGGCTTACCGGGAGTGGATCGAATGCATGGAGACCCCGCTGGTTACCATCAGCCGGATCAAGAAGCCCGTTATCGCCCAGGTGCATGGCGTTGCGGCGGCCAATGGGGCCGGCCTGGTGGCCGCCGCCGATTTGGCCATTGCCGACGAAACAGCCCGCATGGGGTTGACCGCCGTCAATGTCGGTTTGAATTGTGTGGGCCCGGTGATTCCGGTTTCCCGTTCGGTGGGGCGCAAACGCGCCATGGAATTGCTGCTCTATGGTGAATTGATCAAGGCACCGGACGCACTTGAGATGGGGTTGATCAACAAGGTGGTGCCAACTGCCGATCTGGAGATGGAAGCTCGGCGCTGGGCCGGTGTGCTGGCCGCCAAAAGTCCACTGGCCGTTCAGATTGCCAAATCCGCGTTTTATGCCGCCGCCGATCTGGATTACGACAAGGCCTTTACCTATATGAATGAGGCGTTTGCCCGGCTTTGTTCCACCGATGATGCCAGGGAAGGGGTGTCCGCATTTCTTGAAAAACGCAAGCCGACTTGGAAAGGTCAGTAGGCTGACGCCTACCCAGAAAGTGTAAAACGATGCGACCTGCCAGGTCGACTGTCATTTCGTGGCCGGCTTGGCAGGCACTTTTAGCGACAATATATCTCGGCGCCGGCAACACGGACCTGGAGGCTTTGATTACCATTGTATTCAACGCTGACTTCGCAGGGTGGTTTGCCGAAAGTGGCGTTGATCAGTTCGTATCGGCCGTGACTGCATCGCGGGGAGCCAATGATGCGGTTGTCGCCTGCGGTCGTCGGAAGAACGAGCAGAATTTCCCCCTCCTTGCTGCAAGTGCCGCTGATTCGCAGCTGGCCGCCGGCGTATTCACTGGTTTCGATGGTAATATGCGATGGTGCCGAGGCTCTCTCGGGCATTGTCTTCGTGAAGTCGAGCCATTGATTATTCTGGTCATCACATCCCGCCACCACGGCCACGAGAACGATTAGACAGATAGAGATTATTGATCTTTTCATCATATCCTTATGGATAGAAGCGTTGTTTCGAATTTTTTCCGATTGTTGCCGTGACTTTTAGATACTGTCTATTGTCGGCCGAACAGCGGATGACTTGATTGGCCGCGGTCCTGCCATTTCCCGTCAGAATGAATTAGCAAGTATGGTACCATTCATGCCCATGGCCTTGATAAGGCCTACAATGGGGCTGAATCGCCGTTCGGCATGTTCCCGGGGCGCAGGCAATGACGCATCTTGTCAATCCGGATGACAAAAAATGGTTGTGCGGATGGGTTTATTCCATTATTCTTAAAAAAATAAATAAAAAGTAATGTAATTTTTTTGACATAATTCATTTGTGATTTAGCTTTTCCTCAGAAAACAAAAACAGGGTTCCCGCATTGGGTACTATCCATCAGGAGGAAAAGACAAATGAGTAAAATTATCGGAATCGATCTTGGAACAACCAATTCATGTGTGGCCATTATGGAAAGCGGTGATTCAAAGGTGATCACCAATGCCGATGGTGGGCGCACGACTCCGTCGATGATCGCCATTACCGGCAGCGGCGAACGGCTGGTCGGCCAGATTGCCAAGCGCCAGGCAGTTACCAATCCGCAAAATACGGTGTTTGGCGTCAAACGGTTGATCGGCCGGAAGTACAGCTCGACCGAGGTCACCAACGACCGCAAGAATCTACCCTACGAGATCAGCCAAGCGGAGAATGGCGATGTGCGCATCAGCCTGAACGGACGTCAGTACAGCCCGGCCGAAATTTCCTCCTTTATTTTGGCGGATCTCAAGAAATCGGCCGAAGCCTATGTGGGCGAGCCGATCACCGACGCGGTGATTACCGTTCCGGCCTATTTCAACGACAGCCAGCGTCAAGCCACCAAAGACGCCGGCAAGATTGCCGGTTTGAATGTCAAACGCATTATCAATGAGCCCACGGCGGCATCCCTGGCATACGGTCTGGACAAAAAGAAGGAGGAGAAAATCGCCGTGTTCGACCTGGGGGGCGGGACCTTTGATATTTCCATTCTGGAGATCGGCGAAGGCGTTTTTGAAGTCAAGGCCACCAACGGCGATACTCACCTCGGCGGTGAGGATTTCGACCTGCGGTTGATCGACTACCTTGCCGATGAATTCAAACGGGAGCAGGGGATTGATCTGCGTGGCGACAAGATGGCCCTTCAACGTCTCAAGGAGGCGGCCGAGAAGGCCAAGATGGAACTTTCCAGCGCCATGGAAACGGATATCAATCTGCCCTTCATCACGGCTGACGCCAGCGGACCCAAGCACCTGAACGTTAAAGTGACGCGTGCCAAATTGGAATCTTTGGTCAGCAACCTATTGGATCGCCTGGAGGCGCCTTGCCGCACCGCTTTGAAAGATGCCGGCTTGACCGGCAGCAATATCGATGAAGTCATTCTGGTGGGCGGCATGACCCGTATGCCGGCGGTTCAGCAGCGAGTGAAGACGATTTTCGGCAAGGATCCTCACAAAGGGGTCAATCCCGATGAAGTCGTCGCCATGGGCGCCGCCATTCAGGGGGCTGTTTTGGAAGGGGATGTCAGTGATGTTCTGCTGCTCGATGTGACCCCGCTTTCCCTAGGTATCGAAACCCTGGTGGAGTGATGACCAAGCTGATTCAGAAGAATACCACCATTCCCACGCGGCAAAGCCAGGTCTTTTCCACGGCCGAGGACAGCCAGCCGGCGGTGACCGTGCACGTGCTTCAGGGGGAAAGGGAGATGGCTGCGGACAACAAGACCCTGGGGCGCTTCGAACTGACCGGCATCCCGCCGGCGCCGCGCGGAACCCCCCAGATCGAGGTGACCTTCGACATCGATGCCAATGGCATCGTGGAGGTCTCGGCCAAAGACAAGGCCACCGGCAAGGCCCAGAGCATCCGTATTACCACCTCCTCGGGTCTCTCCAAGGAGGAGATCGATCGGTTGATCAGGGATGCGGAGCAGCATGTCGATGACGACAAACGCAAGAAGGAACTGGTGGAGGCCAAGAACAGCGCGGATGCGCTGATCCACGCCACCGAGAAGTCCCTGAGCGAGATGGGCGCCAGTATTGAGGGTGGCGTGCGCATGGAGATCGACGATGCGATTCGTAATCTGAAGGAAGCCCTCAAGAGCGAGGATACCGAGCGAATTCGTACATTGACCGACGTGCTTACACGGGCTTCGCATAAATTGGCCGAGTCCATGTACCGTCAGCAGGCCGGCCCCCAGGGCAGCGGGCCGTCGGCCGGACAGGGCGGCGGTGGCCAGCCCCATGCCAATACCGCAAAGGATGATGACGTGGTCGATGCCGAGTTCCAGGAAGTCGCCTAATCGGCAAGACCGAAAGGCGCGTTGAGCGCCAAGTGATGAAAAGCCGGGCATTTGCCCGGCTTTTTTATTTTGGTGGGGGCGCCTCAAAGCGGCACCGATCGTCTGCCATGATCGTCAGTCGTCGGACAGTTCTTCGGGATGATCGGCTAAAAAGCGGTACAGCGTAGCGCGGCCCACGCCCAACGCCTTGGCGGCCCGGGCCTTGTTGCCACCCGTTTTGGCCAGGGCGGCCGTCACGGCTTCCGTATCCAGTTTGCGCACCGGACCGCGTTTGGGCTTTTCAGCAATGAAACCTTTGAGTTCCAGCGGTAAATCCTCGGGATGGATGACCTTTCCCTGACAGCGCACGATGGCGAACTGAACCGCATTTTGAAGTTCGCGGACATTTCCCGGCCAGCTATAGTCCATGAGAAGATTGAGGGCTTCCTTGGAAATCCGTGCCGGCCGCTGGCCGCCGATCACCGGTGCCTTGGAGAGAAAGTGATCCACCAGCAGCGGAATGTCGGTGCGCCGTTCGCGAATCGGCGGGATGTGGATCGGGATCACGTTGAGCCGGTAGAAGAGATCTTCGCGGAACCTTCCCCTTTTAACCTCTTTCTTGAGATCTTTGTTGGTGGCACTGACCACGCGGACATCCACCGAAACGGTTTTCTCGCCACCCACCTTCACGAAATTGCCCTCCTGCAAAAAACGCAATAACTTGACTTGCAGGACCTTGGGCAGCTCGGCGATCTCATCCAGAAAAATGGTGCCTTTGTGGGCCAGTTCGAAGCGCCCCTTTTTGTCGCGGATGGCGCCGGAGAAAGCGCCCTTGACGTGGCCGAACAACTCGCTTTCGATCAGACCCTCGGGCAATGCACCGCAGTTGATGGGAACAAACGGATTGCCGGCGCGCAAACTCTCGTTGTGGATGGCATTGGCCACCAGCTCCTTGCCGGTGCCGGTCTCGCCGAAGATATGCACGGGGTAGTCGTATCCGGCAACATCCTTGATCTGACGAAAGACTTCCACCATTTTGCTGTCGCAGCCGATGATGTTGGAAAAACCGGTCATTTCCCTGGCTTTGACCCTCAATTCAAAAAGATCGGTCACATCCCGAAAAGTGGCCAAAACGCCGAACTCGTGATCGTGTTCGTCGCGCATCATGGTGACCATCATCTCCAGACGGCGCATCTCGCCTTTGCGGGTGATGATATTGATCGGGTATTCGGCCTTGTCTACGAAAATGGGCTGCTTGCCACAGAACGAACATCGGCTACCGCAGAAAGGACCGCCCATGGCTTCGTGGCAGTCTTTGCCGATCACCTCCTCACGATGATATCCGGTGATCTCTTCGGCTTTCTTGTTAAAAAAGAAAATCCTCCGGTCAAGATCGTGGGCGATGATCCCATCCTTCAAATTGTCCAGAATACGTTCGAGGTTAAGCCGATTGGAGAAAATATTATCGATACTCAGGGCCTTCATTTTCGCTCTAAATTCGGTTGAAGGGTGGGGATGCCGGATGCCGAGATGGAGCCCGCTTGTGATCGGGTAACCTCTGATAAGCGAACGTAAGATAACACCGTTAACCGAAATATTCAACCTGAATAGGGCGATCGCAAAAGGATCGGAATCCAATCCGGTTTATCGTGATAATCGGTTTGACCGAAGTCAGTTGCTTTCAAGAAAAGCCAACTTGATTTAATCGTCACCGTCTATGGCATCCATTAATAGTATAGATGGTTTTGTTTTGACATTGTTTCGAAGGATGGACTATATCTAAGCATTCCAATCCATAAATCTCACGATCCACGCATAGGCAGATGGCCATCATGACCCGTCAAATAGGCTTTACCTGAGAGACTTGTCGTTGGCTGCCCGGGATGGCAGGCTCACGGTAAAGCATCCAGTCGGAGGATTTTTGCCTGCATGGCGTTTCTCCACCGCTTCTTGCCGCATTCCAGTCAATTTTTAGGCCAATCGGCGTAATTCAGGTCTCTGTCGGCGCATCGCACGTCGGGACAAGGGGGTTCCACGCGTTATTGATACGGGACCCGTTCGGCGTTCCGCTTCATCAGCGGCGTGCACCTTTATGGTCTTATTTATGCGGTTCAAACACGATCAGGAGAGCGACAATGACAAAAAACGCCATTGGTTCCGTGTTGGTCGTTGGCGGGGGCATCGCAGGCATGCAGAGCGCCCTGGATCTGGCGAACTCGGGCTATTACGTTTACCTGCTTGAAAAATCGCCTGCCATCGGCGGCGTGATGGCCCAGTTGGACAAAACCTTTCCCACCAACGATTGCGCCATGTGTATCATGAGCCCCATCCTGGTGGAAGTCGGCCGGCATGTGAACATCGAGCTGATCACCTATGCGGATCTGGCGCGCATCGACGGCGGTCCGGGGAATTTCCGGGCGGTTGTCGACAAACGCGCCGGTTATATCGACACGGATCAATGTACCGGTTGCGGCGACTGTTCCCAGGCCTGCCCGGTAGAATTGCCCGATGCGTACAACCTGGGACTGATCAACCGCAAGGCCACTTACAAGCAGTACGCCCAAGCCATTCCCATCAACTACACCATCCAGAAGGCCGACAAGGCGCCCTGCCGCCTGGCCTGTCCGGCGGGGATCAACGTGCAGGGCTACGTGCAGATGGTCGGCCAGGGCAAATATGCCGAGGCCCTAAAAATCATCATGGACGAGCTGCCCCTGCCGGCGTGCTGGGCCGTATTTGCCCCCATGGCTGTGAGGACGCCTGCCGA